>JAOAGP010000041.1 GCA_026415695.1 Thermodesulfovibrionales bacterium | reverse complement strand
AATAAGGAGGCAAGGAGAGATGGGAAAGGCAAAATTTGAGAGGACGAAGCCGCATGTAAATGTAGGGACGATAGGGCATGTAGATCATGGCAAGACGACATTGACGGCGGCGATAACGAAGGTATTAGCGATAAAGGGGTTAGCGCAGTATCGGGCATATGATCAGATAGACAATGCGCCTGAGGAGAAGGCTAGGGGGATAACGATAGCGACGGCGCATGTAGAGTATGAGACGGACAAGAGGCATTATGCGCATGTAGATTGTCCTGGTCATGCGGATTATGTAAAGAACATGATAACTGGGGCGGCGCAGATGGATGGGGCGATATTGGTAGTGAGTGCGGCTGATGGTCCTATGCCTCAGACGAGGGAGCACATATTGTTAGCGAGGCAGGTAGGGGTACCGTATATAGTAGTATTTATGAACAAGGTAGACATGGTAGATGATCCTGAGTTATTGGATTTAGTGGAGTTAGAGGTAAGGGAGTTATTGAGCAAGTATGGATTTCCTGGCAATGAGATACCTGTGGTGAAGGGCAGTGCGTTGAAGGCGATGGAGAGTAGTAGTAATGATTTTAATGCACCAGAGTTCAAGTGCATATTGGAGTTGATGGAAGCTGTAGATGCGTATGTACCGACGCCTGAGAGGCCGATAGACAAGCCGTTTTTGATGCCGATAGAGGATGTATTTAGCATATCTGGCAGGGGGACGGTAGTGACTGGTAGAGTGGAGAGGGGTATAATCAAGGTAGGAGAGGAAGTAGAGATAGTAGGGTTTAGGGAGACGAGGAAGACGGTAGCGACGGGAGTAGAGATGTTTAGGAAGTTATTGGATGAGGGCAGGGCAGGAGATAATATAGGTGTATTGTTGAGGGGTATAGGTAAGGATGAGGTAGAGAGGGGGATGGTGTTAGCGAAGCCTGGAAGTATAACTCCACACACGAAGTTCAAGGCAGAGGTATACATATTGACGAAGGAGGAGGGAGGTAGGCACACACCGTTTTTCAATGGATATAGGCCTCAGTTTTATTTTAGGACTACGGATGTAACAGGGGTAGCGCAGTTACCTGAGGGAGTAGAGATGGTGATGCCTGGGGATAATGTATCGATAAGTGTTGAGTTGATAGCTCCGATAGCGATGGAGAAGGAGTTGAGGTTTGCGATAAGAGAAGGTGGCAGGACAGTAGGTGCAGGTGTTGTCACTGAGGTGCTGGGGTAATAAATATGAGAGAGATTATACTTTTTCAGTGCACGGAGTGTAAAAACAAGAATTATTCCTCAATGAAGAACAAGAAAAACACAACGGATAAGATACAGATAAAGAAGTTTTGCAGGGCTTGCAAAAAACATACAACTCATAAGGAGACAAAGGCATAGGCCAGTAGCTCTAACGGCGAGAGCATCGGACTCCAAATCCGAGGGTTGGGGGTTCAAATCCCTCCTGGCCTGTTTTTAAAAAGGAAGGCAAAATGTTTAAAAAGGTAAAGGATTTTTTTACAGAGGTAAAGATTGAGACAAAAAAGGTAAATTACCCTTCTAAAGAGGAACTCATTGGCTCAACATGGGTGGTTTTGATAACGGTTTTTATAGTCTCGTTATTTTTAGGTATCGTTGACATCAGCCTCTCAAAGATAATCTCTTTTATTATCAGATAGGAATAATATGAACTGGTATGTTGTGCACACCTATTCAGGTTTTGAAGAAAAGGTAAAACAATCTATTGAGGAAAGGGCTAAACTCAAAAATCTCCAAGATAAGATTGGAAGGATACTTGTACCCAAAGAGAAGATACTAATGCTCAGAGGGAAAAAGAAGAAGGAGACTGACAAGAGGTTTTATCCCGGTTATATACTTGTTGAAATGGAACTCAATGACGAGACTTGGCTTCTTGTAAACAACACCATGAAGGTAACTGGTTTTGTAGGTGGTTCTAATCCTACTGCGGTACCGGTTGAGGAGATTGAAACAATTCTTCAGCAGATAGAAAGTGGTCCTGTCCCTGTTGTCAAAAGCCAGTTTAATCGTGACGATCAGGTCAAGATAATTGATGGTCCTTTTGCAAGTTTTGTAGGAAGTATTGATGAAGTGGATATGGATCATGGGAGATTAAAGGTGATGGTTAGCATCTTTGGTAGGCTTACCCCTGTTGAATTGTCATTTTCGCAGGTTGAAAAGATATAAATATTAAGTCATAGATGGAGGAAGGAGATGGCTAAAAAGGAAGTAACAGCGCAGGTAAAACTCCTTATAGCAGCTGGCAAGGCAAATCCAGCACCGCCTGTAGGACCAGCGTTAGGACCTCACGGTATAAACATAATGGAGTTTTGTAAACAATTTAATGCACAAACACAGAGCATGGGAGATACACTTGTTCCGGTAGTCTTGAGTATTTATAAAGACAGGTCTTTTACATTTGTATTGAAAACACCCCCTGCCTCTGAATTGATTAAGAAGGCATGTAATATCGTTAAAGGTTCCGGAGTCCCCAACAAAGAAAAGGTTGGCAGTCTTACAGAGGCACAGGTTGTAGAGATTGCAAAAACAAAAATGAGCGACCTAAACACTACATCTTTAGATGCTGCTGTAAAAATAATCAAAGGCACTGCAAAGAGTATGGGTGTGGAGATAAAAGGGTAGGAGGTTTAAGATGGGTAAGAAAATGGAAAATGTAAAGGCAAAGGTAGATCTTCTAAAAGAATACTCAATACAGGATGCAATAGACTTACTAAAGGCAAATGCATTTGCAAAGTTTGATGAAACAGTAGATGTTGCGATTAATTTAGGTGTTGACCCAAGGAAATCAGACCAGATGGTGAGAGGGACTGTGGTGTTGCCTTATGGTACTGGTAAGCCTGTTAGGGTGTTGGTTTTTGCTAAAGGAGAGAAGGAAAAAGAGGCAAGGGAAGCAGGTGCTGACTATGTTGGTGCAGAAGATATGGTGGAAAAGATACAGAAGGGATGGTTAGAATTTGACAAGGCAGTTGCCACCCCTGATGTAATGGGAATGGTCGGTAAATTAGGAAAGATACTTGGACCAAGAGGTCTGATGCCAAACCCTAAATTAGGAACCGTCACATTTGATATAGCAAAGGCAGTGCAGGAGATAAAGGCTGGAAAGGTAGAGTTTAAGGTAGAAAAGGCTGGGATTCTACATATTCCGGTTGGCAAGATTTCATTTGAAAAAGACAAGTTGGTAGAAAATCTAATGGCAATCCTCAAGGCAGTGGTAAGGGCAAAGCCACAAACATCAAAGGGTAGATATCTAAAAAGGCTTACTATAAGTTCAACACAAGGACCGGGACTTAAAATAGATCTATCCAAACTAAAGATAGGATAAAAAAACAGACCTTGTCTGTTTAACAATTGTCAGAGACAGCAGGCATGGGTTTAAAGCCCATTTAAAGAGCATATCACCTGCCGAGACTGTTAGATGTAAAGTAGTTTTGGTAGTGCTTTGTCTCTGGGAAAGGAGGAGGCTTCTGGTAACCAAGGAAAAAAAATCCCGCCAAGTTGCTGAACTATCAGATAGGTTTTCAAGGTCAAAGGCAATCGTCATCACTGATTACAAGGGTTTAACAGTTGCTGAGATTTCTGAATTAAGGAATTCCCTTAAGACTGTTGGTGGTGAATACAAGGTTGTTAAAAACACCTTGGCACTCAGGGCATCTAAGGGGACACCTGCAGAAAAGACCCAAGAATTTTTTATTGGCACTACTGCTGTTGCCTTTGGATATGACGATTCAATTGGTGTGGCTAAGAAGATATTGGAATTTGCGGATAAGAATGAGAAGTTAAAGATTAAATCCGCTGTCTTTGAAGGCTCACTGATTAGCCATCAGGACCTAAAGGCGATATCTAAACTACCACCAAGAAATGTATTGCTCAGTGTCCTTGCTGGCACTATGAATGCACCTGTAAGCAAACTTGCAGCCGCATTTAGTGCACCTATTACAAAATTTATGTATCTATTAGAAGCGTTAAAAAACAAAAAAGAACAATAAAAGGAGGTTGTTTAAATGGCAGTAACTAAAGAAGAGGTATTTGAATTTATTGATAATATGACGGTTATTGAACTCTCTAAGTTTATTAAGGAGTTTGAAGAAAGATACGGTGTTACAGCCGCAGCTCCTGTGGCGGTTGCAGCTATGCCTGCTGCAGGTGGTGCTGCACCTGCTCCTGAGGTAGAGGAAAAGACGAGTTTTGATGTAATACTTGCATCAGCAGGTGATAAAAAGATTCAGGTCATAAAGGTTGTTAGAGAACTCACAAGCCTTGGGCTAAAAGAGGCAAAGGATCTCGTAGACAACGCCCCGAAACCTGTAAAGACCGGTGTAAGCAAGGAAGAGGCTGATGCTATTAAGGCTAAGTTAGAGGCAGAGGGAGCAAAAGTAGAGATCAAATAAAAAAATTAGGTAACAAAATTATAGGGTGGTTATGCTAGATTTGCAAACCACCCTATAACCATTATCTTCAAGGGAGAGTTATGACAAAATCAATAAGAGAGAGAGTAGATTTTGGCAAGGTGCCAGTCTCTTTAGAGATTCCCTATTTAGTAGAATTCCAAAAAAGGTCTTTTGAAAGATTTTTGCAGAAGGATATACCTCATCATGAAAGGCTTGATGAGGGAATCCAATCAGCATTAAAAAGTGTATTTCCTATCACTGATTACAACGACACAGCGTCAATAGACTTCATTTCTTATAACATAGGTGAACCAAAGATAACGCCTCGTGAGTGTTTACACAAAGGACTCACATATGCCTCACCTTTAAGGATCAAGGTAAGACTCAACATCTTTGAAAAGGATGAAAAAACCAATAGAAGGTTTAAGGAGTCAAAAGAACAAGAGGTTTATGTTGGCGATATCCCAATGATGACGGAAACAGGCAGTTTTATAATAAATGGTGTTGAAAGAGTTATTGTTAGCCAATTACATAGATCACCCGGAGTGTATTTTGCTCCTGATAAAGGCAAAACTCACATAAGCGGGAGACTACTATACACTGCGAGGGTAATTCCCGTAAGGGGTTCATGGTTAGATTTTGAGTTTGACTCAAAGGACATATTGTATGTTCGTATTGATAGAAGAAAGAAACTTCCTGCAACTGTTGTCTTAAAGGCACTTGGATATACAAATGAGGATATCCTAAAGACATTTTATCCCATAGAGGAAATCAGGATAAGTAAGGACGGAAGTTGCCATAGAGTTGTTAGCGATGTGTTGATTGGGATGAAGGCACCAGAAAATATTTATCATCCCGAGACGAAGGAACTTATAGTAAAAGAAGGTAATAAGATTAGCAAACTCGTTCTCAAGAAGATGGAAAGTGCTGGTATTAAGACAATACCTGTAAAAGCAGAAGACATCATAGGCAGGGTGCCTCTTACTGATATAGTTGATCCAAACACAGGAGAGGTAATATTTGATAGTAATCCAGAAAGCAAGGACAAAAAGGATGAGAAAAAGGATAGAGAGATAACATACGAGATATTCAAGAAAATAATGAATGCAGGGATAGAGGTTCTGCAACTATTGTTTATTGATAACATTAATTACCTACCATCTTTGAGGGAGACCCTTCTAACTGACAAGATGTCATCACAGGAGGATGCATTAAAGGAGATCTATAAAAAACTCAGACCCGGCGAACCAGCCACTATTGATGCGTCAAGGGAGCTTTTTAACAGCCTATTTTTTGATGCAAAGAGATACGACCTGTCTCCAGTTGGTAGATTAAAGATTAATAGGAAATTAGGACTTGACATACCTTTAGAAACAAGGGTGTTGACGGATAGGGATATTATTGAAATCGTCAGGTATCTTCTCAATCTCAGAACAGGTAAAGGCGAGGTTGATGATATTGACCATTTAGGCAACAGAAGGGTAAGAGGCATTGGTGAGTTGTTAGAAAATCAGTTCAGGATAGGACTGGTCAGGATGGAAAGGACTATCAAGGAAAAAATGACACTGACAGATATTGCCAATGAAAACATTATGCCTCATGACCTCATAAATGCTAAACCTGTAATGGCAGCAATCAAAGAGTTTTTTGGTTCAAGCCAGCTAAGTCAGTTTATGGATCAAACCAATCCCCTGTCAGAAATTACTCATAAAAGAAGACTGTCTGCATTAGGTCCGGGTGGCTTAACTCGTGAAAGGGCAGGTTTTGAGGTCAGGGATGTTCATACTACTCATTATGGAAGGATTTGTCCGATTGAGACACCTGAAGGTCCTAATATTGGTCTGATAACCTCACTTGCCGTGTATTCTCGCATAAATGAGTATGGATTTATAGAAGCACCATACAGAAGGGTAGTAAATGGAAGGGTTACTGATGAAATAGTATATCTATCTGCTATTGATGGTGAGTCTTATATAATTGCTGAGGCAACATCCCCGGTTGACAAAAAGGGTAACCTCATTGGTGATACCGTTTCTGCAAGGGTTGGCGGTGATTTCAAGATGGTATCCCCTAAGGATGTCCAATTCATGGATGTATCACCAAAGCAGATAGTGAGTGTTTCTGCATCGCTAATACCATTCCTTCAGAATGACGATGCAAACAGGGCACTCATGGGTTCAAATATGCAAAGACAGGCTGTGCCACTGCTTCAGCCCGATGCCCCTATTGTCGGGACAGGTATGGAAAGGGCTGCAGCAAGGGATTCTGGTTGGTTGATACAGGCTAAAAGGGATGGTGTAGTAACAAGCGTTGATTCTAAAAGGATTGTTGTCAAGGCAAGTGATGATTCAGGAGGTATTGATATCTATAAACTTGTCAAATTCCAGAGGTCAAATCAGGCTACTTGCATGAACCAAAGACCTATTGTAAATGTTGGAGATGTTGTAAAGAAGGACGATGTCCTTGCAGATGGTCCTGCTACGGAACTTGGAGAATTAGCACTTGGTAAGAATGTGCTTGTTGCCTTTATGCCATGGGGTGGATATAACTTTGAAGATGCGATTTTGCTCAGTGAACGACTTGTAAAGGAGGATGTATATACATCCATTCACATAGAGGAGTTTGAGGTAGAGGCAAGGGATCTCAAGTTAGGACACGAGGAGATAACCCGTGATATACCTAATGTCGGGGAAGAAGCCCTTAGGAATCTTGATGAAAGCGGTATCATAAGGATTGGTGCAAAGGTAAAGACAGGAGATATCCTTGTTGGTAAGGTTACACCAAAAGGGGAGACAGTCCTTACAGCAGAAGAAAAACTACTTAGGGCAATATTCGGAGATAAGGCAGAAGAGGTAAAAGAGAGTTGTCTTTATGTCCCGCCGGGCATAGAAGGTGTGGTTGTAGATGTAAAGGTGTTGTCAAGAAAGGGATTAGACAAAGATGCAAGGACAAAGGCAATTGAAAATGAAGAGATAGAAGAGCTCCAGAGGGATATGTATGAGGAGATTAGGATTTTAAAGGAATCCAAGATCCATAAGATAAAACGGTTGTTGGTAGGGCAAAAGGTATTGGATGATATCAAAGAGGCAAAAAGTAAGGAAGTTTTATGTGCAAAGGGGACAAAGTTAACCGAAAAACACCTTGAAAAGATAAAGGATGAGATTCTCTTAAAGATAAAGATTGCTGATGCCTCTGTCAAGGCTCAAATAGATGATGTAAATGCCACTATAAATCACCAGATAAGAGAGTTAGAATCTCGTTACAACGAGAGGATAGAAAGGATTAGAAAGGGTGATGAACTGCCTCCCGGTGTAAATAAGGTAATCAAGGTGTATATCGCAATGAAGAGAAAGATACAGGTTGGCGATAAAATGGCAGGTAGGCATGGGAATAAAGGTGTTGTATCAATAATACTACCTGAAGAAGATATGCCGTATCTTCCTGATGGCACTCCTGTTGATATTGTTTTAAATCCATTAGGCGTGCCTTCAAGGATGAATGTAGGACAGATACTTGAGACGCATTTAGGTTGGGCTGCTAAGGCTTTAGGTATATATGTGTCAACACCGGTCTTTGAAGGCGCTACAGAATCAGAGATTAAGGATTTACTAAAAAAGGCGGGGCTTTTATACGATAAGATCCAACCTGGACAAACGATCTTATATGATGGTAGAACGGGTGAACAATTTGAAAGACCTGTGACCGTTGGTTGCATGTATATGCTTAAACTACATCATCTTGTTGCAGATAAGATACATGCGAGGTCTATTGGACCTTACTCTTTGGTCACACAACAACCATTAGGTGGCAAGGCACAGTTTGGTGGTCAGAGATTGGGAGAGATGGAGGTCTGGGCACTTGAGGCATACGGTGCAGCTCATTCGCTTCAGGAATTTTTAACAGTCAAGAGTGATGATATCTCTGGCAGGTCAAGGATATATGATGCCATTGTCAAGGGAGACCCTGTCCTTGAACCCGGCGTGCCAGAGTCTTTCCATGTATTAATCAAGGAACTCCAGAGCCTATGTCTTGATGTAGAGCTCTTGGAAAAGAAAAGAAAGGTGGAGGGGAATAATTGATAGAAGACATTTACCAACTCTTTCAAAAACCAAAAAACCCTAAGGATTTTGATTCAATCAGGATAAAACTTGCCTCACCTGAAAGGATTAGGGAGTGGAGTCATGGTGAGGTAAAAAAGCCTGAGACTATTAACTATAGAACATTTAAGCCAGAGCATGATGGGTTGTTTTGTGCAAAGATATTTGGCCCAACTAAGGATTGGGAATGCCTCTGTGGTAAATACAAGAGGATGAAGCACAGAGGGGTGATTTGCGATAAATGTGGGGTTGAGGTCATTCAGTCAAAGGTAAGAAGAGAGAGGATGGGACACATTGAACTTGCAACCCCTGTGGCTCATGTCTGGTTTTTGAGGGGGATACCCGGTAGGATTGGAACATTACTTGATATGACAATGCGGGCTTTAGAAAAGGTGCTTTATTTTGAGGAATACATTGTAATTGACCCGGGTGATACCAAGTTGTCTGAAAAACAACTCCTATCAGAGGAGGAATACAGAAAGGCCACGATTGAGTATGGAAATAGATTCAAGGCAGGGATGGGAGCTGAGGCAATTAGAGAACTTCTTAAAAAAGTAGATCTGCAGAGCCTTGCTAAAGAGCTTAAAGAAAAGATTGACAGCATCTCGTCTGTGTTGATGAAGAAGAAGTATTCTAAAAGGTTAAAGGTTGTGGAGGCATTTATCAAATCTGGCAACAAACCAGAATGGATGATCCTTGATATTATTCCGGTATTGCCACCTGACTTAAGACCTCTTGTTCCACTTGACGGTGGGCGATTTGCCACATCAGACCTCAACGACCTATATAGAAGGATACTTAACCGAAACAATAGATTAAAGCGATTGATTGAACTTAAGGCGCCGTCAGTAATCATCAAGAATGAGAAGAGGATGCTTCAAGAGGCAGTTGATGCCCTGTTTGATAATAGCAAGAGGTCAAAGGTATTGAAGGCAGGCGGTAAAAGGGTTCTCAAATCACTCAGTGATATGATAAAGGGCAAGCAGGGAAGGTTTAGGCAAAACCTTTTAGGTAAAAGGGTTGATTATTCAGGCAGGTCTGTCATCGTGGTAGGTCCTGAACTGAAGTTAAACCAATGTGGTATCCCCAAAACTATGGCACTTGAGTTGTTTAAACCGTTTGTTTTCAATAAGATTGAAGAAAAAGGTATCGCAACGACTATAAAATATGCAAAGAAGCTCGTAGAACAAGAAAGACCAGAGGTCTGGGATGCACTTGAGGAGGTAATCCATGAGCATCCCGTCCTTCTAAACAGGGCGCCCACACTTCATAGATTGGGCATACAGGCATTTGATCCTGTCCTTGTTGAAGGCAAGGCAATAAGGTTGCATCCTCTTGTCTGCACAGCATTTAATGCAGACTTTGACGGTGACCAGATGGCTGTGCATGTTCCTCTATCCCTTGAGGCACAGATAGAGGCAAGGGTTTTGATGTTGTCAGTTAACAACCTCTTATCCCCTGCAAATGGCAAACCCATTATTGTGCCAACACAAGATATGGTATTGGGCATCTACTATTTAACAAAGATGAAAAAAGGTATGCCCGGTGAAGGTAAGATATTTGCAGATGAAGAGGATGTGAGGGTTGCATATGATGCAGGGGTTGTTCACGAACACAGTATCATCAAGGTCAGGATGGATGGAAGGTTAGTTGAAACGACTGTTGGAAGGATAATATTTAACGAGATCCTAAAGGACGATGACATAGAGCGTGAATCTGGAGGGAAAAAGATAAAGGAATATGTCCCATTTGAGATGGTCAACAAGGAACTCACCAAAAAGGAACTTGGCAAACTGATTGAATACATACACAAAAAATGGGGTAATCGCAAAACGGTAGTATTCCTCAATAAACTTGAAAGATTAGGCTTTTACTATGCGACCCGTTCTGGTATTTCAATATGCATTGGTGACATGCATGTCCCTAAAACCAAACAGGAATTTATCAAAAATGCCGAATTGAAGGTTTTAGAGGTTCAAAGGCAATATGCAGATGGATTAATAACCCAAGGTGAGAGAAATAACAAGGTTATTGACATATGGGCAAGCGTTACAGAAAAGGTTGCTGATGAGATGATGAAGGAATTAGGGGCAGAAGATGGCAAGGTACAGACAGAGGAGGAACTAAAGCAGAGTCGCTCATTTAACAGTATATTTATGATGGCGGATTCAGGGGCAAGGGGAAGTACTGCACAGATTAGACAGCTTGCTGGAATGAGAGGACTAATGGCTAAACCATCTGGTGAGATTATAGAAACCCCTATTACCGCAAACTTCAGAGAGGGACTGACACCACTTCAATACTTTATCTCTACACATGGAGCCAGAAAAGGACTCGCAGATACCGCACTTAAGACCGCAAACGCTGGTTATCTAACAAGGAGACTGGTTGATGTTGCACAAGATGTCATACTTACTGAGCATGACTGCGGGACTACCTTCGGTATCTATGTAAAGTCTTTGATTGAGAGCGGACAGATAAGGCAACCCCTTGAGGAGAGGATTTTTGGAAGGGTGCTTGCTGAGGATGTAAAGGATGCCCTAACTGGAGAGATAATCGCCAGAAAAAATCAACTTATTGATGATGATTTGGCAAAGAAAATAGTGGATTCTGGTATAAGTAAGGTCTATATTCGTTCAGTTCTAACCTGCGAATCTAAAACTGGAGTTTGTAGCATGTGTTACGGTATGGACCTGGCAAGGGGTACCTTAATAGAAGTAGGTGAAGCGATAGGAATTATTGCTGCACAATCAATTGGAGAGCCGGGAACACAGCTTACCATGAGGACATTCCATATTGGTGGTGCTGCTACAAAGGTTATTGAGCAGGCAACTATTGAGGCAAAGAATGCCGGTTATGTCAGATTCATAGACCTTGTATCAGTGAAGAATAAAGAAGGTCATTTGATTGTGTTGAATAGAAATGCTTTTATTTCTATCATTGAAAAGGTTGATAAAGATACAGATAGAGAAAGGGAAAGATACAATCTTCAATATGGTGCAAGGATACTTGTGGATGAGAATCAAAAGGTTGAGCCCGGTCAGAGGTTAGTTGAATGGGATGCATACTCTACACCAATACTTACTGAAGTTGGTGGAAAGGTGGCATTAGGTGATATTGAAGAGGGCGTTACATTCAAAGAGGAACTTGATGAGGTTACAGGACTTGCACATAAGGTGGTAATTGATTATCCTGCAAACAAGAGACCTCGTATTACGATTAAGGATGATGCTGGAAAGACGGCAAGGATCCCAAAGACCAATCAGCCAGCGAGGTATGCACTTCCAGCAGGAGCCCACATCCTTGTTGATAAAGGGGATGTTGTCTCGCCGGGAGATATTATTGCAAAGATTCCAAGAGGAACAACCAAGACAAAGGACATTACAGGTGGTCTTCCAAGGGTTGCGGAACTCTTTGAGGCAAGGAGACCGAAAGACCAGGCCATAGTCTCTGAGATAGATGGTATAGTTGAATTTGAATCATCACAGAGGGGGACTCGTGTTGTCACCATTAGGGGTGGAGGCGAGCCAAAGCAATATCCAATTCCAAAAGGCAAACACATAACAGTGCATGAAGGAGATTGGGTAAAGGCAGGAGAGCCTTTGATGGATGGTGCTGTCAATCCTCATAGCATACTTGATATACTTGGTCCTAATGAACTGCAGAGATACTTGGTTGATGAGGTTCAGAAGGTTTATAGGCTTCAAGGTGTGTCAATAAATGATAAACACATTGAGGTAATAGTCAGACAGATGATGAAGAAGATGAGGGTAGAAGACCCTGGCGATACAAGATTCCTCATAGGTGATGAGGTTGACAGGGCAGTATTTTATGAGGAAAACCAAAGGGTTATTAGTGAAGGTGGAAGGCCTGCTCAAGGTAAAACCATGCTTTTAGGAATAACAAAGGCATCGCTTTCAACGGATAGTTGGGTCTCTGCTGCGTCATTCCAAGAAACCACGAGGGTATTGACAGAAGCGGCACTAAATGGGCTTGTTGATGAACTTAGAGGTCTAAAAGAGAATGTGATCATGGGGAGGATGATACCTGCGGGCACAGGCATGTCTAAATACAGGGATACATTCCTCATCGGAGACTTTTATCCAAAAGAGGAGGAATATAACGAAGAAGAACAAGATAATTGATATGGATTTTAGTTGTTTTACAAAGCCCTGTGTGTTTAGCACAGGGCTTTTTTTATGGTCATTAATATTTGACCCGATTAGGTTTTACAAAATAAGGATTATAGGTTAAAATTTAATGTTGTTATTTGATTACAAAAGGAGATTGACATGAGGATACAGACATTTGTGGTAGGGATGCTACAGGTTAATTGTTATGTTTTGATAGATGAGGAGACTAAGGAGTGCATCATGGTAGATCCCGGTGATGAGCCAGATAGACTTTTAGATTTTATCATGAAAGATAATCTTGATTTGAGGTATATCGTATGCACACATGGGCATTTTGACCATATTGGTGCTATCAAGGACATAAAGAATCAATTACCATCAGCAAAAATACTACTTCACAAAGATGAGGTAGTAGTCTATAAAAAGTCTTTTGAGATTGGTAGACAGTGGGGTTTTGATGTAGATGAACCACCTGATGCGGATGTTTTAATAGAAGAAGGTTTTGATATATGTTTTGGTAACCAAACCATAAAAACTATTCATACCCCTGGACATAGCCCCGGAGGGATTTGTTTGATAGGGAAGGATTTTGTTATAACTGGGGATACCCTATTTGCAGGCTCAATAGGTAGGACAGACCTGCCCGGTGGTGATTATAGCCTTATTGGTAGATCATATAAGAGATTGATGCAATTGGGTGATGACATGAAGGTGATGCCCGGTCACGGTCCAGTTTCATACATTGGCATTGAAAAAAGAAGTAATCCCTTTTCGTCAGAGTTTCTATAAAAAATGCTTCATTGGTTGAAGGATGTCAAAGGTAGTTAGTCTCATAATTATTGTTTTTACTCTTTGGGGGTGTAACGACGCTGATGTTAAGCCTGTTACAGAACAAAAGCAACATGAGGTTTTATCTGATCAACCGCCAATAAATATATTAGTTTTGCCTGAAGAGAGAACATCTATAGTTGTTGAGAGGTTTATGCCTCTTAAGTATTATCTTGAGGATTATCTTAAAAGACATGTTGTGATAAATGTCTCAAAGGATTTTGAAGGTGCGATTAAATCTATTTTTGACAGAGCCGACACTATAGCCATATTAGACCCAGCCATTTACTGCGAGTTAAAAAAGAGGTATCCCAAAAATGTTATCCCTTTAGTGAAGACATATTTCAAGGAAGATAGAAAGTCATACAGTGTTTTAGTGGCAAAAGACACAAGCCAGATTAACAATCCTGCTGATGCAAAAGGCAAGAGACTTGCCCTTGGACATAAAAACTCATCCTTCAGTTATCTAAACCCCCTTTCAATGCTCAATGATGTAAAGATAAAACCAGAAGACCTTGCATCTGTATCCTTTTTAGAGCAAGAGGATAGGGTGGCATTGTCTGTCTTGATAGGTGAGCACGATGTAGGCGGGATGAGCGAGACAGTTGCAAAGAAGTATTTATCCGATGGTTTAAAGATTATCAAGAGATCTGAGCCGGTTGCTCGCTTTGTGGTAGTGGCTTCTACAGTAACTGATAAAAAGGTAAAGGATAAGATTACAGAGGCATTTGTAAATTTTAGAAATGTCGGTCATCTTTCTGCTGTTGACCCTACGATTGGGGGGTTTAAGGTAGCAGAGGATAGAGACTTTGATGTGACAAGGGCTATGATTTATGAGGTTACAGGTAAGGATTATAGGGAATATGGTCAAAATGTGATAAAGGTGGCAATACTACCACTTTATTCAGCAACTACTATTTATGAAAGATACGACCCTCTGATTCGGTATCTGTCTGAAAACACAGGATATGAGTTTAAACTTTTTATACCAAAGAACTTTGAGGACTTCATAAACAGGGTAAAGGCAGGAGAGGCTCATTTCTCATACCAAAACCCGTTTGTCTATGCAATTATTGACAAAGAGTATAAACTGAATCCTCTTGTAACTACTATTGGTGAGGACACAGAGGCAGAAGCAACACAGCAATTAAGAGGCTTTAGTGATGATAAGTTTAGAGGGGTTATCATAACAAGAAAGGATAGTCCTATAAAAAAGATAGAGGAACTTAGAGGCAAGAGGGTTTTGATTACCTCACCAAAATCTGCGGGAGGATTTTTATCGCAAAAGATATATCTCAATTCAAGAGGGATAGAACCAGAAAAGGACATGATACTCATTGATGGCAAGAAACAAGAAAATGTCATTGTAGGGGTTTATCGTGGTGAGGCAGATGCTGGTTTTGTAAGGGAGTCTGCCCTTGTGGTCTGGAAGGATTCAGTTGATATGTCTAAGATAAAGGTATTGGCATATACAGAGGTCTTACCAAACTGGCCGTTTGCAAGTAGTAATCATACAAACCCTCAACTTGCAAAGAAGGTCAAAAACCTGCTCATTAATCTTAAAGATGAAACAATTCTAAAGTCTGCCAGAATAAAGGGTTTTAAAGAGGCTTCAGAAGAGGTCTTTGAACCCTTAAAGAGATATTATTAAGCCAGTGTTTAAAAGGATAAAAAGATTTTTTAGAAATCTAAGCATCTTAAGAAAGTTTTGTATCTCTATCTTTTTTATATTTTTCTTGGCATCCACTACTATAAGTCTTTTGATAATAACCAAACAAAAGGCACTCCTAAAGCAGGAGATAAACAACAACCACATTGTATTGGTTAAAAATCTCGCACGAGATAGTATTGATGCACTGGTCTTTATGGATCCATTGATCTTAGATGAACTGATTAGGACGGTTGCAAACACACCTGGATGCTTGTATGTAGGTATAATTGATGGCAACAATAGGATAGTAGCACACACAAACAGAAAGCATTTGGGCAAGGATATATCTGATTTAAAACTTCATTTGCCTAAAGATGTTAACTTTACAAAAGCTTCATATTGGCTTGATGAGAAGGATGGTGTAAGGAATATCTTCGTGCCGATAAAGATTGGATATGAAACTATTGGTATGGCACATGCTGGATTTTCAATGGAGATGATAGAAAATGTTGTTGACGATAGTGTTAAAGACATAAAAAATTACATCTTGATTGTTACTACCATTTTGATGTTTTTTGCGATTGGTGGGGCATTTTACTTTGCAAGATTGATTACTACACCTATTAGAAATCTCAAATCCTCTATGGAGATATTACAAGGCGGAAGGCTTGATATAGAGATAAAAAATGAGCAAGAGATAATGTGTAAGGATTTGCTAAATTGCAAACTTTATGACTGTCCTGCACATGGCAAGACAAGATGTTGGGATATTGAAGGGACATTGTGTTGCGATAAAGACACCATAACTGATATCGCAAAGCCTCAATCTTGCAAAAACTGCATTGTATATAGATATGCCTGTGGTGATGAGATTGGAGAGTTGCTTGAGGCATTTAATCAGATGGTAAAAAGGCTAAGAGAGAGCCTGTTACAATTAGAGCAAAGTAACATTGAAAAGAATAGACTTGAAAAACTGTCTGCTTTGGGAGAAATGGCTATGACTGTTGCACATGAGATAAAAAATCCCTTAAATGCTATAAGTGGTTCTGTGGCATATCTTAAAGAAAACTTTCAGGGGAAGGTGCTTCAGGAATTCTTAACAATCATTGAGACAGAGACAAAGAGACTCAACGAGATTGTGACTACATTTATGAGTTTTTCAAGACCTGCACCGATAAATCCTCATATGGCTGATATTAACAAGTGTATCTTGGAAACTATAGACCTCATTAAACATGAGGCAAGGGCAAGTGAGGTTGACCTTAAGATTGAACTTGATAAGGATATAAAGGAACTCAAGTTTGATTACAATCAGTTTAAACAGGCGTTGTTGAATATACTGGTAAATGCTTTTGATGCAACGAAATCAGGTGATTCTATCACTATCACCTCTACCGAAAACAATGGTGTGGTGATAGTATCCGTCAAAGATACAGGCACTGGTATGACGGATGATGTAAAAAACAGCATATTTAAGCCATTCTTTACTACAAAGACAAGAGGCACTGGGTTAGGATTAGCGTCTGTTGAGCGAATTATTAAAGACCATAAAGGCAATATTGAGGTGTATACTGAATTAGGCAAAGGGACGGAGTTTAGGATTATCTTGCCTGCATGGAGGGGATGATTATATTGAATCAGGCTACTATTCTTATTGTTGATGATGAGATAAACACCCTTAAGGTGTTGTCTGCTATATTGAGTAAAAAGGGTTATGAAGTGATAACATCGCATTCTGCAGAGGATGCCCTCTCAAAACTAAACAATGCTAATGTAGATACCATCATTGTTGATTACAAACTTCCAAATATGAGTGGAATTGATTTTGTAGAAATAGTCAAAAGGGATGCCTCGTCTCCCCCTATAATAATGCTTACTGCATTTGGCTCTATTGAAAAGGCAGTAGAGGCGATGAAGAAGGGTGCCTTTAATTATTTGACTAAACCAGTCAATAAAGACGAGCTACTCACAGTTATCAGAGAGGCTCTTGATAAGCAGAGATTGATTCAAGAAAACAAGGCATTGAAGTCAATAATCAGAGAAAGGCATAGTTTTCAAAACATCATTGGTAAAAGTAGGGTCATGCAGGATTTGTTTAACATGATTGCAGTTGTCTCAAAGAGCAACTCAAATGTGCTTATAACTGGTGAAAGTGGCACTGGCAAGGAACTTGTTGCAAAGGCGATACACTATGAATCAAGTCGTGCTGATAAGCCATTTATCCCTATAGACTGTGCTACCCTTCCAGCAGAACTCATTGAAAGCGAACTCTTTGGACATGAAAAGGGGTCGTTTACGGGTGCATATGACAAAAAGATTGGACAAATTGAACTTGCTGATGGTGGGACGGTGTTTTTAGATGAGATAAGTGAACTACCATTACCCCTACAGAAGAAATTCTTGAGATTTTTACAGGAAAAAGAGATAATGAGGGTCGGTGGCAGTAAGAGGATAAATGTTGATGTGAGGGTTGTATCGGCAACGAATAGGGATCTTCAGGAGGAGGTTAATAAGGGCAATTTCAGAGAAGACCTGTTTTATAGGTTAAATGTTGTAACGCTACGAATACCGCCCTTAAGGGATAGAAAGGAGGACATCCCTTTACTTGTTGAGCACTTTTTAAATAAATTTAACAAGGTAAATAACAAACATATCAGTTCAATTGATACAGATGTAATGCAGGCACTTATGCAGTATAATTGGAAGGGAAATGTCAGGGAGTTGGAAAACACTATTGAAAGGGCTGTTGTGCTTTGTCCATCAGATACCATAACTCTTAGGTATCTACCAAGTGGAATTAGGGATATGGTTTCAGATACGCAACAGGCAACCTATGGTTTGAACCTACTTCATACAGAAAAGATGCTGATCGTAAAGGCATTGGAGCAGTCTTCTTACAATCAGACGAAGGCTGCAGAGATCTTGGGTATATCAAGGAAGCAACTACGAACAAAGATGAAACATCATGGATTGCTATCTTCATCGGAGGATACACTTGAGTAGATATGTATTTGCCATAACAGGTGCAAGCGGGGTTTTATTGGGGCTAAAGATTATTAAGGAGATTAGTAAGACCCATGAGATACATCTCATAGTATCAAACGATGCCGTTGGTATCATAAAGGATGAGGCTTCTTTAGATATATCAGGCATGACACAATCTGGATTAAGGGATTTCTTTAAGACAGACAGGCTTTACTACTATGGAAACGATAATTTTTACTCTCCAATTGCAAGTGGTTCGTTTATCACTGACGGGATGTTTGTAGTGCCATGTTCAATGAAGACGCTTTCTGGTATTGCAAATGGGTATGGCAACACACTTATTGAAAGGGCTGCAGATGTGACTATTAAGGAAAAAAGGAGGCTACTATTAGCCCCAAGAGAGATGCCATTTAGTGCAATACACCTTGAAAACATGCTCAAACTTGCAAGATTAGGGGTTATTATCGCCCCTCCGGTGCCTGCTTTTTATCATAAGCCTAAATCAACAGACGATATCTTGGATTTTTTATGTGGCAAGATACTTGATGTCTTTGGGATTGATAACAATCTGTATAAAAGATGGGGTGCACAATCATAACCTCACATTAACCTCTCTGTAATTCAGACTGGATGAAGTATAAAATCCTCCCTCAATTGTCTTGACAGATTCTCCATCATTTTTTGCTACTGTTTTTCAATCCCGTAATGATTTTTTGTAGTTTAGCAGATGATATTGACAGCTGTTTATTTAGTCAAGAATCTTGACAGTTCTTGCACGAGTTTTGTGACATCAAACTTTACAAGATATCCATCAGCACCCACTAATTTTGCCTTTTCCCTGTTTTCATCACCGCTTAAAGATGTGTTTATAACGATTGGTATGATCTGAAGTTTAGGATTTCCCTTAATGGCCTTTGTAAGGGTCAGACCATCCATTTCAGGCATCTCTACATCAGAGATGATGAGGTTTATAAAATTGGTTATAGGCTGGTCTGCTATCTTTGAAAGAAAGTCCTCAAGTATCTTCAAGGCATTCTTACCATCAACGGCCTCAATGACATGAAGTCCCACATTTTCAAGAGTGTCCTTAAGTATCTTTCTTGCTACCGAAGAATCATCCACTATTAACACAGTGCCTTTTAGTTTTTTCTTGCTTATCCTTTCAACCTCCTCAAGCGCTATCTCTCTGCGTGGCATAAGGGCTCCAATGTCTGAAATGACACTTTCTAAATCAAGTATAAGCAGCAAAGACTCACCCTCGTCTTCAATCTTTGTAACCCCAGTGATCCTACCGCCGTGTTTAGCCTGTAAGAGTGGTGGAGGTGGTTTTATCTGATCCCACTTTATCCTTCTAATACGCTCTACCTCATGCACTATCATCCCAACGGTAGTGGAGAGCATCTCAAGGACTATTACCTTTGGTCTTATGTCAATCTTTTTTGGAACCTCTAATTTCATCCACTTGCCAAGGTCAACTATTGGTATCACCTCACCCCTTACCTCTGCAAGTGCATGTGCGTATTCGGGCATGTCTGGAACCTTTGTTAGAGTGGGCATGGGAATGATTTCTCTTACCTTTGCAACATTAACGCCATAGTCAAGTTGTTCTTCTTGACCATCAGGTAAGGTGTTGTACATCTTAAAGACAACGAGTTCCATCTCGTTAGTGCCGACTTTTAGGACATCTGGCAGAGTGCCAACCTTTTGCGCCATGTTAATATCCCCCTTTTAAGAGATACTCTCATTATTAAGAGCATGTTTAACTAATAATTATATACTTCAACAGACGAAATATCAATGGCTTCAACAGACTAATTTTAATTGATAACAGTGGTTGAAAGCAATTTTTATTGCAACTTAAGATATCAAGAATTTATAATTTAATAGACAACACTAAATCTGAGGGGTGTATGAAATATGGCTACCCAATTAGAAGAGATTGAGAAAAGGTCAAGGTTGGCTTTGAGCAATCAGATGGAGATGTTGATATTTTATCTGTCTGATAGACAACTCTACGGTATAAATGTGTTTAAGATTATAGAAATCCTTGAATGTCCAAAAAACATGACAAGGCTTCCCCTTGCGCATGAGGCGATAGTAGGCACAGTTGATTTTAGAGGGAGGGCTATAAATGTAATTGATTTGGGATTTGTATTAGGGCTTGCAAAACTTGATTATGCTAATCAACTTTGCTACATAGTTGTCTGTGATTATAGTAACAATATTAACGGATTTCTCATTGTTCATCCTGATTCACTAATCACTCGTGGATGGGATGAGATAAAGAGTCCGAGTGGGCTTCTTACAAAATCTGCATATCTTACCGCCATTTCATACAATGACAACAACGAGACCATCCAGATTTTAGATGTTGAAAAGATACTATCAGAGATAGTGGGTATTAGTGATGAGGTTACAGAAGGATTAATAAATATTGATGAAGGCAATACGCTAACTGATTTAGAGGTTCTTGTAGTTGATGATTCAAAAACCGCAAGACAATTGATGAAACATGTATTAGACCAGATTGGAGTAAAAAGCACATTGATGGATTCTGCTGAAAATGCACTTTCATTTTTAAGAGAAATATCTCAAGGTAGGCAGACAGCGAGATTTGGTCTTATCATTTCTGATATTGAAATGCCCGGAATAGATGGCTTTACCTTTGTTAGAAGGTTAAGGGAAGACCCAAACATTGCACATCACAAGGTTATATTACACAGTTCTTTGAGCAATCCGTCAAATAAAGAGAAGGCGATGTTAGTAGGTGCGGATGATTTTGTTGCAAAATTTCAGCCTAATATCCTCGCTAAAAAGGTTGTGGAGATATTAAGTAGTGCCAATAGATAAGTCCTTTTTATCAGGCTTTAAGGACAAAAGGATACTTGTCATCGGTGATATTATCTTAGACAGGTATATATTTGGCAAGGTAAGAAGGATATCACCTGAAGCCCCTGTGCCTGTAGTTGAGGTATCGCAAGAGACCTATAGATTAGGGGGAGCACTGAATGTTGCCAATAATATCGTATCACTTGGAGGTAGTGCAACAATTGTTGGTTTCGTTGGAAATGATATTGAAGGTGATATTTTACTTTCAGAATGCAATAAATTAGGTATTGATGCAAGCGGTGTTATTAAAACATCAAGACCTACAACTGTAAAAACAAGAATTATAGCCCATAATCAACAGGTTGTAAGGGTTGACCGAGAGGATATCTCCCTATTTAGCAAGGGTAAATATCAAAAACTCTACGATATCTTAAGACAAAAGGCTTCAGAATCTGATGGTATTATTGTCTCTGACTACAAAAAGGGGGTTATCACGAGGGAGGTTGTAAAGAGGATATTGGATTCATGCAATGACAGTATTGTATCTGTTGACCCGAAGATTGGTAATTTTCATTGTTATAAAGGCGTGACTATCATTACACCTAATAAAAAAGAGGCATCTCATGGTGCTGGTGTTGAGATTGTGGATGAAAAGACACTTATTAAGGCAGGCAAGATACTTTTACAAAGACTTAAAACCAAGGCAGTATTAATAACAAGGGGTGGAGAAGGGATGAGCCTTTTTTATAAGGACAATTCTGATAGTCCAGAGCCGATTGCACATCATATTAGTTCTGTTGCGAGAAAGGTTTATGATGTTACTGGTGCAGGAGATACAGTAATAGCAGTATTTACGCTCGCTCATGCATCAGGGGCATCACTTCAGGATGCTGCATACATTGCAAATTGTGCAGCTGGTATAGTTGTTGAAGAATTGGGGACATCTACTGTTAGTGTTGATATGTTAGAAAAAAGACTAAGTCATTTATCTTAGTAGCCCATCAAAAGCAATATAAATGCCCCACTGTATAGCCCTATTTTCTGGTGGTCTTGATAGCTGTCTTTCAGTCATCACACTTTTAAGACAAGGGATAAGGATTACAGCCTTATATTTCAACACCTCATTTGGATGCGGGCTTTCAAATAGGGAGGATTACCTAAAAAGAGTGAGTGAGAGGTTTGGCTTTGACCTAAAGGTGATTGATGTAAGCGAGGAGTTTTTGGGGATACTAAAAAACCCTGCCTATGGTTATGGAAAGAATATGAATCCCTGTGTGGATTGCAAGATTATGATGCTAAAAAATGCTCGTGATTATATGAATCAAGTGGGGGCAGATTTTATTGCAACCGGTGAGGTGTTGGGTCAAAGACCTATGAGTCAACAAAGGCATATCTTTAACTTGATGGAAAAGAAAGTTGGTATTAAGGATTACATCTTGAGACCTTTGAGTGCATTATTACTTCCACCCACTCATCCAGAAAGGGTAGGGATGGTGGATAGGGAAAAACTACACGGGATTAGTGGCAGAAAAAGGATTCAACAATTCCATCTTGCCAAAGAATACGGACTTGATGACTACCCCAATCCTTCAGGAGGTTGTCTCTTGACAGATCCAAACTTTTCCTTACGCTTAAAGGAACTTTTGTTGTATAAGAAGGATGTTAATATCAGAGACTTAAGACTACTAAAAATAGGCAGACATTTTAGGTTAAATGATGGCACAAAGATAATAGTTGGAAGGAATCAGGATGATAATGCACACATCATGGATTTACATACTACAGCCGATATTTTGATTATGCCTTATGATGTAGAGGGACCTACAGTTTTGATACCAAAGGCAGATATCTCTGATGATTTGATTATGACAGGGGCGAGTTTTTGCATGTTTTATTCAGACGGTAAGGATAGAGACACAATAAGGGTTATTGTCAAATACGGCAATGAAGAAAGGTTTGTTGATGCAAATCAATCTTACTCTTTAGACATCCAAAAATACATGATTAAACGATAGTGGACAGGGCAATCTTACATTTAGTAAACACGGGCTTTAATACACAATATTTAGACATGATATTTATCTTTTTAACCAACAAGGGATATCTTTTGTTTATCCCTTTTTTGTTACACCTTTACTTGAAGATAAAAGATAAGAGAGAAAAATTAATATTATCTTGTGTTTTATTAGCCTCTTTTGCCCTTTCTGATTGGCTTTCAAACGAGTTAAAAGGTATCTTCTTAAGACCACGTCCATGTTCTGTTGAGTTAAACATACGGGATGTTATTGGATGTTCAAATACCTTTTCAATGCCATCAAATCATGCCAGTAACTCTATGTCTGCTGCATTGGTTTTATACTTTTATTATTCAGGATTAAGGGTTAGATATTTGCTCAAGAGCCTACCAATATTCATTGCATTATCAATATCTCTTTCAAGGTTGTATTTGGGCGTTCATTACCCTTCAGATGTGGTGGTTGGGATGTTGCTTGGAGGTATCGTTTCTTACGGGGTAATTGTTGCTACTGATAAGATAAAGAGATTTTACAATGAAAAACCAATTGAGACGATACTCTTATTACTAACAGTATCTTTGTTCTTATTTAGGCTCTACTACATAAGACATGGTGGTTTAGATCTAAGTCCAGATGAGGCACATTATTGGGAATGGTCAAGAAGGCTTGACATTAGTTACTACTCAAAAGGTCCGCTCATTGCCTATCTAATCTGGATTAGCACTGCAATCTTTGGAGATACCAATACTGGAGTGAGGTTTCTTGCCCCTTTGATGCTTTCAATAGGTGGACTGATGATGTATTCACTCACACAAAAGGTGGCATCTACTATCATTATCAATGAACCAGACTATCAAAAAGGACATGTAGCACGGTTAGCTGGTCTATACGCAGCAGCAACATTGCATTTAGCCCCTTTGTACTCAGCATATGGTGTTGTATTTACTATTGATGCCCCTTTTGTATTTTTGTGGATAGCTGCCTTGTATCAGTTTTTGAGGGTTAATGATGAGGTTGATGACATCAAGCAGTGGATTTTATTAGGAGGGATAGTAGGGTTAGGTCTTCTTGCAAAGTTTACGATGTTTTTCTTTTTTGTGTGTAGTGGGGTGTATATGTTCTGTTGTAATAGTAAGGCTTTGATTAAGAAGGGTCCTTATGTAGCATTATTGACAAGCCTTTTTTTCTTTTTGCCTGTCTTGATATTTAATTACAGGTATGACTGGGTTACGATAAAACATACATTAGGTCAGGCAAATGTGCACGAAGGGATGGTATTTGCTCTCAAGTATTTCATTGAGTTTTTAGGTTCACAATTTGCTCTGCTTTCTGGTGTTTTTTTTATGTTGATAGTTTATGCGTTTTTTAAGATTAGAAATTTCTGTGATAGAAAAACCTTTGTTTATTTCTTGTCGTTTAGTCTTCCTGTTTTTGTCTTCTTTTTGCTTAAGAGTTTTCAAGGGAAGGTGCAGGCAAACTGGGCTATGCCAGCATACCTTGTTGCGATTATCCCAATGTCATACATAGTAAGTGTAAGTAGTATTGGTTTAATGAGTAAGAGAATCTACGAGTTTTTTAAGGTAGGCATCATAATATCAATACTTATAAGTGTTATAGGCTTATACCCGCATTTTTTTGGATTGCCTGTTAATTTTGATACTACTGCAAGGATTAGAGGATGGGCTATGTTGGCTCAGGAGGTTGACAAGATTAGGGATTCATTAGACAAGCATAGCAAGTGGCTTATAATGTCTGATACTTATCAGATTACAAGTGAACTTGCATTTTATCTGCATGATAAACCTCAGGTTTATTGTCTTAATCTAAATATGAGGCGGATGAATCAATATGATATTTGGGAATCCCCGCAGGTAGTATTAAAAAGTGAAAGGGCAAAGAATGGAATTGTAAATGCGGTATTTGTGACAAATGCCCTTGTAAATGACAAGACAAAAGAGATGTTTGATGTAACTGGCGAGATTGCCCATAGATGTGAGAGATCAGAAAAATACATCATCACGGTTAGTCATAAAAATCGTATTTTGAGAAAATATGCAGTGTTAATCTGTTATAATTTAAGTTCATTACCAGATAGTGAAATACAAAACTTTTAAACGATGACAAGTGCAAAAGAGTTAAGATACAAAAGGGGCGAGGAGAAGGGAAACTTAAACCCTTACCCCATTGCATCTCTAAATGCTTATCTAATTAAAGGTAACTTTCTGTGTGTTGTTTTATGACAAAACAAATCTTAACAAAAGGAGATGACAAATGATTATATCCGTAGTTATACCACTTTACAATGAAGAGCAAAACATAAAGATATTACATCAGGCATTGACAGAAACTTTGAGCAATATTGAGCATGACTATGAGATTATTTACATTGACGATGGAAGCACAGATGAAACACTAAATATACTTGAGGAGATTCAATCAAAAGACAACAAGGTCATGGTGCTTAGTCTTAGAAGAAACTTTGGACAGACTGCTGCCTTTGCCGCAGGGTTTGATTTCGCAAGAGGAGATATTGTCATTACAATGGATGGTGATATGCAAAATGACCCAAAGGACATTCCAAAGTTTATTGAGGCAATAAAAGGCTATGACATAGTAAGTGGATGGAGAAAAGACAGAAAAGACCCATTCTTGACAAGAAGACTCCCCTCAATGATTGCTAACTGGTTGATTAGTAAAGTGACAGGAGTCAAACTCCATGACTACGGTTGTTCATTAAAGGCATACCGAAGGGATGTTGTAAAAAACCTCAAGTTATATGGAGAGATGCATAGATTTATACCTGCTGTGGCAAGTTGGTATGGTGTAAGGATTAAAGAGGTTGAGACCATACATCATCCTCGTTTACATGGCAAATCAAAATACGGCATATCAAGAACCATAA
Source organism: Thermodesulfovibrionales bacterium (assembly GCA_026415695.1). GTDB lineage: Bacteria > Nitrospirota > Thermodesulfovibrionia > Thermodesulfovibrionales > Dissulfurispiraceae > DUZI01. The sequence goes on along the minus strand of JAOAGP010000041.1, from coordinate 4,565 downwards.
AGGTCTTGTTAGATTTGATTACAGTGAAATTTCTACAGAGTTTTTCTACAAAGCCCATACAGTTTTTTGGTCCTTTGGGGGTTGTATTCAGTTTAACAGGACTATTTATATCTGCTTATCTTACTGTTGAAAAGTTTATCAAGAACATACCGATTGGTGGGCGTCCGCTTCTTTTGTTGGGTGTTCTTTTAATAATCGTTGGTGTCCAGATAATTGGGATGGGGCTGTTAGGTGAGATGATAGTGAGGGTCTATCACGAGAGTCAGAAAAAACCAATCTATACGATTAAAAAGATACTTTCCTCAATATAATAAGACAAGTTACATAGCATGGATGAATCAAGAAAGAAGATAACAAAATACCTTTTTTTAGTCCTAAAGATAGCAGTAAGTAGCGGTCTGATTTACCTTTTATTTACAAAGGTTGGATTATCAGTAATCGTTTCTAACATCAGTAAGATAAATCCAATGTATTTTGTGTTAGCCATGATTCTATACCTCCTACAATTGTTTATCTCAACAAATAGATGGTCTTTGCTCATAGGACAAAGATTGTCTTTTAAGAGGCTATACAGTCTTTATCTGATTGGTTCTTTTTTTGGTATATTCTTGCCGGGACTTGTAGGCGGGGACACTGTCAAGGCTTATTATCTAAATAAGATGCTAAAATCTAAATATGAGGAAAATCAGGACGCCCCTACCCTTGTAACATCCATTGCCTCTGTATTCATGGATAGATATTTAGGACTAATAGCCATGTTTATCATGGTAATTGCTGTCTTACCTGTTAGTTTAGGATATCTGAAGGATACCCCTTTTATGTGGATAATGCCTCTTTTTATGCTATCCTTTGCGGTATTAAGTTTTGTTTTTGTCAGGTTTAGATTGGGTGAGAGATTCGGCTTTTTGGCTAATTTTTATACCTACTTCACCTTTTACATAACAAAAAAAACAATCATCATAAAGACGATTGTATTGTCTTTTTTTACACAACTCTCAGGCATAATTGCTGTATATATCCTTGCAGTAGGGTTGGCTGTAAATGTATCCTTTTTGAGTGTGTTAATATTTCTGCCTATTATAATATTGGTGTCTTTTATACCAATATCAATTGCTGGGATTGGCTTAAGGGAAGGGGCTTTTGTCTTTTTCTTTGGCATCATAGGGGTGCCTCCTGATGCATCTTTGACACTTTCAATACTTTGGTTTTTATCCACTTGCTGTGCAAGTCTATTGGGTTTTGTAGAATACATAAGAATCAAAGAAAAGTAAACCAAAAATCAATTTATAACATATTGATTTTACATATTATTTATATGGTTGATTTTAAAATACTTGACAAAACCTTTTTTCTCTGATATGCTACACAGGTTTTTTCTTCAAAAAGGATATTAATTATTGAAACGGAGGTAAGGTGCCAACAATAGCACAGTTAGTAAGAAAGGGTCGAAAACAGGTTGCGACAAAAACGAAAAGCCCTGCACTCACAAACTGCCCTCAACGCAGAGGTGTATGTGTGAGAGTTTATACCACCACACCAAAAAAGCCAAACTCAGCATTAAGAAAGGTTGCGAGGGTAAGGCTCACAAATGGGATGGAGGTTACAGCCTACATACCTGGCGTTGGCCATAACCTGCAAGAACACTCTATAGTGTTAATCAGGGGTGGAAGAGTTAAAGATCTTCCGGGAGTGAGATATCACATACTCAGAGGCACATTGGATTGTGCTGGAGTTGTGAATAGAAAGCAGGGAAGATCAAAATACGGCGCCAAGCGTCCTAAGTAGTATTTTTCTTTTAAACATTAAAAAATAAACTAAAAAATCGGGGTATTCTTTTATGCCAAGACGAAGAGTAGCAGAAAAAAGGGAAGTATTGCCTGATCCCAAGTACAACAGCAGGCTCGTTAATAGGTTTATTTCTCTCATTATCAAAGATGGTGAAAAGTCAATTGCAGAGGGTATCTTTTATGGTGCTCTTGACATCATAAAGGAAAAGACCAACAATGACCCGATAAAGGTGGTAAAGGCTGCAATTGAAAATGTTAAGCCTGTTTTAGAGGTAAAACCCAGAAGGGTTGGAGGTGCGACTTATCAGGTTCCGGTTGAGGTCAAGCCACAAAGGAAGACGGCATTAGCCCTTCGTTGGGTTGTCAGTTATGCAAGACAGAGAAAAGAAAAGACGATGAAGGAAAGATTGGCAGGAGAGCTATTAGATGCTTACAACAACACAGGGGCATCCATAAAGAAGAAAGAAGATACACATAAGATGGCTGAGGCAAACAGGGCCTTTGCTCATTATAGGTGGTAAACGGATGTCAAGATTTCCGTTAGAGAAGACCCGTAACATTGGTATAATGGCACATATTGATGCTGGTAAAACCACTACCACAGAAAGGATACTGTATTATACGGGTGTTACCTATAAGATTGGCGAGGTTCATGAAGGCACTGCTGTGATGGATTGGATGCCACAAGAGCAGGAAAGGGGTATCACAATTACTTCTGCAGCTACAACATGCTTCTGGAACGACCATAGGATAAATATTATTGATACTCCCGGACATGTGGATTTCACCATTGAGGTTGAAAGGTCTTTAAGGGTGCTTGACGGTGCGGTAGCGGTGTTTGACGCAGTTGCAGGTGTTGAACCCCAGTCAGAAACCGTATGGAGACAGGCAAACAAATACGGGGTGCCACGAATTGCCTTTATGAATAAGATGGACAGGGTAGGCGCAGATTTCATCAAAGCTGTTGACACTATGGTTGAAAAGTTAGGTGCAAATCCTGTGATAATCCAATTACCGATTGGACAAGAGGATAAGTTTAGAGGGCCTATTGATCTTGTCAAGATGAAGGCATATTATTTTGATGATGAAACCCTCGGCGCTAAATATGTTGAAGGTGAGATACCTGAAGAATACATTGAAGATGCAAAAAAATACAGGGATAAGATTCTTGAGGCAATTTCAGATATTGATGATACAATCATGAACAAATATCTTGATGGAGAGGAAATAAAGGAAGAAGAGATAAAAGCAGCATTACGCAAAGGAACGATTGGCATGCAATTTACCCCTGTGCTTTGTGGTTCTGCCTTCAAAAATAAAGGGGTACAGCTTTTATTGGATGCTATCGTTGATTATCTGCCCTCACCACTGGATATTCCACCAGTCAAGGGGATAAACCCTTCTGATGGTTCAGAACTTGTCAGATATCCAAGTGACGATGAGCCATTTTCGGCATTGGCTTTTAAAATAATGACTGACCCATTCGTAGGCCAGTTGACATTTATAAGGGTTTACTCAGGGGTATTAAACGCTGGCTCATATATTTACAACTCCTCAAAGGATATCAAAGAGAGAATTGGTAGGCTTTTAAAGATGCATGCCAATAAAAGAGAAGAAATAAAGGACATAAGGGCAGGAGATATTGCCGCAATTGTAGGATTAAAACAGACCCTTACTGGTGATACACTATGTGATGATTCAAAGCCAATTATACTTGAGGCAATGGAGTTTCCAGAACCAGTCATATCAGTTGCCATTGAGCCAAAGACGAAGGCTGACCAAGAGAAGTTGTCAATGTCACTTGCAAAGCTTGCTCAAGAGGATCCTTCTTTCAAGATTTCTTTTAATGAGGATACTGGACAGACGATTATCTCTGGTATGGGAGAACTTCATTTAGAAATCATAGTTGATAGGCTGATGAGAGAATTTAAGGTGAGTGCAAATGTTGGCAAGCCTCAAGTTGCCTATAAAGAGACAATAAAGGGGACTTCAAAGATTGAGGGAAAATTTGTCAGGCAATCTGGCGGTAGAGGGCAATATGGGCATGTTTGGTTAGAGTTGGAACCACTTGAGAGAGGGGCTGGTTTTGAGTTTGTAAACAAGATAGTTGGTGGTGTTATTCCAAAGGAGTATATCCCTGCTGTTGAAAAGGGTGTCAGAGAGGCTATGGATGGAGGGGTGTTAGCTGGATATCCAGTAGTGGATGTCAAGGTTACACTTTTTGATGGTTCTTACCATGAGGTTGATTCATCAGAAATGGCGTTTAAAATAGCAGGCTCTATGGCGTTTAAAGAAGGTGCAAAGAAATGCCAGTTGGTGCTTTTAGAACCTATTATGAATGTTGAGGTCGTAACACCAGAGGAATATATGGGAGATGTAATTGGAGATATAAATTCTCGCCGTGGGAAGATTCAGACGATGGAAAAGAGGGGCGCTGCTCAGGTAATACGGGCAATGGTGCCACTTGCGGAGATGTTTGGTTATGCAACTGATTTAAGGTCAAGGACACAGGGAAGGGCGACATACACCATGCAATTTGACCATTACGATGAAACTCCAAAGAATGTCATGGAGGCTATAGTCGCTAAGTACAGGGGCGAATAAAATAAACTTTAGAGATATATAAAAAGATTAAAAAATAAGGAGGCAAGGAGAGATGGGAAAGGCAAAATTTGAGAGGACGAAGCCGCATGTAAATGTAGGGACGATAGGGCATGTAGATCATGGCAAGACGACATTGACGGCGGCGATAACGAAGGTATTAGCGATAAAGGGGTT
>JAOAGP010000120.1 GCA_026415695.1 Thermodesulfovibrionales bacterium | reverse complement strand
CATAAGGATTGCTGGTGGTAATACTAGGGAGGCAACACCCGTTCCCATTCCGAACACGGCAGTTAAGCTCCCTGAGGCCAATGATACTATGACCGCAAGGTCATGGGAAAGTAGGTAACCGCCAGCTTTTATTGTTTTTTTAAGTGATTGAAATTTATAAATGTGATTCATAAATATACATGTTGTTTGATTTAAAAAACTACTTGATGCTGCCTTTAGATAGATAATCTTGTAAAATGTTTCATCTTGTTTTAAATGAACCATTTCAGAATATTCCCGATAATTATTATGTTTTTCTATAAAACTAATTTAATAAAGAGGTAAAGAGTTTTATGAAAGAAAGAGATATTTTTGAAGAAATTGTAACTTTGGGAAAAAGAAGGGGAGTTTTGACATATGACGAACTAAATGATGCCTTGCCTTCTGAATTTTACTCACCAGATGAGATAGAGGACTTGATGGATGTATTAAGTGATATGGGAGTAAAGGTTGTTGATGGTGAAGAAGTGTTGGACCTTGGAGAAGAGGTTGAAGAGGAAATAGAAGAGCATGAAAGGACTGAAGATTTAGTTCAGGCATATTTTAATTCTATGGGGGATATCTCAATCTTAACAAAGATTGAAGAGACCGACTTAGCAAAGAAGCTTGAAGAAGGAAGAGACATTATAAAAAATACCATCACAAACCTCGCACTTTATGAGAAGATTAAGGCGCAGATTGACTCAGAGGAAAGTGAGTTTATTACAGAGGAAGAAAAGGCAGATGATGCATTGTATAAAACAATAAACAGATTAGAGGAACTTGTAAAACTAATTGAGTTATCAAATCAGAAACTTCTGAAATATAAAAAATATGGCGTAACATCCTTGAAGCAGTTTAGAAACTACATAAACGAAAAGAAGAAAAAGGGGCAACAAACAAAAAACCTTGAGCAGATTTATAAAGAAGTACAGAGTGATTTCAAAAAGGTTGAGTCGGAAACTGGGATAAAGGTAGAAGCCCTGTTAGAGAAGTGGGAAAAGATAATGAAGGCAAAGCATCTTTTAGACGGTGCTAAAGAGGAGTTGATAACAAGGAATCTAAGATTAGTGGTTAATATTGCTAAAAATTATGTAGGTAGAGGACTTCCACTTTTAGATTTGATACAAGAAGGTAATATTGGGCTAATGAAGGCAGTTGATAAGTTTAAATATGAGAAGGGCTTTAAATTCAGCACCTATGCAACATGGTGGATACGGCAGGCAATTACAAGGGCGCTTATTGACCAAACAAAAACCATCCGTGTGCCTGTTCACATGATGGAGTTTTATAATAGGGTTACCAAGGCATCAAGAGAGCTTACCCAACAACTCGGAAGAGAACCATTAAACGAAGAGATTGCAAAAAAACTTGATGTGCCGGTCAGAAAGGTTGAGGAAGTCTTTAGGGCAATACAAGATCCAATAGCATTACAGACACCTATAGGTGATGAAGATACCGAGCTTGAAGACTTTATTGGTGATAAGTCAAGCCCATCTCCTTACAATGATTCTGAAAGGATAGAGATATCTGAACACATCCAGAAGGTGTTAAAAACACTCACCCAAAAGGAAGAGACGGTAATTAGGATGAGGTTTGGAATAGGGGTTGACAGAGACCACACCCTTGAGGAGGTGGGAAGACATTTGTCTATAACCCGTGAAAGGGTCAGACAGATTGAGGCAAAGGCCTTGAGAAAATTAAAACATCCAAGTCGTATGAAGGCATTAAAGATCCTAACCACTTAATGACAAAAAAGGGTCTGATTGACAGAATTTGGGATTTTTTTGCCTCAATCAAACTTGCTATTGTAGTCTTTTCAGTTATATGTGTTTTGTCTATATTCGGCACTGTTATTGAGCAAAATGTAGATGCAGAAAAAAATATAAAACTACTTACAAGGTTATTTGGTTCTGACTTTGCCCCTGATATATACAGGCTTATACATGCTGTCGGTTTAGACAGTATGTATAAGTCTTGGTGGTTTATCTCTCTACTTTTTTTATTTGCTACAAACCTTATAGTCTGTTCTATAGAAAGACTCCCCTCTATTATCAAGATAGTAAAAGAGCCTATCAAACCAGTTGGTGAAGATGTTATCCAATCAATGCCAATTAAGATTTCAAGGACTGTTGATAAAAAAGTGGCTGATTGTACAGACCTATTGAGCAATGCTCTCAAGAAATCTGGTTTTAATCCACAAGAATATAAAAACTCCGATAGCATTCAATTGATTGCAGAAAAGGGAAGATACGGTAGGTTGGGGGTCTATATTACGCATATTAGCATTATTGTCCTTTTTTTAGGTGTGTTGATTGGGACATTTAAGGGTTTTAACGGTTATTTAAACCTTCTTGAAGGGACAAGTAGTTCTGTTGTTTACTTGCCAAATGGTAAAGAAATCCCTTTAGACTTTGAGATAAGATGTGATGATTTTGAGGTAACTTTTTATCAAGGAACCGATACCCCTAAATCATATAAAAGTCTTATTACGATATTAGAAAACGGCAAAGAGGTTCTAAAAAAGGAGATAGGGGTAAATTCTCCTCTGAAATACAAAGGTATAACCTTTTATCAGTCAAGTTATGGATTTTCTCCCACTGTAAATTCTGTTTTTAGACTCAATGTAAAAACTGAAAAAGACAAGGTGGTTATGATTGAGGCGTTATTTAATGAGAGGTTTAATCTGCCAAATTCTAACATAACGGTAAAGATATCGGACTTTGCACCTGCATTAGGGATGGATGAATCTGGGAGGCTGTTTAACTATGCCGACTCTATGAACAATCCTGCGGTGATGCTTGAGTTTTTTGAAGGTAACCGCTTGATAGATAGGCAATGGATATTAAAGAGATATCCACAGACATGGCAGACTAAGTTTGCAACGATTGAATTTGTTGACCTGTGGGGTTCACAATATACAGGATTACAAGTCAGAAAGGATCCTGGCGTATGGCTTGTTTATCTTGCCTGTTTGCTCATGACAATCGGGCTTTTTATGTCTTTTTTCTTGAATCATCAGAAGGTTTGGGTATTGATAAGACAAAAAGGTAATAAATCAGAGGTTATTGTTGGAGCCAATTCTAACAAATACAAGGCATCCCTTGAAAATAAGATGATAAATATCCTTGCTTTTACGGATTTAAGGGATAATATGACAAGGAGTAATTAAGGATGGATAATTCAACCCTTTTTGGAATAGCCTCAATAATGTACATTCTTGCCATGGTTTTATACATAACGCATTTTGTCTTTAAAAAGAATGCTATCGGGTGGATAGCCACCTTGTTTACTGTAATTGGTTTTGTTGCCCACACCATATCATTTTTTGTTAGATGGTATGAATTTTCTCAGATAGAGGGTTTAGGCATCATAAGGGCTGTGCCTTTGACAAACCTTTACGAATCCATTGTATTTTTTGTATGGTGTCTAATACTTGGCTATCTGATTATTGAGTTTAGGTTTAAAAACAAGTCTCTTGGTGCCTTTGTAACCCCCATTGCAGGTATGGCTTTGGCATTCATTGATATATCTGGCATGTCTAAAGAGATACATCCCCTTGTGCCTGCTTTACAAAGTAATTGGCTTTTGGCTCATGTTACGATGAGTTTTATAGCCTACGCCGCATTTGCTATTTCCTTTGCAACAGCATTGATGTATCTATCTTCTGTGTCTGATTCAAAGAGGTCTAAATCATATTTTATATGGACAACGGTTCTTGGAATCTTTTTAGTGGTAATTATTGCAATGGGGCTTGATTTTGTCTTATTCAAGGTAGCAGGGATGTCTCACAAGGTGTTTTTAAAGAGTTATCTATTTAAGGCATCCTTTAGAAATGATTCTTTTTCTATTGTTTTGATAAGTAGCATTATCGCAGTAGTATTGATGGCATTAGTTTGGAGATATGGAATTGAGTTAAAAAAGATAATAGAGGCATTTAATATCACACCTGATACTCTGGATGAACTGACATACAAGTCAATAGCAGTAGGATTTCCAGTCTTTACATTAGGAGGGCTAATCTTTGGTGCGGTATGGGCTGATCAGGCTTGGGGAAGATATTGGAGTTGGGACCCCAAAGAGACATGGTCACTTATCACATGGTTCATCTATGCATTTTATCTTCATGCAAGACTGTTAAGGGGATGGCGTGGGGTTAAGACCGCGCTTATAGCCTTATTAGGTTTTGTTTCCACTATTTTTACATATCTTGGAGTAAATCTGCTTTTAAGTGGGCTACACTCTTACGGCTCAATGTAAATCTTACTAAAGTCTATGCTAATATTGGGAATAGATACATCTTGTGATGATACCTCCTCATCTGTAGTGGAGGATGGATATCGGATACTCTCAAATGTAGTGTCATCCCAAGAAGAGATCCATCAAAGATACGGCGGTATTGTCCCTGAATTAGCATCAAGAAGGCATTTAGAAAACATCATCCCAGTAGTTCAATCATCATTGGATAAGGCTGGTGTCAGCCAAAACGACATTGATGCAGTTGCAGTTTGTTACGGACCAGGACTTATTGGTTCACTGTTAGTTGGCTGTTGCTTTGTAAAGGCAATATGCTATTGTTTTAACAAAAAGATAGTTACAGTGAATCACCTTTTAGGGCATATAAATGCAATCTTTTTAACAGATACAAAACCCTCTTTCCCTTTTATCTGTCTTGTAGTCTCTGGTGGGCATACGAGCTTGTATCGTGTGAATTCGCACACAGATGTTGTGGAGATGGGAAAGACATTAGATGATGCGGCTGGCGAGGCCTACGATAAGGTTGCAAAGATGCTTGGGTTGGGATATCCGGGCGGTCCAAGGATTGACATCCTTTCAAAAGAGGGCAACAGCTACGCCTTTGAACTTCCGAGAGCCTACCTTCCAGATACCTTCAATTTTAGCTTCAGTGGCATCAAGACCGCTGTAAAAAGACTTATCACAGAGAAAGGACAAACAGACGGATTATCAGCATCTATAATCAAAGACATATCTGCCTCCTTTCAGCGTGCAATCATAGATGTTTTGATTAAAAAGATCGAATGGGCAGTTAAAACAACTGGTATTAAAGAGGTTGTAATAAGTGGTGGGGTTGCTGCTAATAGAGAACTTCGTCAAAGGGCTTTATCATTTGGTAACCAGCATGATATCAATATCTTTTTTCCCCCTCCTTATTTATGCACTGACAATGGTGCGATGATTGCAGTGGTTGGTTATCATGAGATACTACAAGGAAGGACGAGTGAATTGGATTTTAACCCAAAGGCATATCTGCCTTTGGGTTAAGGATTTTATTCATCTTGCATAGGCTTTATAAACAGAAAATAAACCATAGTCCAATTACCGAGTATGATGAAGATTGTTGAAACAATACTTGCAAGGGCAAGGGATGTTACTCCAGTAAGTGCATGACCAACAGTACAACCCCCTGCTGTTGCAGCTCCAAAACCCATAACAAGGCTACCTAAAAACACACGGATAACCTCATTTGCAGGAGGGACCTGAAACTTAAACTCACCTAATCCCCTTGCACTGATGTATGCACCAATAGGGATCCCTATTATATACAAAGCACTCCAAGATGCTTGAAATATGCCCCAAAAATCAAACATAGGGTCAAATCGTGCCATACTATTGCCAAGTATAAGTGCAAGGAATGCCTCAGCAGTAGGTCCGGCAGCAGAAAGTCCCCTTGTTTGTCCTCCCCAATAAAATGATGACCAAAGTGCTAAAATGAGTATAATACCTAGTAAAAAGCCAGTTAGAGACCAAGAATAGCCCTTTTTTGGTCCTTTGCCAAAGGGATTACCTTTTAGAACAAATGGTATGATAATGGCTGATATGATTGCAATGATAAGCCATTTTAGTGTTATGCCTCCACCAAAGAGATCCCACAAGGCAGGATTAGAAATGGCATCATCTCCACTGCCAATACTTACCTTAAAACTCTTTAAGGCAGACGAAATAGGTTTAAGAGGACCATGTATGGTTGCAACTAATGAACATGCAAATCCAAGTGTGCCAACAATTGCAGAAACATACCCTTCTCCAATCCTGTAAATAACACCGCTACCACAACCACCCACTAAGACCATACCAATTCCGAAAAGATAGCCACCTACTATGTTTGCAATAATATTGAAGGATTGTCTTCTTAACCCCATCTCACCAAATACCCCTAAATCCTCCATGAGATTTGCACCAACAATTGCGATTAATAGTGCTAAGAGATATGCCCTTATAAATGTCACATCTTGGACAAAAATAACATCCCTAAAGGCAGAATTCATACAAAACCTTCCTCGCTGAATGACAAAACCAAATAGGATCCCGATAACAAAACCGCTTAATAAGGTCATTAAACCTGCTTCAGATACCTCTTGCATAATAGAATAACCCCCTGTGGTTTATTTAAATATATAAGCAATAAATTAACTCTTTTACAGAGATTAATTCAAGTGGATTTTGTAATAATATTTAAAGATACAGTAAAATTATTGTTTCTTAACAAAATGTATTTTACTGTTATAATAACAGTATTGTATTAAATATCAAAAGGAGAAGATAAGATGAGATTAGAGGTAATAGATGCTGACAAGTGTGTAGGGTGTCAAAGTTGTATGTTTGCATGCACGAGGATACATAAGGATGCGGGTTTATCAAAGACATGTATTAAGGTGCGTTCAGCTGGTGGGATGGAAAGAGGATTTATGGTTGTTACATGTATAGCCTGTTATGACCCACCGTGTGCAAGGGCTTGTCCAGAAGATGCCTTGATTGTAAGAGAATCTGGAGGCGTGAATCTCAACAAATCAAAATGCACAGGATGTGGTAACTGTGTAAAGTCATGTATTGTAAAGGCTGTATTTTGGGATGATGACAACAACAAGCCGTTGATTTGTAGATATTGTGGGTATTGTGCAAAGTATTGCCCATATGGTGTGATTGAACTTAAAGGAGATAAAAAGGACATGAAAGGAGCAGATAATAATGTTGGATAGAAAGTATTCAAGGGTTTTATACATTGATCTCACAAATAAAAGGTTTTACAAAGAGGATAGGCATGACCTCTTTGAGAAATATATCGGAGGGGCTGGCGTTGCTATACAACTGCTAAAAGAAAACTGTCCTCAAGGCATAGACGCCTTTGACCCTCAAAATCCGATTATCTTTGCTGTAGGTCCTTTAAACGGGCTATTCCCTTTGGCATCAAAGACGGTCGCTATGTTTAAGTCACCGCATACTGGTAATTTAGGCGAAAGCCATGCAGGTGGCAGAAGTGCTGTTGCAATACGGATGGCTGGATATGGTGCTATAGTTATAAAGGGCAAGAGCGAGAGACCTTGTTATATTGCGATCCACGACGGAAAGGTCTTTTTCAGGGACGCCACGACACTTTGGGGTAACAAAAGCAGTATAAGTGCAGGGCATTTTATCAGGGAAAATGAGCCTTCAACAGGTTTTAGGACTATTATAAGGATTGGTCATGCAGGAGAGAGGCTTATTCCATTTGCCTGTGTAGCTACTGAGACATACAGACACTTTGGGAGGTTAGGGTTAGGAGCGGTCTTTGGAAGCAAAAATCTAAAGGCAGTGGTTGTGTCAGGGAAGAGATCATTGCCAGTTTTTGATACGAACCAATACAACAAGGTCTATGACGAGATATTTAAATCAGCCACCGAATCTGCTTTGATGAAAAAATATCATGAGATTGGCACGCCTGTAAATGTTGCGTCATTAAACATATCAAACGGTTTACCTACAAGAAACCTAAAGCAGAGTAGCTTTGAGAAGGCAGATAAGATATCAGGAGAGGCAATAGCGGAAGGTTTCCTCGGTAAAAGGCTTGCGTGTGCTCATTGTCCAGTTGCATGTATCCACATTGCAGCAATTAGAGAGCCGTATAGTGATGAGCCTTATTTCTATAAGACCACAATGATTGGATATGACTACGAGTTAATCTATGCATTAGGTTCTATGTTAGGCGGGTCAGATGTGCCGGGTATGCTCATGCTCATAGACAAGATAGAATATGCAGGACTTGATTGTATGACTACAGGGGTTGTGTTTGCATGGATGACAGAGGCGTTTGAGAGGGGGATAATTACAGAAAAAGAGACGATGGGAGTGATACCTAAGTGGGGAGACTATAAATCTTACCAAGAGGCACTGAGACTTTTGCTTGAACAGCCAAACGATTTTTATTTAGCGTTATCAAAAGGGGTAAGGCATGTTGCCTCAATCTATGGTGGCAAGGACTTTGCTTTATCCTTTGGTGGTAATGAGATGCCGGGATATCACACAGGTCCATCAGCACATGTGGGATATCTAATTGGTGCAAGACATAGCCATTTAGATAATGCAGGTTATTCGGTGGACAAAAAACTTCTATCATCAAGTGAGATTACAGCACAAGAGATTGCAAGTTTGATTGTATCTGAAGAAAAGTGGAGGCAGATACTATCAAGCCTTGTGATATGCTTTTTTGCAAGGGAGATTTATAAACCAGAGGTTGTTTTAAGGGCTCTGCAGACGACAGGTTTTAATCTATCACAAGAAGAACTAACATCCATAAGCAAAGAGATACTAAAGGAAAAATATGCCTTTAAGATTAGAGAAGGCTTTTCTTTTGACAATCTTGAGATACCTGAAAGGATATTTCAAACCCCATCATCAGCAGGTTTTATCAACAAGGATTTCTTTATGCAGACCCTTAATTCTGCAAAAGAGATTATACAAAAGGATATTATGTCTTAAGATGTTGTATGACTATGGATTAAAGGTTTTGTTTTTTTGAAGATATATGGGGGATAAAAGATACTTGATTTTATCCCCCATATATGAAACTTTGTAACTGTTTTTAAATCCCTACATCTCCAAATAGGAATGTGCGTATAGTATTTTACCTGTTAAGATATCAAGGGTCTTGCTTATCTGCTTGGTTTTTTCATCCTCTGCGGGTATCTTACCACTAACGATGTCATGATATAGTTGTCTTTGTTTAATTACATCGGAAGTCTCAGATGGATTGGCTATTGCCGCACTTAACCCAGCATTTAGCAGCATGTAAAAATAACACTTATTTATAATTGGTCTTATTGTCCTCGGACATCCATTAGAGATATTACTCAATCCAACAACAGTTTTCATGGGTGGATCGTTCATCTCTTGAAACAACCTAATAGCATCAAGCACCTTCATTGCATGGTCTTGTGAGGTGGCTATCTGAAGCACAAGTGGGTCAAGGTAAAGATCCTCAAGTGATAGTCCATACTCCATAGCCCTCGCCATTATTTCAGATGCAATGATTGCCCTTTCTTCTGCATCGGCTGGAATGCCCCCTTTTCCGACAGTTAACCCAATAATCTGGGCGTTGTATTTTACCGCAAGTTCAAGCATTGGAAACCTATCAGGGTCGTTAGAGGTTGAATTGATAATTGGTCTTCCCCATTCATTGTTATGAACCTTTAACCCCGCCTCTATTGCCTTATAGTTAGTGGTATCAAGACACACTGGCAAAGGGACTGACTCTTGAATGGTTGTGACCATCCACTGCATGAGGTCTTCTGCATCATCCTCAGCAGGACCAATGTTAGCATCAATCATCCCTGCACCTTCCTGCCATTGTGTCTTTGACATCTCTTGTATTGGCAATTTATCCCTTCTAATAATTGCCTCTCTTACCCTTTTAGCAATTATACTTATCTTCTCGCCAATGATTAACACAAACAATCGCCTCCCTTTTGCTAATTAATAAAAAAGACCCTCTTACATGATGTAAGAGGGTTGTAGTCAGGATAGATATAGATGAAACCTTTTAAATCAACACCCCATAATATCGTTACAGACTGTAAACCTCTTTAGGTTGGAGTATTGAGATGCCTGATTTTTTTAATGCCTTAATAGACTTGTCAAGATCATCTGTTTTTAGAACCACAACTGCCCTCTCCTCAGACTTTGTTACAAAGGCATACAAATACTCAACATTTATATCATTTTCAGACAATATCTTAAGTGCTGCTGCAAGTCCACCCGGTCTGTCAGACACACCTACTGCGATTACATCGTTTTCGTTGAATGTAAATCCCCCTTTTTTTAGAGCCTTCTTTGCTGAATCAGGGTCAGGCACTATTATCCTTAAGATTCCAAACTCTGATGTATCTGCAATAGACAATGCCCTGATATTCACCCCTGCCTTGCCAAGTGCATCAACGACCTCAAGTAAGTGTCCTTTTTTGTTTTCAAGAAATATAGAAATCTGTTTTACCTTCATTTTTATTAACCTCCGGTGTTTTTAGAGTTTTCTATTGTCAATAACCCTCTTCGCCTTGCCTTCGCTTCTTGGGATGCTTTTGGGTTCTACAAGTGTTACCTTTACCCTTAATCCTATTGCCGACTCCACTTTGTCCTCAATCTTCTTTCGTATCTCTTCTAATCGCTTGACCTCATCAGAAAACATCTTTTGTGAGACCTCAACCTGCACCTCTATTTCGTCTAAATGATGTGGTCTTGTGATGATAATCTGGTAGTGAGGCTCGACACCCTTGACCTCAAGAAGTGCGCGTTCAATCTGTGATGGGAACACGATAACACCTCTAATCTTAATCATGTCATCGCTTCTTCCAGTAATGCGAGACATCTTGACAAGGGTTCTTCCGCACTTACAAACCCCTCGTGTTAAAGAGGTGATATCCTTTGTCCTAAAACGAATCATGGGCATCCCTTCTCTTGTAAGGGTTGTCAATACCAATTCACCGCTTTGGCCTTCTGGTAAGGGTTCAAGTGTTTCTGGGGAGATTATCTCTGGGTAGAAGTAGTCTTCTGCTATGTGAAGTCCAGTTTTTTCAAGACATTCTTGAGCAACACCCGGACCTATTATCTCAGTAAGACCGTAGATGTTGAGGGCATGCAGATTAAACCTCTTTTCAAGTTCATCTCTCATCCTTTCTGTCCACATCTCAGCACCAAATACACCTGCCTTTAATTTTACTTTTCTACTTAACCCCTCTTCATTTACTGCCTCTGCAAGATAGAGGGCATAACTCGGTGTGCTTGTAAGTATGGTTGTGCCAAAATCAGTCATAATCTGTATCTGTCTTTTTGTTTGTCCTGCAGATATTGGCACGACTGTAGCCCCAATCTTCTGCCCCCCGTAATGGACACCAAGCCCTCCAGTAAACAGGCCATATCCATAGCAATTTTGTATAATGTCATCACTGGTAGCCCCTGCCATACTCAATGCCCTTGCCATTACTTGGCTCCAAAGTTCAATATCACGACGGGTGTATCCTGTGACTACAGGCTTGCCTGTAGTCCCAGATGATGTGTGTATTTCAATAATCTCCTTTCTTGGCACGGCAAACATACCAAAAGGATACCCCTCTCTTAGATCAGCCTTTTCTGTAAATGGTAATTTGGTGATATCTGAAAGGCTGTTTATGTCCTCTGGCTTTATCTTCTTATCCTTAAACCTCTTTCTATAAAAAGGCACATTCTCGTATGCATACGAAACAATGGCTTTTAACCTGTCTAATTGTAATTGTTGCCTCTGTTTTTCTGGCATGCATTCAGCTTCTCTGTCCCAAATCATCTTTTATCCTCCCTTTTATTGATTTATCAATAAAATCTCAATTCCTCATTTGCAAGTTTTTTCTTTGCCTCATCTACATCCTCTACCTCAACTATGAGATATGACTGTGCCCTTTCATTTACAACAAACACATGCGCATTTTCAATGTTTATCCCACACCTAAGAAGGGCAACCGCTACCCTGTGAAGGTCACCCGGCTTATCTACGAGTTCAATAGCAAGTACCTCATTTAAAGAGACAGTAAACCCATTTTTTATCAAAAGGTCTTTTGCCTCGTCTGGTTTGTCCACTATAAACTTGATCACACCAAAATCCCCGCTGCTTGATATTGATATAGCAAGTATATTAATACCACCGTCTGCAAGCACCTTCGTAATCTTTTCTATCTTTCCCGGTTTGTTTTCAGCAAAGATGGATATTTGTCTAAGTTGTGCCATGATAAGCCTCCTAAAAGATTATAGGGTTCTATTGTCAATGACCCTTTTAGCCTTGCCTTCACTTACAGGTAGTGTGCCCGGCTCAAGTAGTTCTACCTTTGGCTTTACAAGGATTTCCTTTCTTAACTCCTCTGTAATCCTGTTTTGCAGGTTTACAAGATGCATCACATTTCCATCAAAGAGATCCTTTGCGATCTCAACCCTCACTATCATATTATCAAGAGATTCAAGCACTATCTGATAGTTCATTGCTACCCCTTTGATAGACATCAAGACATTTTCAATCTGTTGGGGGAATATGTTTACGCCTTTTACTATAAACATATCATCTGACCTACCAAATATCCTTTCAATCCTCCTGTGTGTCCTGCCACAAGGGCATCTCTCTGGTATTATCCTTGATATGTCTCGTGTTCTGTATCTAATGAGTGGCATACCTTCTCTTTGAAGGGTTGTAAAAACCAACTCACCCTTTTGCCCGTCAGGTAAGACCTCACCAGTGTCAGGGTCTATCACCTCAACTACGAAGTTGTCTTCCCAAGTGTGCATCCCTTCTTTGTATTCACATTCAAAGGCAACACCAGGACCATTCATCTCAGATAGTCCGTATGAATTATAAACATCAATACCGAAGATATCTTCTATTTTTCTTCTTGTCTCCTCTGAATAGGGTTCTGCCCCAAGGTATGCCCTTTTAAGGTAAAGGTCTTTTGTTGGATCTATGCCTTTTGACTTTATGTATTCAGCAAGATAAAGGGCATAACTTGGTGTTATGTGAAGGGCAGTAGTTTTAAAATCCTTCATCAGTAATATCTGCCTTTCAGTATTACCGGGTCCTGCTGGGACAATGAGTATCCCAACCTTTTCTGCCCCGTAGTGCATAACAAGTGCGCCTGTAAAGAGCCCATATGTCATCATGTTTTGTAACACATCGTTCTTTCTCATACCTGTCATAACAAGGCATCTTGCTATCAGATCTGCCGCCCTGTCAATGTCATTTTTGGTAAAAAAGATAGCCTTTGGTTTACCAGTTGTTCCACTTGATGTATGCACCCTCACCATCTCATCCCTTGAAACGGCAAGGAGCCCAGTGGGATAGTTATCAAGGATGTCCTGTCTTGTTGTAAAAGGAAGTTTTGATATGTCATCAACACTTTTGATGTCATCAGGTTTTATGTTAATCTCTTTGAATTTTTTGTGGTAAAAAGGGACATTGAAATAAACCCTACCGATAGTATCCCGTAATCTCTTTAGTTGTAACTCCTTTAATTTATTTTGGCTTATTGTTTCAAGTTCCTCATCCCAAAACATAATATCTCCTGATTAGTTAATGTTTAAGTCCCGTCCTTTTTTAAACGCCAATAGGTTTACCTCTACGGTCTTTTGAGGCACTGCCTTTGATATCGCCTCTTTCCAAACATCCTCTGGTATCTGAAGGTATCTTGATAGCAGACCTAATACCGCTATGTTTTCAACCTTCATGTTTCCAACTTCCTTTGCTATCTCTTTTGCATTGATGGGTATAATCTCGTAATTCATCGCCTTAATTTTATCTCCTGCATCATCTGGATATATCAGTCCTGTGTCAGGATTAACCGTTGATGGCACGGTTGTGTTTTCGTTAAAGATGACCTTACCATCCTTTTTAAGAAAGTTTAAGTATCTTAAGCCTTCTAACTTTTCTAAAGATACAAGGATGTCTGCTGTGCCAAGTGGTATGAGAGGTGAAAAAACCTTACTACCAAACCTTACATGGCTTACAACACTTCCTCCCCTTTGAGCCATACCGTGAAGTTCGCTTTCTTTGACCATCATGCCGTTTAAAAATGCTGAAAGTGCAAGTATCTTACTTGCCAAGACTATACCTTGTCCTCCAACCCCAGCAAAAAGCACACTTACTGTATCCATTACGCCTCCATTTAGTTTATTATTTTAATGACTTGTCATCATATCATAGCAGTATATAAGTAGGCAATAACGCATTTGTGGTTTTTAGTATCCGTATTTAGAATAAACATTGAAATTAAGACTTAAAAATCCTCTTAATAGCGTAATATGAAAAAGCCAAATCATTAGATAGAAAAGATTGTTTTAGAGGAGAAGATTGCGAGGGATTTAATAAGGGGTGGATGCACTCCACCCCTCTAAAAAGCAAGATTCTTATTTACCGTGGCTTAATTCTTGTATCCATTTAGGATGTCTTTTAGCCGCCCATTTATAAGGCACTGTGCCATAGATCATTATCCTAAAGGTTCCCGGATTTGCTATTGTAGCAAGATAGATATGCACAGGCACTGCTATCATCAGCACAACAAAACTAATGTTATGTATCAGGTGAGACCACAATACATATGTCTTGTTTCCGGGTAATAGCCATATTATAAAACCACTTACTGCAATAGCAGTTCCAAATACTAATAGGGCTATGTAATAAAACTTTTGCCCAGTGTTTAGCTTGCCCATAGGCGGTATTTTAGGATGTTTTGATAGATAACCACCTGCACAGGCGATCCACTTAATGTCATCTGCATCAAAGGTTAAGGCATCCTTTAACCAGTTAAAGATACTCAAAAAAAGTGAGACAGAAAACACGATGCCAAGATAGTTGTGTATGTCTTTCATCATGTTGGCACCACCAAATACTGCAGCAATGCCCTCAATCTTGAATAAAAACCCGTATCCACTAATAGCAAGTAGGATACAGCTGATCGCCAACACCCAGTGGTTTAATATCTCAAATGTGCTTGCCTTTCTTACCATTTCTGACATCTCTTTATACCTCCTCTTCTTTGTGTGGACCTATGACAAGATAGTGCAGAATTGATGCTGCAACAACGCCACCAAGTCCGATGTATGAAAGTGGTTTAAGCACATTATTCCAGAATACAATTGACTCTGGTATCCGAGGATTCTCATTTAATCCGTATAGTTTTGGTGCATCTTTAAAAGCATAAAGCACTCCAAGTCCTCCTAAGTCCATCTGTCCATAGAGTTTCTGATATCCAACCTTCTGAGCATTGGCAATGAGCGCATCTCTATCACCGTAAGTTATTGAGCCTGTTGGACAGGTCTTTGCACATGCAGGAGGTTGATTATTTGCGACCCTATCTTCACAAAAATTACACTTTGAAATCTTGTTTTTTTGATTGTATCTTGGGATATCAAAAGGGCAACCAGCAATACAGAGTTTACAGCCAATGCATTTATCCTGATTAAAAGAAACGATGCCATCTTTTGTCTTGTAAAGTGCACCGGGTGACGGACATATCTTCATACACCCTGCATCCTCGCAGTGCATACACCTCTGGCTTACAAATAGCCATCTAATTGGGTCTTTTTCGGATGGCACCTCAACAAATCTTATCTTGTTGTAAAGCGTAGGGGTGAGGTCACCGGGATTTTCATAGCTTCCTTTGTTCTGTGTCTTTTCTGCTGGAAGTTGATTCCATGACTTACAGGCTACCTGACAAGCCCTACAACCAATACATAACTCTGGAGTTATTAACAATGCCTTTTTTGCCATTTTATCACCCCCCTATGCCTTTTCAATGTTTACCATGAATGCCTTTGACTCGGGTATCATGGTATTTGGGTCACCTATTGTTGGTGTCAGTATGTTTGCACTGTCGCCACCACTGCCGTCAGGAGGGAATTTCCATCCGTAGTGGTATGGTAGTCCAACCTGGTGTATGGTTGTATTCATGACCTTAAATGGTTTCATCCTGTCTGTTACAATGGCTATTGCCCACAGTTTGCCTCTTGCCGAAGAAACAACAACCTTATCTCCGCTCTTAATCTTTTTCTCTGCAGCAAGTTCTTTACTCATCTCAACAAACACCTGTGGTTGAAGCTCAAGTAGCCAAGGGGTGTGCCTTGTCATTACACCAGTTTGCCAATGTTCTGTAACCCTGTATGTTGAGCAGACATACGGATACCTTACATCACAACTTAGGTATGCATCCTCTTTTAACCCACCTTCTTTTGTGTAAAATAACTTTATGGTAGGATTTATCCTGTGTTTCTTGCTAAATGGGTTTTCCTGAAGCGGACACTCAAGGGGTTCATAATGCTCTGGGAACGGTCCGTCTGCAAGGCCAGGACCAAACAAAGCCCCTACACCTAATGGTTTCATGATAAATGGTAATCTCCCGTCTTTTTCAGTAGCAAGCGGTGGGGCTGGACCATCTGGGACATCTCCTTCCCACATGCCCGGTTTCCCGGTTGCAGGGTTTATCTTTGTGGGGTTCCATTTTATGACTGCACGGTTTGGATCCCATGGCTTTCCGTATTTGTCAACAGAGGCACGATTGTAGACAATCCTTCTATTAAGTGGCCAACTCCATGCCCAATCAGGATAAAGTCCCAACCCTGTTGGATCTGCCTTACCACGTTTGGCAGTTTTATGGACAATCTTGCCGTCAACATGGGCATAACTGCCGCAGTAAATCCAATTGCCACATGATGTGGTGCCATCTGCCTGAAGGTTTGGGAAACCATTGATGAGTTCACCCTTTTTGCCAATCAGTTTTGGAGGTGTAACCTTTGTGTCATAGACATCTGCAAGATAATATCCGTTTATCTCTTTAGCGATTGCATGAACATCCACATGCTTTATCTTGCCATCCTTGTCTTTTTCTCCGTAATTCCAAGTTAGATGTATTATAGGGTCTGGGAACTTCCCTCCCTCTTTCTGATAAAGTTTCTTTACCCTGAAATACAATTCGTTGATGATGTCTGCATCAGGCAGGCTCTTACCATAAGGCTCAACCGCTTTGTATCTCCATTGGGCTAACCTACTTGAATTGGTAATGCTACCTTCCTTTTCAAAAGATGCTGCACATGGTAGCAAGAAGACCTCTGTCTGGATTTCCTTTGGGTTCATATCAGGACCCTTCCAGAATGTGCTTGTTTCATTTTCCCAGAGATTCACATTGACCATCCATTTGAGTTTTGCCATTGCCTTTCTGGTCTTGATTGAATTAGCACCTGAACATGCTGGGTTTTGTCCCCATGCAAAAAACCCCTCAAATTGACCTTTGTACATCTGGTCAAAGAGATTAAGCCATGAGGCATTCATTCCATCATCTAACTTTGGTAAGTAGCTGTAACAAAAATCGTTATCCTTTGTTGCCTTATCACCGTAAAGTGCCTTTAGGTAGCTTGTGATATACTTTGGTCTGTTTGACCACCAGTTTACACTTTTGGGTTCCTTTGTTTTTGGTGTCATCTTATCAAAATATGTCTTTAGGTCAACAAGTGA
The DNA here is from genome assembly GCA_026415695.1 of Thermodesulfovibrionales bacterium. GTDB lineage: Bacteria > Nitrospirota > Thermodesulfovibrionia > Thermodesulfovibrionales > Dissulfurispiraceae > DUZI01. Next base: position 46,066 of record JAOAGP010000120.1, on the reverse strand, counting down.
TGCTACTGGCACTGGGTTATAACCCGGCAGGATATGAAATAACATGCCAGAATCTGTAGAACCTTGAACATTTGACTCGCCTCTTAAGGCATTTACACCACCACCAGCCATACCGATGTTACCTAATAACAACTGGATGATTGACATAGCCCTAATATTTTGTGTCCCTACTGTGTGCTGGGTCCATCCCATTGCGTAAAGCACTGTTCCAACCTTGTTTGGCTTGCCTGTAGATGCGTATGCCTTATAAACCTCTAATATCTTATCCTTTGGACAACCTGTAACCTCTGAAACCTTATCAATTGTATATCTTGAATAGTGTTTTTTCAGTAATTGGAATACACAGCGGGGGTCTTTGAGAGTTGGGTCTTTTTTAGGGACGCCGTTTTCATCTAACTGGAATGTCCATGTTGCCTTGTCGTATTTCCTTGTCTTTTCATCGTAACCTGAAAAGACACCGTCAAGCTCAGCAGTGAGTTTAAAATCTGGATTTACTAAAAAAGATGCGTCTGTATAATCAACTACATATTGCCTGAAGTAAAGGTTGTTATCAATGATGTATTTAATCATTCCCCCAAGGAAGACAATATCGGTGCCCGAACGCATCGGTGCATACACATCAGCCCTTGCTGCTGATTGGGTAAACCTTGGGTCAACAACAACGAGTTTTCCACCCCTTTCTTTTGCCTTCATAACCCATTTCATTGCAACAGGATGGTTTGCTGCTGGGTTACCTCCCATGACAAGTATTACATCCGCATTTCTAAAGTCAACCCAATGGTTTGTCATTACCCCACGACCATACGACTCTCCCAGAGCCGCTACAGTTGCAGAGTGTCATATACGAGCCTGATGTTCAATCCATACAAGCCCCCATGAACGCATTAGCTTCTGAAGGATGTAACATTCTTCATTATCAAGTGCGGCACTACCTATATGTGCTATACCATCGGTTCTGTTAACAACAAATTCCTTTTCAACCTCAACATCCTTACCATCCGGTCCTTTTTCCTTGACCTTGATCTTTGATGTGTGTTTAAAGGTCTTGTCCCTTGTTGCCTTAACACGACGGGCAATTTGGTCTAATGCCCAGTCCCATTCTACCTCTTTCCATTCAGTTGCCCCTGGTGCCCTGTATAGTGGGTTCTTCAAACGATACGGATTATTTGCGAGCTCATAAAGTGATGCACCTTTTGGACACAATGCCCCTTCATTGATTGGGGATTCTGGATCGCCTTCAGTGTTAATAACCTTTCCATCTTTGGTATAGACTAAGATGCTGCAGCCAACAGAACAATAGGGGCAAATGGTTGTCGTTACCTTGGCACCTTTTGTCCTCATCTCTGCGGCTTGGGCATCTTTTGATTCTATACCTAAACCCATAGCACCTGCTATTGCAGTGCCACCAGAGATTTTTAGGAAATCTCTCCTCGTGACCTTCATTACTTACCCTCCTTTCCCTTTTTTCATCAAAAAAGATAAAAAAACACCAATACCTTAATACAATTAATAAAATAAGTCAAGAAATTAATTTAGACTAAATCTTCTTTTAAAATCATTTGTTTTAATACCTAACACATCCAAAATTGAACTGCTTTTTAATGAAAAAAACACAACAAATCGTCTGTATCTCGGATAATGTAAAATAATTTCTAATTGTTGACCTTTTTTGATAAAATTAACTGATAAATTCTGTGGATTGTAATGAGATTTCCTTTAGATTAAAAGGGGTGTTTTAACAAAATGCAAGGCAAGATTTTGTTAGTTGAATACGAAGAAGAGACCTCTGACTTACTAAAAAAGGTGATCCGCAATGAAGGACATTCTGTAGATTGTGTGAGATCTGCTGAGGAAGCATTGAGGCTTTTAGGCAATAGTCCATATGATTTAGTAATCACAGACATTGCATTGCCGGGTATAGATGGCATAGAACTACTCAATAGGGTAAAAGAGATTAGCAAGAAGACCATTGTAATTGTAATGACCTCTTATCCATCTTTAGAGACATCAGTTGAGGCATTGAGGGCAGGTGCATTTGATTATATTACTAAACCAATCCTATACGAAGAACTTATAAAGATTATCAAAAAAGCATTTGATACCTGTTATTTAAATAGAATCTCATCATTTTATAGCGATGAATTCTCTGATAGATACGATTTTAGCAACATTGTAGGCAACTCAAATGAGATAAAAAGGATTATCTCGCAGGTTCAAAAGATCGCAAATGCAAGGAGTAACATCCTCGTTGTAGGTGAAACGGGCACTGGCAAGGAGTTAATAGCAAGGGCGATACATTACAATAGTGTTAGGGCAGATATGCCGTTTATTCCTATAAATTGTAGCGCAATACCGGAAAATCTCCTTGAATCCGAACTCTTTGGTTATGTAAAAGGTGCATTCACAGGTGCGGTGATATCAAAAAAGGGGCTTTTAGAAGAGGCTCATGGTGGTACGGTCTTCCTTGATGAGATAGCAGATCTAAGCCTTCGTCTTCAGGCAAAGATATTAAGAGTATTGGAGGATCATGAAATAAGACCTGTAGGGGGGAACCAATCACAAAAGATAAACCTTCGTTTTGTATGTGCAACAAATAAAGATTTAGCAAAAGAGGTCATAGAAAACAGGTTTAGAGAAGATCTCTATTACCGCATCAATGTTATACAGATAAAACTTCCGCCCTTAAGGGAGAGAAAAGAGGATATACCACTTATCGTCAGATATTTCACAAAGAGGTTTTGCAATGAGGCAGGTATCCCTGTTAAAGAGATATCAAATGATGCAATGCAAAGGCTCATAGATTATAAGTGGCCAGGCAATATTAGAGAACTTCAAAATGTTGTTGAAAGGGCGGTGCTGCTATCAAATGGTAACATTATTACAGCAGATGACTTGCCAGATACCCTTAATGACGATAGCCCATTTCTTAATAGGGCGATAGATGAAAAGATGTCTATACGAGACTACACAAAATCATTCATCCTAAAGTATGAAAATCTGTATTCTGAACAGCAATTAGCAGATATGTTAGGGATAACGAGGAAATCCCTGTGGGAGAAAAGAAAGAAATGGGGATTACTCAAGAAGCAACAAAGACCTGAATGACCGTATGTCTCTAATAAGGATAAAGATTAATGGCATAGAAACCGAAGTCCCATCTGATTTTACAGTATTAGATGCCGCAAGACAGTTAAAGATACCTATACCAACACTCTGTAATCATCCTTTATTGTCTCCTTATGGTGGGTGCAGGTTATGTGTGGTGGAGATTAAAGGGATTGCAAGACCTATTACTGCATGCACAACACCTGTGTCAGATGGCATGGAGGTTATAACATCAACTCCTATCCTTGAACAACTCCGCAAGACCATTGTAGAACTGCTCCTTTCAGACCATCCACAAGACTGTCTCTTGTGTGAGGCATCAGGTGATTGTACTCTACAAGAATTGGCGTATTTTTATGGTATTAGGGAAAATAGGTTTGATGGCAAGAGAAGGATGTATGAAGACAATGATAAAAATCCATTTATCAGCAGGGATATGCAGAAATGTATCTTGTGTGGGCGGTGTGTAAGGATTTGTGATGAGATACAGGGTGTGCATGCCATAGACTACACAAAGAGGGGATTTGATACAAAGGTATCAACGGCATATGACATGGATTTAGATTGTGAATTCTGCGGACAGTGTGTATCGGTGTGTCCAACAGGGGCATTAACAGGTAAGCAATGGTCATCAAAAGGCAGGACTAAAGATACAAAGACGGTTGATACTGTGTGCCCTTATTGTGGGGTTGGTTGTCAAATAACACTTCATGTAAAGGATGAAGATGTGATTAGGGTTACATCAAGCCCAAAGTCGCACAATCAAGGGCTTCTATGTATAAAGGGTCGCTTTGGATATACATTCATAAGGAGTCCTGAAAGACTCAAGATCCCTCTTATCAGGGTTGTTGATAAAAAAAATGATGATTTTGGTAATGGGAATATAAAAATATCCTTTAAGGAGGCATCTTGGCAGGAGGCTATTGACTATATCATAAGCAATCTAAAGGCAATAAAAGACAAGCATGGTCCTGATGCAATATGTGGTTTGTCATCTGCACGATGCACTAATGAAGAAAACTACCTCTTTCAGAAATTCATGAGGGCAGTAGTAGGGACAAACAATGTTGACCATTGTGCAAGACTCTGACATGCTCCGAGTGTAGCCGGTCTGGCGAATGTGTTTGGCTCTGGGGCGATGACAAATTCCATAGGAGAGATTGAGGATATGGAAGTCATCTTTATCATAGGCTCTAACACAAAGGAAACACACCCTGTGGTTGCAAATAGGATGATCATGGCTCACAGAAAAGGGGCAAAGATAATAGTTGCCGATCCTCGCAAGGTTTATATGGTGAGATTTGCAGATGTTTTCTTGAACCTCAAACCGGGCACAGACATAGCCCTGTTAAATGCCATTGCCCATGTTATCATCAAGGAGGGCTTGCATAACAAGGAATTCATAACTGCTTATACAGAGGGTTTTGATGAGTGGGTAAGGACTATTGAACAGTACACACCACGATATGCACAGGACATAACAGGTGTTGACAAAGAATTAATCATAAAGGCAGCGAGGATATATGGAGGTTCAAGAAGGGCTGGCATCTTTTACACAATGGGTATCACCCAACACAGCACTGGCACCGACAATGTCTGTAGTATTGCAAACCTTGTCCTTCTTACTGGAAATATTGGTAGATATGCAACAGGGATAAATCCATTACGAGGACAAAACAATGTTCAAGGTGCAAGTGATTGTGGTTGCTTACCAGATATGTATCCCGGCTATCAAAGAGTTGTTGATAGCAAGGCAAGAAAAAGGTTTGAGTCAAGATGGTCAGTAAGGTTATCCGATAGGGTTGGTATAAAATCCACCGAGATCCCAAACGCCATCTTTGATGGAAAAGTAAAGGCTTTATACATAATGGGTGAGAACCCTGCCCTTTCAGAACCCAATCAAGACCACTTTTTGTCTGCAATCAAACACTTGGATCTTTTGATTGTTCAGGATATCTTTATGACAGAAACCGCAAGATTTGCTGATGTAATACTGCCGTCTGCCTGTTTTGCTGAAAAGGATGGCACTTTTACAAATACTGAAAGAAGGATTCAAAGGGTTAGAAAGGCGATTGACCCGCCGTTTCATGCTAAAACAGATTTGGATATCATCATAAGTCTTTCAGAGGCAATGGGATATCCTATGCCATATAAAACTGCTCGGGATGTCTTTGAGGAATACAAATCTGTGTGGCAGGCGATCGCAGGTATAGATTATGAGAAACTAAATCTTGGTGGCATTCAATGGCCATGTCCTGATTACAATCATGCAGGCACTCAATATCTTTATAAGGATGGTTTTCCAAAAGGCAGACTAAGATTTACTATCACAGAATATGAAAGACCCTCAAAACCCTCCTCTATTGATTATCCTTACATACTTACCACTGGTAGAGATCTTTTTAACTACCACTACGGCTCTATGACATCAAAGGTCAATGAGATTAAATCGATTACTGGCAATCCCTATGTTGAGATAAACCCTCACGATGCAATTGAAATCGGGTTATCAGATGGAGATATGGTAAAGATATCTTCAGCAAATGCAACGGTAATTTTGCAAGCAAAGATAACAGAAAGGGTATCAAAGGGGGTTTTGTTTATCCCAATACACTATAGCACATCCCCAGTAAACAAACTCACAGCAGATGGATTTGATAATAAAACCAAGACCCCTCAATTTAAGGCATGCAGGGTAAAAATAGAGCGACTGTAGGGTGTTTCTAACAACTTGTTTATAGATTGCCTTTTTACTACATCAGAGGTGAAATTGCTACGATTTATTATTGACTTATTGTTTACATATTCACTATGATTTACCTACAAAACTACCAAGGAGGTATTTTAAGATGCCAGATGCAAAGGTTGTAAAACAATTTGTTTTTTCTTTGCCTAATAGGACAGGGCTTGCAGGAGAGATTACCACCACATTAGCAGATGCAAACATCAATATCTCGGCATTTGCTGGTTATGAGATGGGTGACAGTGCAGAGTTTATGCTCATCTGTGATCAGATGCCCAAGGCAAAAAAGATACTACAAAAGATGGGCGCTGAACTAAAAGAGGAGCAGGTTATTGAGGTTCAGATGCCAAATAAGGTAGGTGAACTCAAGACACTCACAGGTTCTCTTGGTAACGCTGGTATAAACATAAATTACATTTATGGCACAACTGGGAGCCCAAAGTCTTCTGTGTGTATACTTAAGACTGCTGATAATAAAAAGGCTGTGAAAACCCTATCAACAAAACCAGTAAAAAAGACTATTACAAAGGAAAAGAAGCCAGCCGCTACTACTAAGAAACCTGCAAAAAAGAAATAGCCTTCTAAAGATAATGACTAAAGGAGGTCAGATATGTGGGGAGTAATAGGTGGTTATTTAGTAAGTAACTTTGCGGAGGTTTTAGTTAAGGAGGTAGTTAAAGAGGTAGTAAAAGAGATTGGCAAGAAAGATAAGGATAGTTTGCAACAACAAAAGAAACCGCTTAGTTTTTCAAGTGGACAGGTGATGATAATAGACTATATCCCTGTAAAGAATGATGTAAATCAACAGATTACGGCGAATTAGGTTAAGCCTCTTTATCTTTCTTTAGATATCCTCTGACGAAGTCCATCAGTGCGACTATGCCTACTATCGTCCCTTCTTCAGCAACAAAAACCCTCGCTATGTTGTAACTCTTCATCATAGACAGGAGGTGATTTATAGGCATATCCTTCTTTATGCAGATAACAGGTTTTGTGACTATCTCTGATGCCTCAACGGTTTTAGGGTCAAGTCCTTTTGCCAAAACCTTAAAGACTATATCCCTCACAGATACAACACCAAAACTGTCTGTGTTGTCTTTAGGGGTTATCAACACCGAACGAATCTGATGTATAGCCATCTGCTTCATGATGTCTGCAATCTTGCTATTTGCACTCATAGCGACAATGTTTTTATTCATTATGTCTTCAACCTTCAATCTTTCCCTCCTTATTTTTTAATCTCATCATTAGTATAGACAAAAAACCTATTTTTTGCCATTTATGGTGGTTTTCACCTTGTTTTATCTTTTTTGTCCTCTCACGCTAAAACTAATAAAAAATCTCGTCCTTATATCTCTGGCGGAGTTGCTACTCTGATAATTAGCCTTTTTGAAAGGGTGTAGATGAAAGGTAATCCCTCTTGAGATAAGAGGGGACACGGGGGAGTTAGTTTTTTCCATGTCTCTGTGGTTCATCTTTTGAACCCTTTATCTAATTCCTTTTTTAAGCAGGTTCAATCTTTACAGGCACTAAAGGCACCATTGTTACAACCGAAGGATATGTGAGTTTATTGACCTTTCCATATGAAAAATGTGTATGGGCAAAGACCACCCCCTCATCTACATCATCCGTTAGCACAGCCTTGAGATACACCGTTCCCTTTTTAGATGTAACCTTAACAAAGGATTCATCCTTAATCCCGTATTTCCTGCCATCTTCTGTATTTATGTGGATGTATGATTCGGGGACAACAGAATCAAGGTTCTTTGAAAGCACTGATAAACTTCCAGAGTGTTGAAGGGCTGTCTCTGTGATGAGGTATAGAGGATACTCTTCAGAGGTTTTTTCAACAAGTTTGTAAGGTGCAGGGTTGTATGAAAGTCTTGTTCGGATTTGTTTGTCAACTACATCATCAAAATATTCATACATCTGACGACGGACATCTTGGATGGTGTTTACATTAAACTTGGCACCCATTGCATTTGCAATGTCTCTTATTATCTCCCAGTCAGGTTTTGAAATGCCTGGTCCATCGGTAAGTTTTGTTATCCTCTGGTGTATGCCGGTTGCAGATTTAAATGTCCCCTCTTTTTCGCCCCAACTACATGCAGGCAATACTACATGGGCTAATTTTGCAGTGTCTGTAAGATAGATATCTTGGACAACTAAAAACTCAAGTTTCTTGAGTGCATTTTCTGCTGTGGTTATATCCTGAAATGTAACAAGGGGATTTTCTCCCAATATATACATCGCCTTTGGGGGATCTCCTGTATAGAGCATGTCATAACAGTCCTTACCATTTACAAGTGGTCTAATGGTTATATCCCACATGCCAAGTGTATTACAAAATTCTGCTGGCACCTGCAGGGTCTCTGGCTCATCGCCCAGTAGTAGCACAAGATTTGCAGCTGCAAGGAAGGTATATAGGCTTTTTGTATTTTCAGCGTAACCCGAAGAGATGGCTATCATCCGTTTTTTTGCAGAGGCATACTGTCTTGCAGTATCAACGATTTCATCGACTGTCAGTCCTGTAATCTCGCTTACCTTTTCTGGTGTGTAATCGTTGAGACTTGATACAAAGGCATCAAGGTTGTGTGCCTTTTTAGCAGTTTCTGGATTAAATAGTCTTTCATGGTATATCACATATGCCAAACCGCTTAAAAGTGCGAGACCCGTTGAGGGATTTATCTTAAGGAATGTATTGCTGTTTCTTGCAAGTTTTGTCACCCTTGAGTCTGCCACCACGAGTCTTGAACCTTGATTTTTAGCAAGCAGGAAGTTTAATCCCCATACAGGTAGTGTTGAGGTGATGTCTGATTCAATTACGAGGATGTAGTCAGATTTTAGAGGTGCATCCCATTTGATAGGTAAGGACTCAAGTCCAAATGCCCATTCAAATGCGTTTTGAGCCTTTGCGTATCCAAACCTTGCAACAGAGTCAATGTTATCTGTGCGTATTACCTCACGCATCAGTCTTTGAAACATAAAGTTGTCCTCAAGTGTGCAACGCTGAGACCCTATCGCACCAATACTAAATGGACCATACTTATTTTTTATCTCTGTCAATCTTGTGGCAACGATCTTTATAGCCTCATCCCATGTTGCTGGTTTAAACTCATTGCCATCTCTTATAAGAGGGGTTTTTAGGCGACTTTCGGAGTTTATGAAGTCAAACCCAAAACGCCCTTTTCCACATAAGTCTCCGTTGTTGATGCCAACGCCCTGTTTTCCCCTTGCCCTAACTACCTTACCGTCTCTGATGCTGATATTTGTGGTGCATCCACAACCACAAAACGGGCAGATTATCTCCTGCTCGTCCATATACCAAACCCTTGATGAATGTCTATATGGTTTGCTTCCTAATGCACCAACAGGACAGATGTCAATACACTGTCCACAGAATTCACAGTTTAAGGGCTCATTAAAGGCAGGTGCGATACGGGTTTTGATACCTTTGTTGATGAAACTTATTGCACCTACTCCCTGATGTTCAGAGCAGATTCTGACGCACTTACCACACAGGATACATCTATTAGGGTTATGTTCTACAATCGGGGCATCAAGCCTTTCGGGTTCTGCCATCCTTTCTGATTTAAACCTATTGGTAAGGTCTCCGTATTTAAATGTTAAATCCTGAAGCGCACACTCACCAGCCTTATCACATATAGGGCAATCGAGGGGATGATGTATCAAGAGTAGCTCAAGGACGGTCTTTCTTGCCTTCATTACCCTTGGTGTATCCGTAAATACTATCATGCCTTCTTTTACAGGCGTAGAACATGCGGTAAACAACCTTTCATGTCCTTGTATCTCAACTAAACATAAGCGGCAGGATGCAAAAGGTTTTATGCGCTTGTCAAAACATAGGTTTGGAATGTAGAAGCCTGCCTTTTCTGCAGCAATCAGGATTGTGTCGGTCTCTTCTGCCTGAATTGATTTGTTGTTAATAGTTAGTTGTATCATGGTTAATCAATCTCCTTTTGTGTTGCGGTTATGAGTTCTTCTGATTGATTTTGTGTCATCAGTTCATCCCTTAAACCTTTAGGACCGGTCTTTAATGCGTCAAACTTGCATGTCTCATAACATGCACGACATTGTATGCACAGAGACTGGTCGATCAAATGAGGTTTTTTCTTCTCACCAGAGATTGCCTTTTTAGGACATATCCTTGAACAAGCACCACAACCGATACATTTGTCCTTGTCAATGTAAAAGGTTACTAATTCTCTACAGGCACCAGCCCTGCAGTAGTGTTCTATTACATGCTCTTCATACTCTTGCCTGAAGAATCTGATACCCGAGATCACTGGTAAAACAGCGGTTTTACCTAATCCGCAGAGTGATGCGTCCTTGATATCAAGTGCCAAATCCATCAGGGTATCTATATCTTGTAACGATGCCTGTCCTTGTGTAATACGGTTGAGTATGTCAAGTATCACAGAGGTGCCGATTCTACATGGCGGGCATTTCCCACATGATTCATCCACAGCAAACTCCATAGTAAACTTTGCACTGTTTACGATACAGTTTAGATCACTCATTACTGCTATCCCGCCAGAACCTATAATCGCATCAAGGGACTCTATATCTTCGTATGTTACAGGTATGTCGAGGTGTTGCTCAGGGATGTAACCACCAGTAGAGCCTCCCACCTGCACAGCCTTAAACCGTCTGCCTCTTATCATCCCCCCAGCAATGTCGTTTAGCATCGTTCTTAATGTTGTTCCTAATGGCACCTCAATCAGACCTGTGGTGTATAAAGGTCCACTCAAGGCAAATATCTTTGTGCCGGGATTCGTCTCTGTTCCCACTGATCTAAACCACTTTGCCCCGTTTAATACTATCTGAGGGATGTTTGCATATGTCTCAACTGTGTCTACTAATGTGGGTTTATTCCACAAACCTTGCTCTGCAGGATAAGGCGGTTTTGGTGTGGGCATACCTCTTTTGCCCTGTATGCTCATCAGGGCAGATGTTTCTTCTCCAGAGACAAACTCATCAGGGCTCTTAAAGATCTCAAGTGTAAGCCCAAAGCCCGTGCCCAAGATGTTTGCACCTAAAAAACCGTGTTGTGTTGCCTGTAACAATGCGTTTTGCATCTTTTCAATGAGTTTTGGTGAGCCCGACCTCATGTAGATGTAACCATGATTTGCACCAACTGCAAATGCGGCAATTACCATCCCTTCAATTACAAGATGTGGTTCTACTTCTATGATGCTTCTGTTACACACGATGTATTTTTCTTGTGAGTCCTGAATTGCACACACCTCCCATTTTAAACCAGTAGGCATACCGGCACCACCACGCCCCCTTAAGCCAGAATCCTTTACTAAAGCAATAATCTCACGGGGGGTCATCTCAAGGATTGCCTTTTTTAATGCCTTGTATCCATCTTTTGAGAGGTAGTCATCTATATCTTCGGGGTCTAACATCGCCTTGTTCTTCATCACCCTTAAGACCTGATGAGCAAAAAATGGAATATCTTTTAGGAAAGGAACCGATTGTTTCTTAATCGGTTCTTTGTATGTGAGTTTATCAACGATGTTGCCTTTTAAGAGGTGTTCGTCAACGATGGTTGGGATGTCCTTGATGCTAACCTTCTGATACAACACACCGTCTGGTTGGATGACCATTATCGGACCCTGTGGACAAAAACCATTACAGGTAGAGGTCTTGACCTTAATACTATCACCCAGTCCCTTTGAGGCTATCTCGTCTTTGAGTGCCTCTTTGATCTTCATGTTGCCAGATGCAAGGCAACCCGTCCCCCCACACATCATGATGGTAATGTGTTTATTGTTTAGCATCAATTCTCAATCCTCCTTAAGGTGTGTCTATCAATCAAAAAGCCTCACCTCAACCTCTTGATGAGCATTTATGCCTAATGCATCATCTTCAATAATAACGATACCGTCAGCCTTGACCAGTGTATTTATTAGCCCCGACTTGCCAAGGATGGGGGTAGCAACTAACTTGCCGTCTTGCTCTGTTAGTTTTACCCTTATGAAATCTGTCCTTCCAGAGATTGAGTGAATGTTTTTAGGCATAATCGCCCTCACCTTTTTGTATCGTAAAAGGGTGTTATCATAACTAATCAGTTTTTCAATCACAGGTCTTATAAAGGTGTCAAAACTAACAAATATTGCCGCTGGGTGCCCAGGTAGTCCAAAGACCGGTTTACCATTTACTATGGCACCAATTAAAGGCTTACCCGGTTTTACTGAAACCCCGTGAAACAAGATGCCTGGATTCCCAGCCTCCTGTATTATACTTGAGGTCATGTCTTTTATGCCTGCTGATGTGCCTCCACTTATCAAGACAACATCAGAATCTTTGATAGCACTTTGAAAGACGCCTTTTAAGGTGGTGTAATCATCTTTAATGATGCCTAATTTTTTAGTAATACCGCCACTTTGTCTGATGAGCCCATCTAATGTAAACGAGTTTATATCTCTAACCTGCCCTAATACCTTCTTTGTTGAAGGTGAGACGATCTCATCGCCTGTTGATATGATTGACACAATAGGTTTTGCACATACCTTTACCTCTGTGATACCCAAACCTGCCAATGCACCTATATCTTGAGGTCTTAATTTTTTGCCTTTTTTAATGACAATTTCGCCTTTTTTTATGTCCTCATCCTTCAATATCACATTCTCATAAACTGTAACAGCCCTTAAGACCTCAATCGTATCCTCATTTACTACTTGAGCATCTTCAAACATCAAGACTGCATTTGCCCCTGTTGGTAACATCCCGCCTGTCGGTATCTTAATGCACTGCCCTTTAGATATCTCAAGATTAGTGGGCATACCCATGAAGACCTCACCACAAACCTTTAGGTATTGTGGTGAGGTCTCGCTTGCACCGTAGGTATCCTCTGCCCTTACAGCAAAACCATCTACTGTAGATCTATCAAAGCCGGGCAGGTCTTCTGGTGAATAAATATCCTCACAGATGACCCTATCGTAGGCATCCTCAATCTTTATGACCTCTGTTTTATCAAGAGGCTTTATATGTGTAAGTATCTTGCTAAGACCTTCTTTGATTGGGATGTAGGATCTCTCAAACATCTTGATACGGTGAAGGGTCTTCCTTCGTAACGCAAGATTGAAAACCATTAGACATCACATCAATCATCCTTATGATTGATTCTTCGTGTAGTTTACATATCTCTTTACGATTGATGTTTAGATTATTAATCATTGAGAAGTTTGTAAGGGCAGATATGACCAGAAAACCCTTAAATATCCTCTTGTGTGTATCAAAGGGTAGGACATGATGAGGTATGCTCTTTTTGAGAAATCTATCGTTTCTTTTTTGCACCAAACGATTTATAGTCAGTGACTTTATCCTATTTGTCTTGTCCACAAGAGAGTCAAGTGTAAATTCAACCCATGAATGCTCAATATCCTTCATCTTAATCGTCAACTCCCTGTGTGCAACTGTATCAGCTGCAAGGTGACATAGATAGCCATAGACAAATGATTTCTCTGATTGAGTTGATGCTTGTTTGAAAAGACTCAATGCAAACTCCCAACTGTGTGAGTGGTTTTGTTTTGGCATAAATCTCTTTCCCATCACGCTATCAGCCATGATGTTTCCGTAGATGAAGTCCTGCTTAAAGTTACGAATTATCAAGGATATGTCAGGAGGCAATAATGCAAGGTATTTTAATAACTCATTTGCAAGATAGCAATGCGTCATCGGCCCCCATGCAAATGCATCCTCAGGCAGATATACAAAAAAGGCTGTCAAAAAGATGACCTTTAGCATTTTCTCAACAACATCTCCAACAACAGTCTATACCCAGAACCTGATGCACCTTTGGTTAGGTAGGGTTTGTCCTTTTCAAGCCATGATGTTGAAGCAACATCAAGATGAACCCATGGGGTGTCTTCTGCAAACTCCTTTAGGAAGTAACCTGCAGTAAGCATTGAGCCAAGCCTCCCCCCGCTGTTTTTTATGTCTGCAAAGTCTCCCTTTATGTAATCACCATATTCTCTATAAAGTGGCATCTTCCATACCATCTCATAGACCTCCATGCCAGCATTATAAAGGTTTTGCATGAGGGGTTCATCATTGCCCATCATACCTATTACCTCATTTGCAAATGTTAATGCACAAGCACCTGTGAGTGTGGCAATGTCAATGATTGCTGAAGGGTTGTAGTATTTTTTGCTGTATGTAATTGCATCTGCCAATGTCATCCTGCCTTCTGCATCGGTGCTGATTATCTCTACCGTCTTTCCGCTCATCATCTTGATTATATCACCCGGTTTGTATGCCTTGCTACTAGGCATATTTTCAACTGCAGGTAGGATGCCTACTACACTACACGGCGTTTTCAAATCAACGAGGCTTTTCATAATACCTATCACTACTGCTCCCCCCGCCATGTCGTATTTCATCTTCTCAAGACCATCTGATGGTTTGATTGATATCCCTCCACTATCAAAGGTGACAGATTTTCCAATCAGGACTATAGGGGGGGTATCTTTCTTGAGGTTATATTCAATCACAATCAGATAAGGAGGCTCAATAGAACCCTTTGCAACTGCTAAAAGACCGTTTAGTCCTTCCTTTTCAAGTTGCTTGAAATTCAATGCCTTTACATTAATCTTGGACGATTTTATTGATTTGGCAATATCTAAAAGCCTCCTCGGAGTGATGTGATTTGACGGACTGTTTATCATATCCCTTATGAAATAGGAGGTTGAAGACAGAGTATTAAGCATCTCAAGATGATTAATTGAAGATGAGCCAATGATACTTATCTGTAGTCCTGATTTGTCCTTTTTGGTTGTTTTAAATCCATCAAATTCATAACGGCTCAATAAAAAACCCTCTAAAAAGTAAAAGTATGCGGGTTTAGAGATTGCCAAGTCTTTAGGTAGGTATTCACAGTATATTGACATATCAGAAATCCCTTTGTCTTTAAGAAATCGTGATGCCCTCCCTCCAGCCCTTCGGATATCCTCCTTTAGTATCCAGTCTTCTACCTTATGAGAGTCCTTTGGGGTGAAATCAACAAGGAGTATCCTTTTTATGGATGAGGTGGCGTTGTGTATCAGACATATGGCATTGTTGTCTTTTTTAAACTCACCTGATGACAACACATACCTTATTGATTGGCTGTAGTCCTTTAGAAATTCGTTGCTTATTACCTCATCAACCTTGTCGTAAGACACAGGGATGATGAGCAAATCTGTATCTAACCTCTTCAGTGAGGGCTTTGATTTTAGTATGAAATCAACCATATGTGTGTATCCTTTTGTTTTCAGCAAACACATCTATATTAATAAAACCCTTTAAGACTTTTCCATTGTGTTTACAGTTGGGGGTTATGTTTTATGTTAAAATCAATGCTGTATGTCAAAGATAAAGATTAGCTTTGTGTGTCAATCCTGTGGATATGTAAGCCAGAAGTGGTTAGGCAAGTGTCCCGAGTGTGCGTCATGGAATTCCTTTGTTGAGGAAAAGACTACTAACAAACCCCTTACATCGTTAAGCACATCAAAGCCCATCTCATTAGATACTATTACGAGCAGTTTTTACAAGAGGATACCAACTGGCATAGATGAATTTGACAGGGTATTAGGGGGTGGTATTGTAAGGGGTGCGATAATACTCATTGGAGGAGACCCGGGTATCGGCAAGTCAACACTACTGCTTCAAACGATGTCGCACATCGGAGATAAGGACAAACCCGTTTTGTATGTTTCAGGGGAGGAATCACCCGAACAGATACACCTTCGCGCAGAGAGGCTAAACATCAACTCAAGCGGCATCGTTATATACCCTGAAACCCTTGTAGAGTCCATCATTGAGGAGTGTTTAAAGATAAGACCACAGTGTGTTGTGATTGACTCCATTCAGACGGTCTATACTCAGGATTTAGTATCAGCACCCGGATCGGTAGGGCAGATTAGGGAGTCGGCATCAAAGTTGATGTTTTTTGGAAAGAGACAAAACATACCAGTCTTTATAATTGGACATGTTACAAAGGAAGGGGCGATTGCAGGACCTCGTGTCCTTGAGCATATTGTGGATACAGTGCTTTATTTTGAGGGTGACAGTGGGCATTCATACAGGATTTTGAGGACTATAAAAAATAGGTTTGGCTCAACCAATGAGATAGGCATCTTTGAGATGACAGACAAGGGGTTAGATGAGGTCAAAAATCCATCTGAAATACTTCTTTCAGAAAGACCCTATGGTGTCTCTGGTTCTGCGGTGGTCTCAAGTATGAGAGGGACACGCCCTTTACTCGTTGAGATACAAGCCCTCGTTTCCCCTACCCCCTTTGGAATACCACGAAGGACAACAGTAGGAATAGACCAAAACAGGACAAACATACTTTTAGCGGTCATTGAAAAAAGATTGGGGCTGCAAGTTGGTGTGATGGATATATTTATAAATGTTGCAGGGGGTATCAAGTTGCAAGAACCTGCAGTGGATTTAGGTGTAGTATCTGCGGTAATAAGTTCGTTTAAGGACACACCAATTGATGCAGATGCAATCTTCATAGGAGAGGTAGGGCTTTCTGGTGAGGTTAGGGCAGTAAGCCAGTGTGATGTGAGGTTAAATGAGGCCTTGAAGGTGGGATTTAAGAAGGCATACATCCCGTTTGGTAACAAGGAAAGGCTTAAAGGTATAGAAGGCATTGAAGCCAATGGTATTAAGAGGATTGATGAGATACTTGACATATTTGCATAAGATACTTTTGTGTGCAGTCACCATTTCACTACTCATTAGTTGTGCAACAAGACAGTTAGCAATGCCTGATGTTAAAGATGTCAATTTAGAGACCCTATTTAGTGAACTGTCAAGGATAAAGGGTGTTGAGGCATCTATTGAGATAGAGTTTGACAAGGGGGATGCTGTAATAAATGGGGATATGTTTTTAAAGGCTGATGATACAAACTTGACCATCAGACTCTACTATCTTGGTTTCCCGGCAGGTGAGATAACCGAAAAGGATGGTGAGATAAAAAACACCATGAAGATTTCTAAAAGAAAGGCTCATATGATTGCTCAAGGGCTAAAGAGATCGCTCTTTTGGTGGAAAAATCCTTTCACCCAAGTTATTGACAATCCAGACAGTTACACACTTATTGGAAATGATTTAGTGGTTAGCATTGACAAAAAAACCCTGCTTCCAAGGACGCAAACTGTAAGACTTCCAGACGGGGAGGTGGTTGATATCACCTATCTGGAGCCCAAACAGGTTGAGCCAGAGCAGAAGACTGGGGGGATAACAGACTGGTATCAGTCGTCCGTAATCCTTTCATACCAGAACTACAAGGCATCAACAAGGATAAATAGCCTTACGATATTTAGGGAATAAGTCATACGCCCTTTATATACAGCGGTATTAAACACAGCAATTGCTACAAAAATTGACTGAAGTGTATCACATCAAGTAATATCAAAGGCATCGGGGCGTAGCGCAGACTGGTTAGCGCACTCGCTTGGGGTGCGAGAGGTCGTCCGTTCAAATCGGATCGCCCCGACTCTAATCCCACAAAGGAGACATTTTTTGGACGATTCATTAAAGATGCTACGGGATATCATCGCTGATGTCTCGTTTTCATATAGCAAAGAGCCTGTCTTTAAACTCACATCGGGGAAGATGAGCAATTTTTACTTTAACCTCAAGAAAACGACGATGAGACCTGATGGATTGTATCTTGTGGGCAAGGTTGTTTTTGAAAAGATATCATCATTAGGGCTTGACATAAAGGCGATAGGGGGACTCACACTTGGGGCAGACCCTATAGCCTACGCTACTTCAATGTATTCGTATCTACAGGGCAAGGGTATCTACGCCTTTGTGGTAAGAAAAGAGCCCAAACAACACGGTATGGGGTTACCGATAGAGGGCAACATTGAAAAGGGTGACAAGGTGGTTGTCATTGATGATGTGGTTACCACTGGGGGTTCAACCATAAAGGCGATAAAGGCGGCTGAAGGGTTTGGATTAAACATTCAGGCTGTATTGGTGATCGTTGACAGATGTGAATATAACGGGATTGAAAACATCAGGGATTGTGGCTATCCTGTATATGGCATCTATACTATCTCTGACTTTATGCCTGCCTAAATGTTATCTTTCACCCCATCTGAGTTTTGTTCGCAAGATGTCAAAGAAATCTCTGTTTTGAGGGGTAATTAGGACTGTCTTAAACCTCGCTGATGTGATATTCACAGAATCGTCCTTCTTAAGTGCAAAGCCAACCTGACCGTCAAGTGTGAGAAATACATCCTGACTTTCTGATTTTAATGTGACAGTAACAACTACATCAGGAGGCAACACTATTGGACGATTCGTGAGTGTGTGCGGACAGATGGGTGTAATCAAGATGTTTTCCAATGTTGGATAAAGTATCGGTCCGCCTGCAGAGAGTGAATATGCTGTAGAACCTGTGGGTGTAGATACAATGAGCCCATCACCCCTAAATGTTGTCAGGTAGGAGTTGTTTACATATGTCTGCATGTCTATTATCCTTGCGAGTGCACCCTTGTTAAACACTACATCGTTAAGCACTGAAAATGCTTCAATATCCTTGCCATCTCTATGAACTACAGCATTGAGCATCATCCTCTTTTCAAACCTTGCTTTGTTGTGGATGATCATATCAATAATTTCTCTCACGCCATCCTTGTTGATCTCTGTCAGAAAGCCTAAACTCCCCAAATTGATACCAACAATGGGTATCTCTTTATCACCAATGGCACGGGCAGCGCTTAAGAGGGTGCCATCACCTCCTAAAACTATTATCACATCTGACACAGAGGGGATTGATGTCTTTGCTTCACCATAGGTATTGAGCAGATTTGCAGTGTCAATATCAACTATTACCTCACAACCGTATTGCTTAAGAATACCTATGACAAACCTTATAAATTCAAGTGTTTCAGGTGATTTTACTGTCTTACAGAATAGCCCAATCCTCTTCATTTAGCCCCTCAATGATTATGTTTCTTGTTGTCTCATCAATATCCTCTATTGTAACACTCACAGCGGGTTTGTCAGATATCCTAATGCGTTCTGCCCATTCAATTACGATTATAGCCTCCTCATTGAGGTAATCCCAAATACCAATGCCATCTAACTCATCATCAGTATTCAGACGATATAAATCTATGTGATAAAGTGGCGGGATACTATCGTGTTCAACCATTATCACGAAACTCGCACTTCCGATGTCATCTGGGTTTAGATGAAGACATTTAGCCATGCCTTTTATGAAGGTGGTCTTACCTGCGCCTAAATCGCCATAAAGCAAGACTAAAAATGGTAGAGGCTTGTCCTTTACCAATCGGCACAGCCTGTATGCCACATTCATCGTCTCTTCAGGTGATGTGGTTTTAATAGACCGTTTCATTGAGTTAATTTTAAACCTTTGTTAATACCGTAAGCAAATAATTAGGTGTCAGATAGTGCCTGCTGATACTCTTGCCAGAGTATTTCTTTGTCAATCTGGGGGTGTTGGATAAAATCCCATGGCAATACTGCATCGTATTGCCAGTTGGTGCAAAAATACCTTTGTAATGCCTTGTCAGAAAGGATGTATTTGGTATTGTTATCCTGTGCAATATTTATGATGCTATTAGAAAGATATCTGCCACCCCTTGCAAGTATAGCCTGCATTAGTGCATCTCTTAGACTGTCTTTGTGAAAAGCCGTCTTAGGTAAACTTTTAATCTCATTGTGTATGTATGATATCTTGGCTTTTAAGACATCAATTGCTGAAAATCCATGCCATTGAAAAGGGGTAAAGGGCTTTGGCACAAAGGCACTTACCGTGATAGACAATTTGGTTTTGTTAGAAATACCCCGTATCCTCTTGATGAGGCTTGTTATGTCTTCAATATCCTTTTGCGTCTCTGTTGGCAGTCCAATCATGAAGTATAATCTCAGGTTATCAATCCCCTTCTTGATGATGTATTCTGATACGGTAAGGATATCATCGTCTTTTATCCTCTTGTTTATGACTTTTCTTAATCTTTCGTTTCCTGTCTCAGGTGCAATGGATATGCTCTTAATGTTCTTAAGTGCATCAATTACCTCAAATGCCTTGGTGTTTGCCCTTATGGAAGTTATTGAGAGGCATACATTATGGATGGCTAATATGTCTATTAGAGGTTTGTAATCCGTAATAGAAGGGGCGATGAGACCTACCTTTGTGTCTTGCCCTTGAAATTCTACAATCTTGTCTTTTAAAACTTGAGGGTCCTTTATCCGCACAGGATTATAAAGTGAGCCTACAAGACAGAATCTGCATCTCCAATGACATCCCCTCATCACCTCAACGAGATGCATGTTTGAAAATTGTGATTCAGGTGTTGTAATGATGGTAGCAAGAGTAGTTTTATTGAACGAAGGATATGTGGCCTTTTTTATAAATATTTCTTTACCACAAAGGCGTTTGATGTCAGTTAATTCAAAGCCACTGTATCTAATTGTATAATCTTCGGGGATGTAAAGCCCTTCTAAGTCGTTACATTTTGATAAGAATTGCCTCTTATCAAGGTCTGTATTAGTAAGCAAAAGTCTTATAAACCTCGGCAATAATTCCTCTGACTCCCCCACAAAAACAGCATCAAAGAATTGAGCAAACGGCTCTGGGTTTGATGAACAACACACACCCCCTGCGATAATAATTGGGTGGTTTTTCTCTCTGTCTTTGCTAAAAAAGGGTATCTTACTAAGTAGTAGAATCCTTGCAATATTGATGTAGTCAAGTTCGTAAGAGATAGAAAATGCAATTATATCAAACTGATTAAGAGGGGTTTTTGATTCATATGTATATATTGGTGTGCCTGTCCTTTGATGCTCGTTTATGTCCTCATCATCAGGTAAGAATGCCCTTTCACAAACCACATGATTTAATGAGTTTAATAGACCATAGATACCTTGAAAACCAAGATTTGACATTCCAATCTTATACACATTTGGATAAACAAGTGCAATCCTCAACCTGCCTCCATGACTCTTGTAGATAGTGCCTTTTTCAAGGTTTAGTCTCTTGTCTATCCTTTGGATGATTTTTTTATTCATAAGGGATGGTATAATTTTACCCTAAATCAAAGGATCAAGTATGTCTTTTGTAATCTTCATCTTATCAGGTAATGTTATAATATTAGTTACCTCATTTGTTCTACCCTTCATGCGAGGACAGAATAAGGATTAAAAACGATAGGCTATGTCTATTTTTTAAAAAAGGAGATAACTTTGTATGAAAGGCAATAATGTGTTTATAAACATCTTTATAGGGATTTGTGCTGGTTTCTTTGGGGGGCTTGTAGGTTTAGGTGGTGGTGTTGTGATGATACCAATGATGGTTGGTATATTAAAACTTTCTCAACATCAAGCTCATGGTACAAGTCTTGTGGCTCTTGTTTTTACTGGTGCAACAGGAGCAATTACATATTACCTTCATGGAAATGTGGATGTGATTGCTGCAATTTTATTAGCCATAACCTCTGTTGTTACCGTCAGATATGGTGCTAAGTTTGCCCACTCACTGCCTGAATGGAAGCTGAAAAGGGCGTTTGGCGGTTTTTTAATCTTTGCATCGGCTATGTTGATGCTAAAGCCATACATTGCAACAGGACTCTTTTCAATGGAAGGGATTACAAGGATAGTTACACTATTAATCACAGGTCTTTTTGCTGGATTCATTGCTGGTATGATGGGTGTTGGTGGGGGGACAGTGATGGTGCCACCGATGGTAATCCTAATGGGTATGACACAGCACATGGCACAAGGCACATCGCTTATGTGTATGGTTGCTGCTGGAATAGTAGGGGCGCATACTCATTGGAAGCTTGGCAATGTTGTCCCTAAAATACTTTTTGGTCTAATCGTTGGGATTATCTTAGGCACATATGGAGGCAGCACATTAGCCCAGTTTTTACCAGAGTTATATCTAAGAATAATATTTTCAGCCTTCCTAACATGGACTGGCATTAAATATCTCAGGGCAAAACCCAAATAAAAAACTCACTAACAAGGGTCAAGTCAACTATATAACTTCTTCAAAGATACCCAATAGGTAAGTCTATTCCTCAAATAGTCAATACAAGCCATAGATATCTTGCTGTTAATTCATAGATATTAATCTTGGTATGGAATATGCAAAATAATTCAATAATGAACACTAAAAGCCAATTGTAAAGGAGGCGATGAGGGTATGAAAAGAATCCTTGTGTTTATCATGTTGGTATTATTTAGTCTTATTGATGTGGGCTATGCTTCATACAATGGCGAGATGAGTATTAGCAACATTAGAGGAGATATCATCATACAGTCTGAGGGTGATGGACAATTCAGATTGGATAACACTACTTATCCAGTCTTTAAAGGTGATAAGGTAATCACAAAAAGTGGTAGTGCTGACATAACGATGCTTTCGGGTGCAACCATAAAGATACAAGATGCCTCTTACATGGAGGTCATTGATTATTCTTCAGATACAGTCGTAGTTAGGACAGACTACGGGGCTTTTTACATGAGCTGCACTGCATCTTCAAGGATTGAGGTACTCATTGTAAATAGTAGGATAAGATGTAATACAAATACCTCTTTTTATCTAAGACATGAAAAGGCAGATACCTTTAGGATTAATGTTCATTATGGAGAGTTGATTGTGTATAGAGAAAATAAACTACTGACTCTGAGGGCAGGTGATGATTATTTGTTTGATTTAGCAAATACAAAGAAGGTTTGGGATAGTAGTATGAGACAATGGCAGACAAGCCAATATAACTATAAAGAAAACTACATTTCAGAAGCATATCTTCCAAAGGAGATAGCAGTCTATGCCTCATCGTTTGACAGATATGGAAAATGGGTATATTTGTCTGATTATGGGTATTGCTGGATGCCAACAGTTGTCAACATAAATGTATGGTCACCGTTCAGCTGTGGCAAGTATATCAGAAGGCACGGTAGGGAAATATGGATATCATGTGAGCCTTGGGGATGGGTGCCATATCACTATGGAAGATGGATAGTGCATAGTTATTATGGTTGGTTGTGGGTTCCGCCTGTGAGACAAAGGGTAGTTTGGCATCCTGTATCAGTATCATATCATGAGGTGTCAAGGCAAAGGATTTATACAAGACAACATCATAATCCACCTCCTCCCCCTCCACCAGTAGACAGATACAGGAGGCACACGACAAACCATCCAGAACGAAATATTGGTAACACAAGGAATGAACATACTATGAAACCACCGTTTAAACCAAACTTAAGGGAGAGAGAAGTAGTGCAAGAAACCTACAGACAAAGACACTACCCTGAAGGTCATTTATCCTATGATATGCACTACAGGGCAAGGTTTAGGAGGAATGTAGATTAGCACAGGGTTATTAAGATGCCCAGTTTTGCTTACGAATCAGGTCTATAGCCTCTTGTTTATTAGATATCTTACCAAGCAGGGTCATCATGTTTGTGTAGTTAATTATCTTCTTAAAGATGGCTGATGGTTTTAGGTTTAGAGACTGAATGATATCGTCTCCAGATATCAAGGGGATCTTAGCAAATCTTTGTCTATAGTCTGTGGTGTAAAATGAAACTATCTTTTTAACATAGTCTGTAAATCTCTTGTCTTCAAAGTCATCAATGACGGTGTCTAATAAGATTAAACCAAAGATGTCATCTGCTAATTCATATAGTAGTCTTATAATGTATTCTGACTGGACATCTTCATTGTTTTTAAACCCCTCATAAACGGTGCCTTGATAATCTACATATGTCTGTAACCTTTCTGATTCCTTTTTTGATATCTTTAGGGAAAGCCCAGCAGGTGAGATATCTCTTTTGTCATCAAATAGGGTAAAGAACTTTAAGCAAAAGAGGTTTGGGCTGTTGTTGATGTATTGTTTAAAGAGATAAGAGTAGTCCCCATACCTAAAATGCAAGTCATTTATGAGTAGCTCAATCCTAAAGTATCTTTTAATCCCGTTATCTGTAAAAGATACTGAAAATATGTGTGTGAGTATCCTGTTATTCTTCATCAATGAAACTATTTTCGCGGAATCCTGACAACAAATTATCATCAACAATTCGTCATAAATCCTCTCCCTTGCAACATCCTTAAGATAGTGTGAAAATCTACTTACTGCAATCATGGTGTTGGGTTCAATCTTGAAGCCTAATGTAGCTGAAAACCTAAATGCCCTTAAGACCCTCAAGGGGTCTTTTAGAAAATTTTCCTCTCTAACCATCCTTATAATCCCGTTTTGATAATCAGAATAACCACCAAAGGGGTCTATTAAATTCTTTTCATATCCTTGAAAATCACTTAGCGGTAATGCCATAGCATTAATAGTCAAATCCCTTTCAAACAAATCAATATACAAAGAACCACATCGCAATCTTGATATGTCCACCCAGTATTTCTTCTTCACGATTCTATATATTGACATCTCTTTATCCAAGCAGATTAGACTCCCGTTTATTGCATATGCAAATTCTTCTACGATGTCCCCTATTTCGGCATCAATAGCAATGTCAATGTCTTTGAGGTCTCTACCAAAGATTATGTCTCTTACAGCCCCACCAACTATGTATGACTTGTGAATTAGACCTTTGTGTTTTAGATAGGCAATCAATCTAAAGAGTAGATATTTCATGTTTAACTATGATAAAACACCCATAATCAAAATAAAAAGCATTAGGAGGTAATGAGTATGTCAAAGGTTTATTTTGCATCGGCAAGGGTAAAAAAATGGAAGTATGCTGATAGTATGCCTGGTAAGTTAGAAAAGCTCCTTCAAACTATAAATCTGTCAAGTTACATTGAACCAAAGGAGTGGGTCGCCGTTAAGACACATTTTGGGTCAGAGGGGGCTCACCGTATAGTTAGACCAGTATTTCTTAGAAAGGTGGTTGAGGCTATTAAGTTGGTTGGTGGTAAACCTTTTGTTACAGATACTGTAAGGATAAAAGGACTTGACTATCTTGAGGTTGCAAATCAAAACGGCATTAATCATCTCTCGGTGGGGGCACCTGTTGTGCTTGCTGATGGTTTGTATGGTAATGACAATATAATGGTCAAGGCAGGAGATATTCTTGGAGAGATTGCTGTTGCTTCAGTTATCTATGATGTGCCAGCAATGGTGGTTTGTAGTCATGTAAAAGGGCACATTCAGGCAGGCTATGCAGGGGCAATAAAAAACTTGGCAATGGGTGCAGTAAGTGCTACTCATAGGCATTGTGGATGGAAGTGTGGCAGAGGGGCTATGCATGCAATTGGCGAAGGCAAACTGTTATGGGATGAAGATAAATGTGTTTTGTGTCTGCAGTGTCAAGAGATATGCCCTTTGGAGGGAATAACATTTAAGGACAATAAATTTGGATATGACGATGAGCTTTGCTGGCGTTGTGGTAGATGCACGAGGGTATGTCCTGAAGATGCTATAACACTACCCGGAGGTGATGATGAAAACTTTATGAAGTCACTTTCAGAGGCAGCAAAGGCAGTATTGGATACTTTTAAACCAAACAAGGTGATATATGTAAACTTCTTAACAGAGATACAACCAGAATGTGATTGTATGCCTGCTGCGGAAGTGCCAGTTATCCAAGACATAGGGATACTCATATCTGATGATTTAGTGGCAATAGAAAAGGCATCCGTTGATCTATTACTAAAACAGAAACCCTTACCTGCATCACTTGCACAAGATGAGAATGTCAAAGATGGTGATGATGTCTTATCTGTATTACACAAGAAACCTTACCTAATACAGATAACAGAGGCAGAAAATCTTGGACTTGGCTCAACAAAATATGAACTGATTGATATTACTTAAAAAAAAGAACTGCTGCCCAAAGGGGGAATGACGGACAGCAGTTTGGGGGAGGTAACAAGACATTTATTATTTTATAACTTATGATGTTGTCTATTGTCAAAACAATTTATCAGATTATCTTATAATTATAATTAATAGATTATGTTCAAAAAAATAGCCCTATACCTTTCAATGATTAAGTTCTCACATTCTATATTTGCCCTTCCTTTTGCCCTCACATCAACTATACTTGCATCAAATGGCTTACCACCTTTAAGAGAAACAATTTTAATAATCTTGGCAATGGTTTCAGCAAGGTCATTGGCTATGGGACTTAACAGACTAATAGACAAAGACATTGATGCATTGAATCCACGGACATCAAAAAGGGAACTACCTACTGGCAGGATAAAGGTTGTTGAGGTCGTCATTTTTATTATGGTTTCTCTTATTTTGTTTATCTTCAGTGCCTACATGCTAAATGAACTCTGCTTGAAGTTAGCACCTGTTGCGTTAATCTTTATCTTTGTATATTCATACACGAAAAGATTTACATGGCTGTGTCACATTGTTTTAGGCATATGTATATCTGCGGCACCAGTTGGGGCATGGATTGCTATAAAGGGGACTTTTAATTGGGAAATATTACCATTATCAATAGCGGTTGTGTTTTGGTTAGCCGGATTTGATATCCTCTATGCATTACAAGATATAGATTTTGACAAGAGATATGGTTTGTATTCAATTCCAAATAGATTTGGGATTAGTAAATCATTGTGGATATCAAGGACATTTCACTTGATAACCTTTTTGATGTTAGTTCTAACCGGGATAGTTTTTAATCTATCAACTCTGTATTGGATTGGTATGGTGGTAGTATTGTTGCTTTTTGTCTATGAACATAGTCTCGTAAAAAAGGACGACCTCTCAAGACTAAATTTAGCCTTTTTTAATATGAACGGATACATCAGTATTATCGTTTTTTTATCAACAAGCCTATCATTGATGTAAAGACGGTAAATAAAAAAGGAATACCCAAAAGCCACATGTCTTATAAACAACAAATGCACACTTTTGGATATTCCTTCTGAAACGGGATATCAAGCCATTATTTCTTCTTTGTTGTAGCTTTTTTAGCTGGAGCCTTTTTGTCTGCTGCCTTTTTGGCAGGAGCCTTTTTTGTAGCTGCCATGTTATTCACCTCCTTTCATGGTTCAAAAAAGAGAGTTTATACCCTTCCTAAAAGCGTAATACGCTTTTCAGCCAACATCTTCTTTAAGGTCGCATCCTTTTTCTTACGAACCTTAAAATCCTCTGCATCTATTACTGTGCAATTAATCTTCTTGTTAAACTTCTTTTCTAATTCTTGTAAACCAGAAAGCAACGCAGTGGTAAAACTTCCAACCACTACAAGATCGATTGTAGGCGTATCTTCACCTTGTGCGTAGGGACCAGTGATAAAGGAAATCTTCACATCGTTGGCTTTTAGGAGGCTCTTTAGTGCACCCGGCAAACCGAGTGATTTGGCTATCAAATCCTTTAATTCTGAATACAGAGGGGATTGCTTATTGGCTTGGAAATATTTGAGGTTTGCAACCTGTTCACATCTAACAAGTCCCATCTCGTATAATTTATCAAGTTCTCTTTTAACACCTGAAGGATTTTTTTTAGTCAACTTTGCAACCTGCCTAATGTAGTATTTTTCATCAGGATTGTTGAGTAGAAGTGATAGTATATCAGCCCTTATTGATGATGAAAATAATGTTTTTAGCATGGTGATTTAATTTAACATATCATTTATTATTTGTCAACAAGTATTTATTTTAAAGCAACAAAAGTTTACAATAATTAAACAATAGATTCATTCCTTTAACTTTTGTAATCAGCTAAATGGTGTTTTATATATGATGGATTGGAGGATTTTTTAGTTAGTATTTGAATTCATCAAAAGATTAGGGGTAAAATACAAAAATGATAAAAGTGAGTAAGAATATTCTAATCTTGGTATCCATCGTTCTTCTTGTCTTTATTTATACATATTCCTTTGCAGAGACAACAGAGCACTTTCTCAAAAATACAATGAAGGTCTTGCTTATAAAAGACAGTCAAAGTCCGTTTGCATCGTTTCAAATATGGTATAAGGTTGGTTCAAAGGATGAACCAGTAGGCAAGACAGGTATTTCCCACCTACTTGAGCATATGATGTTTAAAGGAACAGAAAAATATGGTTCAAAAGAATTTTCAAATATGATACAAAGACACGGTGGCACTGATAATGCCTTTACAACCAAAGACTATACTATGTATTTTCAAAACATTTCTGCCAAAAACTTAGACATTCCTATCAATCTTGAATCAGACAGGATGACAAATCTAAAGCTTGACGAAAAAGAGGTCATATCTGAAAGAGAAGTAGTCAAAGAGGAACGGAGACTTCGTTACGAGGATGACCCACAGAATAAACTTTATGAAGATACGATAGCCCTTTCATTAATGGTTAGCAATTACAGAAATCCTATCATAGGATGGATGAATGATATTGCCTCAATACAAAGAGAAGACCTTTATGAGCACTACAAAAATTACTACAGTCCTGAAAATGCATTTATCATAGTTGCAGGAGACATAGACAAAGACGCAATATTAAAAAGATTAGATGATACATTTGGCAAGATAAAAAAAGACGCAAACATTAAAAGGATTAAGACCAAAGAGCCTGAACAAAATGGTGAGAGGAGGATAATCCTCAAAAAAGAGGCAGAACTACCATATATCTTCATTACATATCATGCCCCGAATTTTCCTCATAAGGATTCCTATGCCCTTGAGGTGCTTTCTTCAATACTTTCATCTGGTAAGAGTTCACGCCTGTATAAGTCTCTTGTATATGAAAAGAAGGTGGCTTTAAATGTGTTTGCATCATATAGTGGTTTTTATCAGAACCCTTTTTTATTCATCCTTGGTGGTACACCTAATATGTCTTTTTCAGCAAACGATTTAGAAAAGGCTATCCTCGATGAAATCAGACAGATAAAGGATACCTTGGTATCAGAAAATGAGTTAGAGAAGGCTAAAAATCAGATAGAGTCATCATTCATATTAGCACAGGATTCAGCACATATGAAGGCTCTATATACAGGTATATTTGAGATATTGGGTGACTGGAGGATGAAGGATAGATACCTTGAAGGTATAAGGGCTGTGAAGATTGAGGATATTAGATATGTAGCCAAGAAATACCTTGATGACGATAAAAAGACCGTTGGTATACTTATACCTACTAAGAGGGATAAAGGTGACAGAAAGGAATAATCTTTTAGGATTAATCTTATTGTTCGTGTTGGTTTTGACATCCTTAACCCTATGCAATTCTAATTTAGCAGAGGCGATTCAGTATAAAAAGACAGTTTTTAGCAATGGGCTTACACTCCTACATGTTGAACGCAAAAGTATTCCTGCTGTGATGGTAAACATTCTTATTGAGGCATCACCACTTCAAGAACCTGCAGAGATGGCTGGGCTTGCAAATCTTACAGCCAAGACCATAACAGACGGTACAAAAACACTCACATCAAAAGAGATAAATGAAATCGTTGACTCTATGGGTACAAGTTTAACAACATCCGTTAGTTATGATTATACGACGATATCTCTTACTACTCTTAAAAAAAATATCAACAGATCCCTTGACATCTTGAGCAAGGTCTTACTTGATCCTTCGTTTGACAACAGCGAGATTGAAAGAAAAAAACAGATAATTATAGGCTCATTGAGGCAAAGTCATGAAGAACCATCATTTCTAATAAACAAAGAATTCAGAAGCATTATCTACGGAGACTTCCCATATGGAAGGTTGATTGAAGGAAGTAGTGAGACGATTAGCAAGATAAAAAGGGAAGATATAATCAAATTTTATAAAACATACTACAGACCAGACAAATCAATAATATCAGTAGTAGGTGATATTACTTACGATGAGGCAGTGCAATTGATAAAAAAATATCTACTGAGCTGGTCATCTGAATCTGCTCCTACTGATAAAACGAATAAAATGGGGGTCTCACAGATTAACCTTAAAGGGTTTAAAATAATTGACAGAGACCTAACTCAAGCAAACATAATATTTGGGCATTTAGGCATAGAGAGACAAAACGAGGATTTTTATGCTGTATCGGTCTTAAATTACATACTTGGTGGTGGGGGATTTGCCTCTCGTCTTATGAAGACAGTCAGAGATGATTTAGGACTAACCTACGGGATAAGCAGCCACTTTACTACGAACAAGCACAAAGGACTGTTCTCAATAGAGGTGCAGACCAAGAACGAATCCGCAGGTCAGGTCTTAAGGGAAATCTTAAAGCAGATAAAGGATATACAGTCAAATCCAGTGTCTGATGATGAGTTAAAAGACGCAAAGGCATTTTTAGTAGGCAGTTTCCCACGAAGGTTTGAGACAAATCGTAAGATAGCGGATTTTCTACCGCTGATAGAGTTTTACAGGTTAGGAGATGACTACATTGAAAAATATGAGCAATACATAAATTCTGTCACAAAAGAGGACATAATGAGGGTTGCTAAAAAATATCTTACACAACAGGATTACACAGTAGTAATAGCAGGCAAGAAAGAACTTTTAAAGGATGTAACCCCTCAACAATAAAAACATGCTAATGAATATAGAAGATGAGCGTAATATCAGCAATAGGTAATACCTCCATAGTTGTTCTTGAAAGGATTAATCCTTACAAACAGGTGCGTATCATTGCAAAACTGGAAGGCAATAATCCGGGAGGGTCTGTGAAGGACAGGACAGCCCTCTACATGATTAACGATGCTGAGATGTCTGGGAGATTAAAAGAGGGCTCAACAATACTTGAGGCAACATCTGGTAATACTGGAATTGGACTGGCAATGGTTGGATCAGCAAAGGGATACAAAGTAAAGTTAGTTATGCCTTCCTGTGTGAGTCTTGAGAGGAGAAAGATACTTGAGGCATTGGGTGCAGAGGTTGTCTTAAGCCCCGGTGAAGAAGGCACAGATGGGGCGATTAGGCTTGCATACAGGATATATGAAGAAGATCATGGCAACTACTTTATGCCAAATCAGTTTGATAACCCATCAAATGTCAAGGCACACTATGAGACAACAGGTAGGGAGATTATTGAACAAACTGGCGGTCAGGTAGATTGTTTTGTGGCAGGGCTTGGAACTACAGGGACTATAATGGGGGTAGGCAAAAGACTAAAACAATACAGCAGTAAGATATTGATTGTGGCTGTTGAGCCTACTTTAGGACACAGGATTCAAGGACTAAAAAACATGACAGAATCAATAATACCAAAGATATACGACCCATCATTGATAGACAAAAACATCAAGGTATCAGATGACGATGCATTTAGCACAACAAGGCAACTTGCCCTAAAAGAAGGTCTGTTTGTTGGTATGAGTAGTGGTGCTGCTATGTGGGGGGCATTGCAGATTGCCAAAGAGATGCAGAAAGGCACAATTGTTGTCATCTTTCCAGACAGAGGTGATAGGTATCTGAGCACATCACTATTTACCTCTGTATGTGCAAAATGCCCACCGTAATATCCATAGTCATCCCTATCTATAACGAACAAGAGTGCATTACTGAATTGTGGAAAAGGATTTATGCACTAAACAACTTACCAACACAGTATAGATACGAATATATCTTTGTTGACGATGGTTCTACGGATAACTCCCTTGAGATGCTCAAAGGACTTGCGAATACCCACACAGAGATAAAGATAATAAGTTTTTCAAGGAACTTTGGTCATGATATTGCTGTAGTGGCAGGTTGTGACTATGCTACTGGAGATGTAATTGTCTTGATGGATGGTGACCTTCAAGATCCTCCTGAACTCATACCCGAGATGTTAAGGCTCTATGAACAAGGCTACGATGTGGTCTATGCAAAAAGGCGGTCAAGACAAGGGGAGTCATTCTTTAAGATTAAGGGGGCTCAACTGTTTTACTGGTTTATTAATCGTATATCGTCTATCAAGATACCTGAAAACACAAGCAACTTTAGACTGATGAGCAGAAAGGTATTGGATGAGATGAATCGTCTTAAAGAGCAAGACCCTAACATAAGGACGATGGTCACATGGATTGGATTTAGGCAAAAGGCATTGGAGTTTGATAGGAAACCCAGATTTGCAGGAAAGACCAAGTATTCACCCATTAAGATGTTAAAGTTGGCATCTGATGGTATCGTCTCAATAACAAATAAACCACTACATTTCTCAACCCTTTTTGGTGCTATCTTCCTGCTAATCTCTATCGTTTGTATTGTATCAGCATTTGTTCTAAAAACGGATAATCAGATATATGCCATTGTCTGCGGGGTACTTTCAGCGATGTTTTTTATTGGGGCGATACATCTCTTTGCTATAGGCATTTTTGCTGAATACATCTCAAGGATACACAACAACACCCGAGGAAGACCAAGATACATCATAAGTGAAAAGATAAACATCTGATGAGGCAAGATCAGTCAATTATCCTGCTATCCATTATTTCTGTTGGTTTCGTATTGAGGCTTTTTCTTGCGTATAACTCCACAGGCTTTCCAGTAGATATAAATACCTACAAGGCATGGGCAGAATACCTCGCTACAAAGGGCTTTTCAGACTTCTACACTGCTGGACACTTTATTGACTATCCACCATTTTATCTCTTTGTCTTTTATCTAATTGGCAAATTAAGATACTTATTTGGACTTGATTTTGCGTCTCCTACCTATCATCTGATACTTAAGTTACCCTCTTTGATTGCTGAGATATTTTCAGCCTGTCTTTTAATCCACATTGCAAAAAAGAAAATGATACCGCCAAGGGTCGTGATTATTTCAACAACAGTCTTTATCTTCAACCCTGTGATAATAATTGATTCGGCACTTTGGGGACAGATAGATTCATTCCTTGCCCTTTTTATCTTGGGCTTCATGATTGCGATGATTGAAAAGAGGCACATTTTAGCAGCAAGTCTTTTTACCCTATCAATAATGATAAAACCACAGGCATTAGTGTTTACACCGATATTTCTTGCCTATGTAGTAAGCCTAAAGGATATAAAGGTTGCATTCAATGTTTTTATTACCATGATACTTACGATACTACCACTACTCATCCCATTTTCACTTACCCAAGGATTTATGTGGATACCGAAGTTGCTTGAAACGATGTTTAGCGAATACCCCTTTGCAACATTAAACACCTTCAACTTCTACGCACTCATTGGTAAAAACTGGGCAAGTACTGATGAATACTGGTTATTCCTGCCCTTTAAAACATGGGGATTTATTGCAATACTTTTAATAACACTGATGAGCATCTATCTTTTTTTAAGGTCAAGGCATGAATACAAGATTGTCTTGATATCACTGATTACAGCATTGTCTGTGTTTATGTTTTCTGTTAAGATGCATGAAAGATACATGGTTACCTCAATGGTAATCTTTGCATTGGCTTATCTTCTTACAAAAGATAAAAAGGTGCTTTATCTGTTTATCGGTTTTAGTGTTACAAATACTGTGAATCTGGCTTACACACTGATATTGGCACACATTGGTATATATCACATACCCCCCAAAGACCTCATCTTAAGGGGTTTTTCACTCATAAACCTATGTCTTTATGTATTGGCATTACGGTGGCTTATCCCTAATCTTATAGGTGGCAATACAGAATCAAAAAAACTGAATTCCACAAGCATCTTTGAATTGCCTCAATGCAAGATTGACCTTACTCTCAATAAAAGGGATGTCATCGCTCTTATTTGTATCTGTGTTTTTTTTACATTGCTTTATTTTTATAGTCTTGGCTCTGTATATTCACCCCAGACATATTGGCAACCAAAGATGAAGGGAGAAGGCTTTATCATTGACCTAAAGACACCACAAGATATAAGGAGGATAAATTACTTTTCAGGTATTGGTAAGGGCATATATCGCGTGGATGTCTCAGATGATTTAATCAAATGGCAGACGATTGCAACTATTGAACAAAAGGATGTATTTCAGTGGAAATACATTCAGGTTGATAATAAGACAAGGTATCTAAACATAATAGTGATTGAACCTGACGGCATGTTATATGAGATAGGGCTGTTTGATAAAAACAGGAATCTAATACAGATAGAAAACCTGCTAAACATCGTCTCTTCTGAAAAAACCGTTGGGAGTTTTAAAAATCTATTTGATGAGCAAAGGATGGTTCCATATACGCCATCATACAGAAACGGGACATACTTTGATGAGATTTATTACGCCCGCACAGCCTTTGAATACATACAAGGTCTATTGCCATATGAGACTACTCATCCACCTTTAGGAAAACTTATCATTGCAACAGGTATCAAGATTTTTGGCATGACACCATTTGGATGGCGGGTGATGGGGGTATTGTCTGGGATAGTTATAATTGCGTTTGTTTATCTCTTTGGCAGGATGTTGTTTGGTAAGACAGAGTATGGAGTTTTGTCAGCCATGATTATGGGTTTTGATTTCATGACCTTTGTGCAAGCTCGCCTTGCCACTATTGATTCTATTTCGGTGATGTTTATTGTGATGATGACATACTTTATGATGAGGTTTTATCTCTCTGACAACTATCATTCTTGCATAAGAAACATGACCCTGTCGGCGATATCCTTCAGCCTTGGTGTTGCAACAAAATGGTTGTGTATCTACACGGCTTTAGGATTGGCTGTGTTGTTTTTTCTAAAACTCTACAAGTTATCAAGAAACACAGACATTAAGAAATATCTGATTTACGGTATCCTACTATTTGTAATATTACCAACGATTGTCTATACTGTTACATACCTTATCATCCTTCCAAAACCTATTACCTTTGCCCACATAAAGACTATCATCCAGACGCAATACCACATGTATCAATACCATAAGGGGATTGTGAGCTCGCATCCGTTTGCATCGTCTTGGTGGCAATGGCCTATCATCTACAAACCTATGTGGCTATACATGGCTCCTGACATGCCAAGGGGGATAGCAGGTAGTATTGTAACGATGGGGAATCCTATTGTATGGTGGACAGGGTTAGTTACTTTTTCATTGATCGTATTTGGTTTCGTTAGATACAAAAGGGTTGAGTCGTATCAATGGCTGATAGTATTATTTGTAGCAGTCAATTACTTACCATGGTTGTTAGTCCCCCGAGAGACATATATCTATCACTTCTATGCGACAGTTCCTTTTTGGATTTTATCCATTGTCTATTGGTTAGGTGTCTTAAAGGATGCTAATCAAGGCAGTAGATTATTTAGGTATCTGCCTTTTATTTATCTTATATTGGTGGCGCTCATGTTTTTAATGTTTTATCCAATACTATCAGGATTAGAGGTTAATAAATCTTATATAAGAGACTACCTTCAATGGTTTAGTAGTTGGATATTCTTTGTGCCTGATTAATGTTTATAGATGTCTATTAGCAAAAAAGGTATCTTCTTTGGTAAAATTATACCCCTTGAAGTTGGAGAGGTGGCTGAGCGGTTGAAAGCGGCGGTCTTGAAAACCGTTGTAGGGGTAACTCTACCGTGGGTTCGAATCCCACCCTCTCCGTGGTTAAAAACATTCTAAAAATAAGAGGTAACTACCAGTGAATCATTTCCACTATGTAAAGGATGAACTTTATGCCGAAGATGTGCCTGTTTTAAAGATTGCTCAAGAGGTAAATACCCCTGTATATGTGTATAGTCATGCTACACTTACAAGACATGTAATTGCCTATCAGGACGCATTTAAGGATATTCCTCATATCATCTGCTATGCACTTAAGGCAAACTCAAACGGGGCTATAATAAATCTGTTTTCAAAGATGGGTTGTGGTGCAGATATCGTTTCAGGTGGTGAACTTTTTAGGGCTATCAAATGGGGTATTAAACCCAAAAACATCGTATATGCTGGGGTGGGTAAAACCCCTGAAGAGATTGAATATGCACTTAAGAAGAACATACTTATGTTTAATGTTGAATCGCCTGAAGAGCTGATTCAGATAGACGAGATAGCAGGTAAGATGGGCAAGACTGCACCAGTAGCCTTAAGGATTAATCCTGATATTGACCCTCAGACACACCCTTATATATCTACGGGTTTAAAGAAGCACAAGTTTGGGATTGCAATTGAAGATGGCATCAAGTATTACAGAATGGCAAGGGATTTAAGGCATGTTAGGATTGTGGGTGTGCACAAACACATAGGTTCACAACTGACAAAGGTTGAACCATTCGTTGACGCATTAAAGAGGATACTGCTTTTAGTTGATGACCTTCATAAAGAGGGCATACATATTAGGTTCATTGATATTGGTGGCGGTGTAGGTATTACCTACAATGACGAAGAACCTCCTCATCCAAAGGATCTTGCAAAGAGGGTGATACCCCTTTTAAAAGACAGAAACATTACCCTGATACTTGAACCGGGTAGATCTATTGTTGGCAATGCTGGGATACTCATTACAAAGGTGCTTTATCTAAAGAAGGGTGTGGATAAGCAGTTTGTTATCGTTGATGCAGGTATGAATGACTTGATTAGACCATCAATATATGGTGCTTATCATAAGATACAACCTGTTATCAAAAAGGATGGTTCTCATAAGATAGTTGCAGACATAGTTGGTCCTATCTGTGAATCAGGAGACTTTTTTGCAAAGGACAGAGAGATACAGGGTGTAAAGTCTGGTGATTACATTGCGATAATGAGTGCTGGGGCATACGGCTTTTCTATGTCATCAAATTACAACAGCAGACCCCGTCCTGCAGAGGTGATGGTAAAAGGCAATGAGTATGCAATAATACGAAAAAGGGAAGGATTAAAAGACTTGATTAGGGGTGAGATGATCCCTAAATTCTTATAAAAGGCAGAAATACAGATATGTATATTGACTTTGTAAAGATGCAGGGGACGGGCAATGACTTTGTCCTCATAGATTGTCTTCAGAATGTGGAGTTTTGTAAGACTAAAGACCTATCTCAAATCGCAAGATATCTTTGTGATAGAAGGTTTGGTGTAGGTGCCGACCAAATTCTGCTTTTAAGACCATCGGATAAGGCAGATTTTATGATGGACATATACAACGCTGACGGTAGTCAAGTAGAGATGTGTGGCAATGGGATAAGGTGTATTGCAAGATACATATGGGATAAAGGGCTTTCAAAAGGTGAAATACTAAATATTGAGACATTGGCAGGCATAATAAGACCTAAGAAAGAGGGAAATCTTGTAAGTGTTGACATGGGAGAACCTATATTTTTACCTGATTTAATACCTACAACAATAAATACAAACCCGCCAATCGTTGATTACCCAATACATGTATTAGACAAGGACTTTAAGATTACATGTTTGTCAATGGGCAATCCTCATGCAGTAATTGTTTTAGATGAGGAGATAGACAGTTTTGATGTGGTGAAATATGGTAGTATAATTGAAACCCATTCATTATTCCCTAAAAGGATTAATGTGGAGTTCATAAACATTGTTGATAGAAATACTATCAAGATGAGGGTGTGGGAAAGGGGGTCAGGAGAGACCCTTGCCTGCGGAACAGGGGCTTGTGCATCGGCGGTGGCATGTATGATTAAAGGACTTGTGGAAAAGGATGTAGAGGTGAGATTGCGTGGCGGTAATCTCTATATCAGTTGGGCTCAAGATAAACATGTGTATATGAAAGGACCTGCAGAAGAGGTCTTTAGGGGGAGAATTAAGATTGATATTCATTGAGAGACGAATGGCAAAGAGAAAAAGCGTTGAGATTGATGTGGATTTTTTGAGGTTAAATGGCCGTATGGAGGTCATCCAAAGTGGCTTGATAAAGAATATATGTGATGGAGGCATGTGCATTGAGACTACCTTCCCACTAATGATAGCACAACCAGTAATTGTGAGATATACAAACAGCCATAGTGTAGTAAAATATGGTGTTGTTTGCTGGACTAAAAAGGTTGATAATCATTATACCGCAGGGGTAAGATTACTTATAAAAGAAAAAGAGGAGGGATGCTGATATGAAAATAAGGGGTGCAATAACCGCTATAGTTACACCATTTAAGGATGGGCAGTTTGATGAGTCTGCTTATAGAGATTTGATTGAATGGCAGATTAAGGAGGGCATACATGGTTTAGTGCCATGTGGAACAACTGGTGAGGCATCGACACTTGATTACGAAGAACACTATAGGGTAATAGAGGTTGCTGTCAAGACTGTAAACAAAAGGGTGCCTGTAATTGCAGGCACTGGCTCAAACTCAACTGAAGAGACTATTGAGATAACACAAAAGGCAAAGGAATTGGGCGCTGATGCAGCATTAATTGTAACGCCATATTACAACAAACCAACCCAAGAGGGACTTTACAGACATTACAAACAAGTGGCTGAGACAGTAGACATACCCATTGTTTTATACAATGTCCCCGGCAGGACATCAGTAAATATGCTACCCTCCACAGTGGCAAGGCTTGCTGAGATAAAAAACATCGTTGCTATCAAAGAGGCAACAGGCGATATGAAACAGGTCAGTGAGATTATAAGACTGTGTGGTGATAAGATTACCGTCATATCAGGTGATGACTTTACCACGCTCACCTTACTTGCACTTGGTGGAAGAGGTGTGATATCAGTAAGTGCGAATGTTACACCAAGATTGGTTGCTGAGATGTGCGATGCATGGGAAAGTGGAGACATCAAGAAGGCAAGAGAACTGCACTATCGTCTTGAACCACTAAATCAGGCGATGTTTATAGAAACAAACCCTGTGCCAGCAAAGACAGCGCTTGCAATGATAGGCAAGATAAAAGAAGAGGTCAGACTCCCATTGTGTGAGATGAGCAAGGCTAATAAGGAAAAACTTGAGCAGGTGCTAAAGGCTTATATCTAAAATATGGTAAGGGTGGTAATTAGCCACCCTTTCTCTGTCTCATTACCTCATATAAGATTACCGCATTTGCAGCTGCAACATTTAGGCTTTCTGCCTTTCCGTGTAGAGGAATCGTTACATAGAAATCTATAAGCGGGATTATATTTTTGGATAACCCGTGTGCCTCATTGCCAAATATTATGGCAATCTTTCCAACAAAGGTTGTGTTTAGTAAGTCTTTACCATTGTGTGCATCTGCAGCATAGGTCTTAAAGTTATTTTTTATCAGAAAATCTCTTAATCCTTCTATGTCAGTAACTACCACTGGAAGATTCATCAGACTCCCTGCCGATGCCCTCACTACTTTTGGAGAGTAGATGTTGCAGGTATCATTAACAACAAACACCCCTTTTACGCTGAATGCATCACATGACCTTATGATGCTACCAAGATTTCCCGGGTCAGATATTGCATCACATATAACAACTGTTGACAAGGCATCTAAATCTATATCCTGTTTTGTCCAATCTGTAAAGTTGACAATACCAACCACGCCTTGTGATACTTTGGCATCTGATATGATATTTATGACCTCCTCATTTACAACAATAACCTCTACACCTTTGTCTTTAAATACACGCAATAATTGAGGGTTGTTATTGATAAATCTTTCCGTGACAACTATCTTTTCAAGCATAAATCGTTCAGATTGATGTGCAATCTCTAAAGGTTTAACAGTATCAATTATGAATCTATTTGATACCTTGCCCTGACTAATCCTTCTTATCTCTTTAATCAAGGGGTTGTGTCTGCTTGTTATCCTTTTAAACATTCCTTTAGGTGAATCTAAACGGGGCTGGTATGAAGGTAATGATAAAGATTACAATGGATAATACACCAACAATAACCCTACTTTTTTGAAGTCTCCTCTCCCAAAATATAACTGGTGGATGATTGAGACCTAACACAATCATCATCACGCCCCAGATTATCCACCCCTCCCAAAAGATGATACCAGAAATAATCAATATTGCGGTAAGAACAATGGATAACTGTCTGTGTTTCTGACCAATCAAGGCATATGCTATGTGTCCACCGTCAAGTTGCCCAATCGGTAGTAGGTTAAGGGATGTGATAAATAGACCAATCCAACCTGCAAATCCAACAGGGTGAAGCAGGATGTCGTAGTTTTTTGGTATGTCACCATGAATTATGTAGGATAAAAACTTAAAGAGCAGGGAATCTCCAAGTTTTAAAAAACCTTCTTCTTCTGGGGTATAGACAACATTAGAAAGATAGAGTCCTATGGCAGAGGCAATTAGTGAGATGATAAATCCCATAATTGGTCCTGATGCACCAATGTCAATAAGAGCCTTTCTTGATATTATTGGAGATTTCATCTTAATAAAGGCGCCAAATGTGCCAATGAAAGAAGGTGCTGGGATGAAATACGGCAAGGTTGCCTTTGTGTAATTCATGTGTGATGCGATGTAGTGGGCAAATTCATGGAATAAGAGTATGGTCATGATTGTAAATGCAAAAGGAAATCCTTCAACGATTCTCAATGGCTCTTCTATGATATTAATACCTTGCTGCAAAGCCCCTGCAATGAGTGTGGTAAAAAAGGTTGCTATAAAGAGTGCTAAATGTAGAATAGGTAATCTTGTTTGCATTATCTGCGTGTATCTACAAGGCAGACTG
Organism: Thermodesulfovibrionales bacterium; assembly: GCA_026415695.1. Lineage (GTDB taxonomy): Bacteria > Nitrospirota > Thermodesulfovibrionia > Thermodesulfovibrionales > Dissulfurispiraceae > DUZI01. Next base: position 5,802 of record JAOAGP010000120.1, on the reverse strand, counting down.
CCTGTGCAACAATGCCTTCAAGCCTTCCAATGAAGCCCATTCCTTCGTTGCTCTTTGCCTTGATGTTTATTTTGTTTTTATCTAATCCTACGGTTTGTAAAATCTCTTTCATGGTGTTTAGATATGGGGAGAGCCGAGGTTTGTCAGTAATTATTATGCTGTCAATCCAGATGATTTCAAAGCCTTGATTCCATACCTTTTCTAATACAATCTTTAACAGATTCAGGCTTGATGCATCCTTCCAGCTCATTTCGTTGTCTGGGAATTGATGTCCTATGTCAGGAAGACCAGTTGCACCTAATATTGCATCAATAATTGCATGTATAAGGACATCACCATCAGAGTGTCCTGATAAGCCCAAATGAAATGGAATCTCAACGCCACCTAAAATTAATCTCCTGCCTTCAACAAGCCTGTGGGAGTCAAACCCCACGCCAACTCTCATCATGTATCCTTTTGTTGTAAACTCAGAGTAATCATAGCAGGAAGATTGACAATCATCCATTCGTATATAGGCTTGATCGCTTTAAATGTCTCATCAGATAGATGGGTTTTCATCGCCTCTAACCATGCGTCAAGTTGTGCAGACCAATACAAATCATTAAAACCATGAGACTTATAAACCCTGAAGACCCAAAGCACAGTCTCAACGAGTATTTGTGGATTAAAGGCTTTGAGGATTGCCTCAATAAACATTGCATGATTCAAATGGTTGTTCATCATCATATCGGTGTTGTCATTTCCAATTAACTTTGCAAGGTCTTTTCTATTAAGCAATATCTTGTTTACTTCATCAACCAGCACAGACTTGTTTTTGGCATATTCTTCTACATATCTCTTTTCTGGCAATACTATTTTTGAGGCAGACTCAATAAAATAATCCCTTGTCATGTCTCCCCTCCTTGAAATTATTTTGCCTTGTTCACTAAAAAGTAAAACTCTGAACCACCATTTTCCCTATTTTTAGCAAATATCTTGCCTCCATGTGCATCAATTATCTTTTTTGCTATAGAAAGTCCTAACCCTGTTTTTCGCTCACCACCTGTAGTTTCGGAGGAAGCCTGTGAAAAAGGTTTAAATAGTTTGTCCATATCTTCTAACGCTATCCCTTTACCTTCATCTGCTATAGAAATCTTTAGCCTATCTTCATCGTATTCTGTAAGTGTGATAACCACGGTTGATTTTTGGGGTGAAAACTTAATGGCATTATTTAAGAGATTGTCTATTACCTGTCTTATCCTTATTGGGTCAACATATGCATCTGTTATATCAGTGGGAGGACTAAAGGCTATCTGTATTGACTTTCTATTAGCAAATATCTCTAAAATCTCAATAGATTCTTTTATCAAGGACACCATATCCGTCTTTCTTGGCTCTATTGTAATCCTTCCTGATTCAATGATGCTAACATCTAACAAATCATTCAGTAGCCTCAACATAAAATCACTTAGTGACTTTATTGTGATTAAGAAATGAACATGTTCAACATCTAATTTCTGAGCGGTCTCTTCCAATAAAAATTCGCTATAACTCCTAATTGCCCCAACAGGAGTGCGAAGGTCGTGTGCAGCCATACCAAGCAACTGGTTTTTTATGTTGTTAAGTTTTTCAAGTTCCTTGTTAGCCTTCATCAGTTCTCTTGTCTTGTTGTTTAACTCGTTGTTAAGTAAAACGAGGTGTCTCCTTAGGTTTTCTGTCTCTTCAATATCAGTCTCACCAATTGCAATGATTAAATCCTGTAGTTTAAAGAACCTAAAATAATAGGTTTGTGGTAATCCTGATTTTGTGGTTATATTTAGAAGATAAACCTTTTTTGAATCATTGATAAAGTCTGATATCTTAAAGGCATTGTGAAAATCCACAAAGAAATGGTTAATGGTTTTATCTATCAATTCTTTTCCAATTATGTTTTCAGTGTATCTGTTGGTTTTGACTATTATGCCATTTTCGTTACAACAGAAAAAGACTACTGATGCATTATCATAAAAGTATTCAAGTATTACGCTATCTATTTCTTTTTGGTTGTTACCATTCATGTTTTATCCTTCTTTCAAGTTCATCAATACTGTCTATGTAGTTAACATTTTGATATTTTTTAAGGGCATCAACGCCACCGTATCTAAATGCCTGACCACCTACAATAATCTTTTGGGATGGATAGTGAGCATTGATAGTCTCTAAGATCTTAAGCAAATTTGGTAGATTAAGATAAATGCTTAAAGACAAGCCCACGATTTGAGGCTTTTTTTCTTCAATATACCTTAAAAGGTCATTCATAGGGGTATTGGCTCCCAAGAAGAAACCATTCCACGCATTTATCTCAAATATATCTGCCACCATTCTGCCACCAATCTGATGAAACTCATTGGCAGTGCATGATATGACGGCACTTTTGTTTATCTTCTCATAGGAAAAGATCAATGGGTATAAAACAGACATCAATCCCTCTGTGATTGATGTGGCTACATGTTCCACTGCTACGGAGATACGGTTGTATTCCCAGAGTCTTCCTATCTCATAAAGTGACCTCTGAAAAAGGTCAAGATATATGGTTTTGATATCAGTCCCTTTATCAAGGCATTCTTTTAGTATGTCGTGGCAGGTGTGTCTATCCCCTTGTAGAAGGTAAGACATATATTTTTTAAAGGTTGACTCTTCAATATTGGCGTTTGTTTCTTGCATGTTTTATATTTTGCCCACTGATGCTAAGTAGATGACAAATTCATCATGTCCATCCACACCAATGAGGTTATCCATCATCTCTTGATGGTACGCACCTATTGCACAGACACCGCATCCAACCGCCTCTGCTGATAGGTATAGATTTTGGCATACATGGCCTGCATCTATTGCAATAACCTTATGCGCAGCAAGACCATATCTCCACTCCATTCTATAGGGGATAGCAGACCATATAAACACGACAGCACTCTTACCTGTAAAAGACTGCCCTAATGTAGAGGCTACTATCTTTTCATCTGCTTTGTTGTCTTCATAGACAACGAGTAGTTGTTTGTTTAAAGGAAGGTATCTATAGATGCCTTTTTTTAATCCCTCAACATTAATCACACACAGATAGGTCTCAAATGAATGCCTACAGCCCGCAGAAGGCACAGTTCTTAAGGCAGTAGAAGGACTGATGACCTTTTGAATGCCTTGACAACAATAAAGAAGATATGCCAATTCATCAAGGCTTAAAGGTCTATTTTTGTATGAACGGATGCTCCTTCTTCCCTCTATTGCATCAAAAAGCCTAAAACCCTGATTTACTATTCTGTCAAAACTTGGTAATTCAATTAACTGTGCATCTGGCGGATATGGTTTTTGGATAGGAGGAGGGGCAATGCCTCTACTTTGATCCGTAAGAGAAAAATCCATCTCAAGCCTTATTGAATCCTTAAGAAAATATCTGAATGTATCTATAGTGTTTTTATCCATGTTTTCTCATTGATATTGTTTAAATTAAAACGGCAAGGTTGTCTCTATGAACAACCTCATCTGCATATTTATAACCTAATATACTCTCAATGCTTGCAGTCTTCTTCCCTCTAATCTTGTCAATATCTGCAGATGAATAGTTAACAATTCCTTTTGCTATCCTCCTTCTTGATGTGTCTAAGAAGAGCACTGGGTCACCTACATTGAAAAAACCCTCTACCTTGCTTATACCTGATGGTAACAGACTTTTGCCCTGTGATACAATTGCTTTAACAGCCCCATCGTCAATGATGAGAACACCTTTTGGTCTTGTTGCAAATGCTATCCATCCTTTTCTTGATGACATCGCCTTTTTTTGAGGGATAAAACATGTGCCCTCTTTCTTGCCACTAATAACCTTGTTGATGAGACCTTTTTTTCTGCCATTTATAATGTTTACAGTTATTCCAAAGGCAAGGGCTTTCTTTGCTGCAAGTATCTTTGAATACATGCCGCCTGTGCCAACACCTGAAATTGAGCCACCTGCCATCTTTAGCATCTCATCTGTTATCTCAGTAACCTCGTGTATTATATGTGCATTTGAGTTTATGCGAGGGTCGGCAGAATACAAGCCATCTACATCAGATAGTATTATCAATCTTTCTGCATCTACTGCACCTGATACCAAAGCGGCTAATTGGTCGTTGTCACCAAACTTTATCTCTTCTGTTGATACTGTGTCATTCTCATTTATCACAGGGATTACATCATATGACAAGAGTGCAAGGAGTGTGTTTTTTGCATTTATGTAGCGGGTCCTGTTAGATAGGTCTTCCCTTGTCAATAATACTTGAGCGACCTTTTTATTAAACTTGTCAAAACTTTTTTCGTATGCAGCCATAAGGATAGACTGTCCTACTGCAGCAGATGCCTGTTTTAGCCTTATATCCGAAGGTTTTTCTTTAAAACCAAGACGCCTCATCCCTGCAGCGATTGCTCCTGATGAGACAACGAGTATCTCATTGCCCTCATCACAAAGCATTGAGACATCTTCTGCAATGGCATTGATCCTTGATTGTTTTATGCCAGAGATCTTGTCGGCTAATATGTTACTACCAATCTTAATTACAATCCTGCTTGACATTTTAAAATAATATCAGAAACTTGAGGTTTTTTACTATCATAATGTATTAAGGTATGAAATACCCAATGCAAAAACCTCAAGTATAAAAATATCTTAACAGTTCTTTGGCTTATAAGTTTTAAAAAAGTCATGTTCTACATTTCTTACAGTATCCGTAAATTTCAAGGTTATGCCTTACTCCTTTAAATCCTTTCTTTTTACACACATCATCTTGGAGGCTCTCAAGTTCTGGAGAGTAAAACTCAATAACAGCACTACATTTTAGGCAAATCATATGGTCATGGTGTTTTTTTTGAGAAACCTTTTCATAGTGAGCATGTCTATCAACACGCTCAACCTCTGTGATAAATCCGCTTTCAATTAGCAGCGGGATGGTTCTGTATATAGAAGCCCTTGATATCTTGGAACCCTTTTGCTTAAGTCTAACAAAGAGTTCATCAAGGTCAAAGTGCCCTTCAATTGAAGATATTTCATTTAATATCTCATCACGCTTTTTTGTAGTCTTCAGTCCTTTTTCAGAAAGATAGTCTTTGAATTTTTTGATTCTCACACATGCCCCTCCTCTTTCTTATCAATAGTTGCATATTTTACAAAACATTCAGGAACTACCTAAACACAAGAAACTCTAAATAAGGGTTTAGAATGTTTATCATTTTCAATATTTTATCAAAATCAAAGGCATTATAGACAACAAAGAAATTATTTACAACTATTAGATATTTTTTAGTTAGCAATAATTTTCCTTACAAAATTAAGCATATTAAAAAACTTTCAAACTAATTTCAGTTTAAAAATAAACCGTGAATTTATATTTATCATCAGATTTGCGATTTATTATTTTTATAAGGGTTGACATTCTTGAACTAAATAAAATATAATGAGACTAATTCTCATTTTAATAAGTCAATATAAATGCTTTTGTTAATTTTGGAGGTAGATATGTGTGTTGCACTTATTGGTGGAATTGATAGACTTGGAGTGAACTATAGAAACGAGGCGCAGAAGATAGGTATTGACCTTAGAGTTTACACAAAGTCTGAAACAGGGCTTAACTCAAAGGTCAGAAATGTAGATGCCTTTGTCATATTTACTAATAAGATTTCACATCAATTAAAGAGGGAGGTGATGGTGTTAGCTAAGACTAAAAAAATCCCAGTATTTTTATACCACTCTTGTGGGATTTGTACCCTAAGAGAGTGTTTAAGTTGCTTAAAGAACCTAAAAGTAAAGGAGGAGGCATA
>JAOAGP010000066.1 GCA_026415695.1 Thermodesulfovibrionales bacterium | reverse complement strand
ACCTACAACTGTAGATAAAAGTGGTGATAACTTTACAGCAACTCCAAGTGCAGCGTTCTGCACTCCTGCTGCACCAGCAACAACTTGCACAGGCACTGCAGTAATTGAGGTAAGGGATAGCGTTGGTACAACTGTTACAGTTACACTGACTGTAAATGGCACATAATTTAGATTATCAGGCAGGTCATTGTGCCTGCCTTATTTAAACATGATAAAGGAGGTTTAAGATATGCATAGAAGACTTAAGCCGTTTCTAATTTTACTCGTAATATTTGCCTTGTTTATTAATGCGTGCGGAAGTCAGCAGGGGGTCACTACAGGCAGCGATACCTCAAAAACTGTTGCTATAGCAACTCCTGATGTAAAGTCAAAGATAATCTCTACCTTTGAAAAGGCATCATCAGAGGATTATGTGCCTGACCAACTTATTGTAAAGATTAAGGGTGACATAAAGAATGCACAAGTATCAGATTTACACAAATCAAAAGGGGTATCGTTTGTAAAAAACTTGGCTGTTCTCCCTAATGGCACGATACAATTAGTGAGTCTAAATAAGGGTTCAGACATAAAGTCTGCAATACAGTCATACATGTCTGATGCAAGTGTAGAATATGCTGAGCCAAATTACAAGAGATACATCAAGGCTACAACCCCAAACGATATCTACTTTAGTCAACAATGGGCTTTGTGGAATACTGGTAGTTTCGCAGGTGGCACTGCTGGGGCTGACATAAAGGCTCCGCTTGCGTGGGATTACTCAAAGGGTAGTAATAGCCTGATTGTAGCAGTTATTGATACTGGAGTTGATTACAATCACGAAGACCTTTTTGGTAAGATTTGGCAAAACGCTGGCGAGAATTGTAACAACGGCATTGATGACGACGGCAATGGTTATATTGATGACTGTTTTGGTTGGGATTTTGCAAATAATGATAAAGATCCAATAGACGACCATGGGCATGGGACCCATTGTGCAGGTATTATTGGGGCAACTACAAATAACAGTTTGGGAATCTCTGGAATACTTTGGAATGTGAAGATTATGCCTTTAAAATTTCTTGATTCAGAGGGTAGCGGCACAGTTGCAGGTGCAATATCAGCATTAAATTATGCAGTTAGAATGGGTGCAAAGATTATAAATGCAAGTTACGCAAGTAATACTTTCTCTCAGGCTGAGTATGACAGCATTTCTGCTGCCAATGAGAGAGGAGTCTTGTTTATTGCTGCTGCAGGCAATGAATCTGTTAATAATGATTTTACACCATCATATCCTAACAGTTATGGGCTACCCAATATTATTTCTGTTGCTGCATCTGATCAGACTGATAATATTGCATCATTTAGTAACTTCGGACCAAATAGTGTTCATGTTGCCGCTCCGGGTGTATATATCTTAAGCCTTATTCCTAACAATGGATTTACAAATAAAGATTTCTGGCCTGGGACATCCATGGCAGCACCTCATGTGGTTGGATTAGCAGGATTGATTATGACACAGTCTGAGTATGTATCACAGGCATTTTCAATCTATCAGATAAGGGCAATTATTGAGACATATGTTGATAGTCTTACTGCCTTTGCTGGCAAGATAAACACAGGTGGAAGGATAAATGCCTACAAATCTGTTACATCCCTATTAAGTCCTACAAATCTGCAGGTCTCATCATCAGGACCAACAAGCGTAGAACCCTTGAGGGTTCATTTAACATGGCAGAATAACGGCACAGGGCTTGACAATATTAGGATTGAGCGGATGAGGACAGGTGTTGATTCTAATTTTGTTGAGATAGCACAAGTATCACCTACATCAACTACATATACTGACAATGCAGTAGTGGGAGAGGCAACTTATACCTACAGGGTGAGGGGTTATAAAGGTTTTACACAATGGTATGTTCCAACTGCACAAAAAACAGTTTATACCTTTTATACAAACTCTGCATCTATTACTACACCTGTCGTGCCAACACATTTTGGTGGTGGCGGTGGCTGTAGTGTCGTTTCAGCAACAAAAGGAATTGATGGCTATGATGTAGTGATACCAGTTATTTTTATGATGGTTGGTTTGTATCTAATTCGTAAGAAGTTTAAATAATAATAGGGGGATATCAATCCCCCTTCTATGGTTGCCTTTTATGACGAAACCCTTCTTGAGAATGGCAGTAATCCTCCTGCAATGATGAGTTGTTTTTCTCTTTCATTGAGGTTACTACTTGCCTTAAACGAAAATCCTCTGTTTAAGATTTCAACAGTAAAGACCTGTGAGTTATTTAAGATTTCTAATATATTTTCAATACGAATGACATCTCCTTGCCTAATCTTTTCGTAATCTGAAGCATCTTGAAAAACAAGTGGTAAGACTCCAAAGTTTATAAGGTTTGATCTGTGTATCCTTGCAAATGACTTGGCAATGACTGCCTGTAAGCCAAGATACATAGGGGCTATTGCCGCATGTTCCCTTGAAGAGCCTTGCCCGTAGTTTTCACCACCAATGATGATGAAACCTCCCCGTTCCTTTGCCTCAATTGCCCTTTTTGAAAATGTCTCATCAAGATTTGAGAATACAAACTCTGATATCGCTGGGATGTTTGATCTTAAGGGGAGTATCTTTGAACCAGCAGGCATGATGTCGTCTGTTGTAATGTTATCTGCAGTTTTTAATATTACCTCAGCCTCAAGGGTATCTTCTAATGCTTTTTTTATCGGCACATCCTTTATGTTTGGTCCTTTTAAGACCTTCACATCTTTTTTATCGGAAGGAGGTATAAGCAATGCATTCTTTGAGTAAAACCTTTCTGGTGATGAAACAATTGGAATATCAATACCAGATTTAAAAATGTCGGTAATCATTCCTTTAATTGCAAATATTGCACACGCGATCGGGTTGGTTAAATACACATTTGCATCTTTTGTGCCGGAGCGTCCTTTAAAGTTTCTATTGTATGACCTGACTGATACTTGTCCAGAACCCGGTGCAGACCCCATTCCGATACAAGGGCCACAAGATATCTCTAACAGTCTTGCCCCTGATTCAATGATGGGGGTAATCAAACCTTCCCTTGCAATCATCTCAAAGACCTGTCTTGAACCCGGATTTATCATGAGGTTTACATCCTCATGAACCTTGTTGTCTCTTAAGATGAGGGCAACTGTTTTTAGTGCCTCATAAGACGAATTTGTGCAACTACCAATGCAGACTTGATTTACCTTTAGTCCCTCTAACTCACTAATAGGTTTAACATTGTCCGGACTATGGGGGCAGGCAATCATGGGTTCAATGTTTGATAGGTTTATCTCAATGTGTTCGTAGTATTGTGCATCATCGTCAGCCTTTAATTCTATCCAATCAGTCTCCCTGTTTTGAGCCCTTAAAAACAATCTTGTTTTTTCATCACTTGGAAAGATTGATGTAGTTGCCCCTAACTCAGCCCCCATGTTAGTAATAGTTGCCCTTTCAGGCACCGATAGATCCTTTACCCCTTCACCGCCATATTCTAATATCTTTCCTACACCACCTTTTACAGTAAGGAGTTTGAGTATCGTTAGGATGACATCCATGGCTGTAACATATGGTCTTTTAAGTTTGCCCTTGAGATTAACCTTAACAACCTTTGGCATGTTTATCTCAAGTGGTGAACCTGCCATAACAGTTGCAGCCTCTAAACCGCCCACACCAATAGCAATCATTCCTATACCACCTTGTGTGGGTGTGTGACTATCTGTGCCGATTGCAATCAGACCGGGTTTTGCAAAGTTTTCAAGATGTGTCTGATGACAAATGCCGTTGCCGGGTTTTGAGAAGTAAGCACCATATCTCTGGGCAGCCGTTTGAAGAAAGAGATGGTCATCAGCATTCATAAAATCACTCTGTTGCATGTTGTGATCCACATATGAAACTGCAAGAGGAACCTTTACTCTGTCTAAACCAATTGCCTCAAACTCAAGCCAAGCCATAGTGCCTGTGGCATCTTGGGTATAGACTTGGTCAACCTTGAGTGCTATTGTCTCTGCATCCTTGAGATTCCCCTTTATTAGGTGAGATGAAAATATCTTTTCAACAATGTTTAAGCCCATTAGAACCCTTGCCTCCTTGAATTTTTTTTATGATTTGAAATTGATTTGTCAACTACTGTGGATTGCCACAGGATAATGTTTCACATCTACTCTAATTGTGTAGCAGAGTGTGAATATGTAAACGATTCAACTACCCGCCTAATCTCCTTTTGTAACCTAATAGAATTGAATATCCCCTACTTATTCTATCCACGGGCAGAATATTGTGAAATTTTGTTTTCAATTTAAGCATCTGTGCTCTCATTCCTCCTTACGATCAAGAAATTGTGATTACATTCATCTTTGAGTAAGATGGCGATTAGTCTTCTAAATATCTCTTAATCTCACTTAAAAAGTCTTTTATTACTATTGGCTTTGAGATATATCCGTCAAAACCTTGTGATAAGTAAAAATCCTTATCTCCCTTCATAGCATGTGCTGTAAGTGCTATCACTTTTAGTCCTTTGGTTCGTGCATCATCTCTTAATCTCTTTATAATCTCAACCCCATCTAATCCGGGTAGTTGTATGTCAAGTAGTATCAAGTCAGGTTTTTCATCTATAGCCTTTTGAATGGCATCTTTGCCTTCAGTGGATGCGATGTAATGGTATCCTGACATTGAGAGGATATCCAAAAAAAGTTCAAGATTTGATTCGTTGTCTTCAACTACGAGTATCTTCTTCATAGAAACTCCACCTTATTGCCTCCTGATTTTTTTGCCTTCTTTAAAAGTGCATAAGATTTATTGATAATCTCTTCAACGGTCTCTCCCTCTTTTGGAAAGGCAACTATTGATGCACTTGCAGTGAGTTTACCATTTGGCATACATGAGACATTGTAAAAAGGGTAGTTTTCTATAAATGTTATAAACCTATTTGCCACTGACAGGGCTGGGTCTTTTGGGGTATTAGAAAGGATTATTGCAAACTCATCAATACCATATCTGACCACAGTATCACCACCTCTTACTGATTTTTTGATGAGGTCTGCAATCTTTTTTATGACCATGTTAGCCCTATGGATACCGTTTACCCTTACATAATCTGTAAATGAGTCAACATCAAGTACAACTACTGAAAATACATTTTTATATCGCAATCCCCTACAAATCTCTTGTGCAAGTCTCAATTGAAAATAGGAGTTATCAAACAATCCGCTTATCTCATCATAAAGACCAGCCTTTTGTGGGAACATCAGTTGTAGGTCTCTTATTTGTAGAAGTAGGTCTTCTTTTGAGAAGTGTGTCTTTTGCATTATCTTTTTGGCCTTGCCAGCAAGTCTTAATCTGTCGTTAATGGTCAATTCTTTGGCAGTTAAAATGATAATTGGAATGTTTTGTGTATCAGGTCTATTTTTAAGTGTATGTGCAACTTCAAAACCACTTTTATCAGGCATCATCAAATCAAGAATTATCAGGTCAGGCAGATTGGATATGGCAGATTCAATCCCTTTCTGACCTGTATTGGCAGTTATTACATTGTATCCTGCAGGCTCAAAGACTGTTCTTAAGTATTCAAGCATATCAACTTGATCATCAACACAAAGTATTGTAAATTGCCTGTCTCCTCTTGTCCTAAGTGCAAGATCGTTCATCTTTTTTATCAACAAGTCTTTATCAACTGGCTTTATGAGGTAATCTGTGGCTCCGAGCGTAAAGCCTAACTCCTTATTATCAACTATTGAATAGATTATTACAGGTATGTCTTTTATTTGGGGGTCTAATTTTATCTCTTGTAATATCTCCCAACCATCCTTATTTGGAAGCATGATGTCAAGTATAATTGCGAATGGGTTTAACTCTCTTATCCTTGGTAATGCATCCCTTCCATCATAGACATGAGCAATCCTGTATCCTTCCTTTGAAAGATATAAAGAGAGTAATTCAGAGGTCGGTTTATCATCCTCAATAATGAGGATTAAGGGTTTTTCAGTATGACCTTTTGTAATCGTGTTTAGGTATTCGCGGATGTCTTCGTCTGTCTCAACTGGTATTGCCTCAATCTCGTCTGTTTTGCCTTTTGTGATGGTCTCATCTGATGTTATTATTGGTATTGTAAATGAAAACTTGCTCCCCTTCCCAAACTCACTCTCAACTGTTATCTCTCCACCTTGTAGTTGGACAAGTTTTTTTGAAAGTGCAAGCCCAAGACCGCTTCCTTCATATCTTCTTGACATGCTACCATCGACCTGTTCAAACTCCTCAAATATCCTTTGTAGATCCTCTGTTTTTATACCTATACCGTTGTCTTCAACTGTTATCTTCAAAAACCTATAATCAATCTTTGCATCTGTATCTGAAGACTTGCAGAAGGATTCAATCACATCTTCAACATAGACTGTTATGAAACCTCCCTCATCTGTAAATTTAATAGCGTTTGTAAGAAGGTTGTAAAGTATCTGTTTAAACTTTATCTTGTCTGCTGTGATAGTATTTTGTGATGTGTTATAATGCAATGTAAAGATGAGTTTTTTCTTATCAATGAGAGGTCTTAATACATTTTCAACCTCTATTATTGCAGTTTTAACATCAAAGTTTTCAATAAACAACTCCATCTTGCCTGATTCAATCTTAGCAATATCAAGAATGTTGTTTATGAGTTGTAACAGATGAGTACCTGAATTGTGGATGTTGTTAACATACCTTTTTTGCTTTTCGTTGAGTGTTCCAAATAATTCATCTAATAGTAACTCTGAAAAGCCAAGAATAGAGTTCAGTGGTGTCCTCAATTCATGGCTCATGGTAGCTATAAACTGGCTTTTGAGTTTGTTTGACCTCTCAAGTTCTTTATTTGCAATCTGTAATTCACGGGTTCGTTCTAATACCTTTTCTTCAAGATGTGTGTTTAGTATCTGCAACTCAAGGTTTCTTTCCTCTAATGCCCTTTCAAGGTTTTTCTCAATTGTTATATCTTTGCCTACCCCTACTAACCCAATTGCATTTCCATTGTCATCATATAGAAATGAAAGGGTAAGACTTATATCAACACCTGACCCATCCTTTCTCACAAAAACAGTCTCGTAGTTTGTTATGAAACCATCTTTTTGACGCATCTTCTCAATGATTGCAACTTTTTGCTCTGGATGCATCCAAATCTTATCAAAGGGCATTCCTAATGCCTCATCCCTTTTGTATTTGAGTATCCTTTCAGCACCTTTGTTGAATTCAACGATATTATCATTGTCATCTGTTGAGATTATTAAGTCTGCAGAGTTGTCAAGTATGTTTTTTAGGTATTGCTTCGTTTTTGTAAGGTTTTCTATCAACTCAAATTTCTCTAATGTATGTGCAGCCTGTATGCCTAATAGGGTTATAAACTCAATCTCTGCACTGGTCCATTTCTTTAGTTCAAAATCATCCAGATATAAGATGCCAATTGGTTTATCTTCTACGAATAGAGGCACTGCTATGAGGCTTTTTATCCCTTCATTAATCAAGGCTTGATTTACAACAATAGGATATTTACTAATATCGTCAATAATGGTAGGGATTCTCTTTGAAAGTATGTGGTTTGTAAGTCCTTGAGGGTTTCTTTTCCATGTTTTAATCCTTTGAAATTCATTTGAAAAGCCTATGCTTGCTTTAAGAATAAAGGTGTCTTCTTTATCGTCGTATAAAGCAATACTGCCTGCTGGGACTTTTAGGGTTCTACATGCTTCAGACAGAAGTGTTAATAATGCGTCCTCAAGTTTATCTGATGCTGTAAGGGCAAGCCCAATGCTGTATAGTTCCTTTGTATCTTTTAGTATCTCTCTTGTTTCTTTTTCAATCTTTTGATTTTTCTTGATTAAACCATAAACGAGTTGGGCTGTTTTTTTGTCTATTATTTCTATACCTTTTCTCTTTTTTTGTATCGCATTTGCAATATTTTTATCGGATGATAGGTTTAATATCACCTCTGGTTTAATTGAAAGTGCTGATTCTACATCCCTGAATATAGGTATCCCTGATAATCTATCCTGTATATCAGGAAAAGTCTTATCAGTCCAGAGTAAACCGATAGTTTTAAAATAGTTTTCTGACTTTAGATGCCTTAATACATCTATGGCATCTGTTGATTCTCCAACAACGATTGCGATACTGTTTTGGTTGTCAGTTTTCATAATGTTAAACTATTATATTAAGCAAGATTAATTAATTAATCAAGAAGAGTTTTAACACAAAAGGCATAATCCAAGTATATAAAACATTTCTATGAAGGTGTGCTTAAATTTTCGGTATCTCAAGTTTAGGGAGACTTAAAAAGGCTTTAGTGTTCACGAATTTACACAATTTATTTGATTGTATGTTAAAATTAACTCCTTAATCTTTTGTCATAAACACATTGGAGGATTTTGATGAGCGATACAAAGGTTATTTTGTCAGAGAGAGAGATTCCAAGACAGTGGTATAACATTATGGCTGATATGCCGAGACTTCCAGCCCCACCTTTAAATCCCAAAGATCATACCCCTATTGGTCCTGATGCATTATCTGCAATATTTCCAATGGCATTGATTGAACAAGAGGTTAGTCCTCATAGATGGATTGACATTCCTGATGAGGTTTTAGAGATATACACCCTTTGGAGACCGTCGCCACTTTATAGGGCGAAGAGGCTTGAAAAGGCTCTTAACACACCAGCAAGGATCTATTACAAATACGAAGGGGTAAGCCCGGCTGGAAGCCACAAACCAAACACTGCTGTGCCGCAGGCATATTACAACAAAAAGGCTGGTATTAAGAGAATAGCCACTGAAACAGGTGCAGGGCAGTGGGGTTCATCGCTTGCAATGGCAGGAAGGATGTTTGGTCTTGATATAACCGTTTATATGGTAAGGGTAAGTTATGATCAAAAACCATACAGAAGGATTGCAATGGAGACATGGGGTGCAAAGGTATTTCCAAGCCCTTCAAACAACACAAACTCTGGTAGAAAGATTTTAGAGACAGATCCAAACTGTCAGGGGAGTTTAGGGATTGCCATATCAGAGGCGGTAGAGGATGCCGCCACGCATTCAGATACAAACTATTCATTGGGGTCTGTGCTTAATCATGTAATCCTTCATCAAACTGTAATAGGGCTTGAGGCAAAAAAGCAGTTTGAAATGATTAATGATTATCCAGATATTGTCATAGGTTGTTGTGGAGGAGGGAGTAACTTTGCAGGAGTGAGCTTCCCTTTCTTGTATGATAAGTTCTCTGGAAGGCAATTAAGGGCAATAGCAGTGGAGCCAGCATCATGTCCAACCTTAACAAAGGGCGAGTTTAGGTATGACTTTGGAGACACTGTAGGGCTGACCCCATTACTGATGATGTACACACTTGGTCATGATTTTATGCCTCCGGGTATTCATGCTGGTGGGCTTCGCTATCATGGAGATTCCCCGCTTGTATCCCAGCTTGTCAATGATGGTATTATTGAGGCAAGGGCATATCCACAATTGCCTGTATTTGAGGCAGCCATACTCTTTAGCAATACAGAGGGCATTATTCCAGCACCAGAGAGTTCACATGCAATCAAGGCAGCAATAGATGAGGCACTTGTTGCAAAGCAAGAGGGAAAAGAAAAATGCATTCTATTTAATCTCAGCGGTCATGGGTATCTTGACCTAACTGCCTATGCGGACTATATTGCTGGTAATCTTGTAGACCATGAATATCCAGAGAGTTTAATAAAGGAATCACTTTCAAAACTGCCTGTTATAAAGTAGAAAAGGATTAAGAACCCTGTGTTTTTTAAGACAGGGTTCTTAATCTAAAAGATCTGTGTGTTTGTTAAAGATATAGTGACACTGTAACTAATAGAGATTGTCATCTTACCATTTAAAAGCAACCCTGTTAAATTCAAAACCTAATTCCTTATCACTCATCCCAATGGCTAAACCCATTAATTGTGTGTAATAAAGCACAGGCATTGATAAGGTTGTATCAACTGCCTTACAGGCAATCTTTTGATTATTCTCAAATGCAACACAACATGATGGACATGCTACTATTAAGGCATCAGCGCCTTTTTCTGCTATATCCTTTAATTTGCTCCCTGCAAGTTGATAGGCGATAGACTCATCAGCAGACATCATTGTAAGCCCGCAACATTGGCTTTTTAGGTCGTAATCAATCTCTTTTGCACCAATTGCCTTGACTATTTTTGAAATACTTGTTGGTCTATTTACATCCTCTAATTTACCATGTGCCTCTGAAGGTTTTAGATAATGACAGCCGTAGTGAATAGCAAGGCACTTGTTAGTTAGGTCAAATGATATATTGTTTGAAATCTGCTCTAATATTGTATCTTTAGAAAGGATCTTGGCAAGGTGTCTTACTTTTAAAATACCTTTATACTGACCGATACCTTCTTTCTTTAGAAGTCCGTTTATTTCTTTTCTCAAGTTGATATCTTCAAGCATGATTATTGCCTCTGACAATGTTGCAACACAGCCACTACAAAGTCCTACTATATCTAACCCTTGAGATTCAGCAATAACGAGGTTGCGTGCTGATAAATACAATGCAGCGAGGTTATCCATAGACTTTACAGGGAATCCACAACAAGTAAAGCACTTTAAGTCTATTAGATTTATGCCGAACCTTGCTGCAATGTTTCTTGCTGATAACTCATATTTGAGTGCCTTTATAGGTATTGCACAACCAAGATACAAGGCATAGTCCATTTACTTATCTCCAAGGATTTGCCTTAAATTTGCTAATCCGTCTGGATATTCCTCAATAACTGGAAGTCCTGCTTTTTGTCTCCTTGCATTATCCTTGTCTGAAATTGGGAAAAGTTTAGCATGAGTCTTGATAATCTCACTTTGCTTGCTTACAAAGTCAGGAGATTTGCCCTCTTTAAAAGCCTTTTCTTTTAGCATCCAGAGTATTTCTGTCACCTTTATCCTTTGCGGACATCTCTCTGAACAGGTAAAACAGGTTGAGCATTTCCATATGGAATATTCGGATATAGAATCTGCAACCATACCCATTGTTACAAGATGGATAAGCCTATGGGGGATAAAAGATGGATCAAGCCTGTTTATATCACAACCTGATGTGCATTTACCACATTTAAGACAAGACTGTGCATCATTTGGACTCAAAAGCATTATATTATCCTTAATGGATTTCTGCCCATATCTCGCAGAACTCTTAAAAAGTTTTTGGTCTGATTTAGGAAGATATTTGAGCCATCCCTTGGTATATGGAAAAAACTTACCCTCTCTGGCTCAAGGAACATCTCTGTTAATTTGTCCCGAATAGACTTGATTCTTTCTTGTGCAAGGCTGCTACCTTTAGAAAAGTGGCATTGGGCATCTTCACAGCCACCAACGATTACCCCGTCTATGCCTGATGATATCGCCTTTGCAACTATTAAGCCATTTACTGCACCAGCACAAGGTATCGGTATTGTCAGGATGTTGGGCTCATAGTTTCCACCATACTTTGAAATATCATCTACTGCCCTGTAGGCATCATTCTGACATAAAAAGGCAAGGACTAAAGGTTCATCATCTCCAAAGATGCCCACATCTATAACATCTATCATACTTGATAGTTGCTCAATATTTAGTGAGCCAATAGATATCGCTCCAACTGGACAACTACCCATGCAAATACCACAGCGTCTGCATTTGTTTTCGTCTGCATAAGGAAAGCCTTTGGTATCGAACAAATAAGCATTGTGCGGGCATTCTTCAATACACCTCTTACAGACATCACACTTCTCTTTGTTTATATTGGGGAAATCTCTATATTGGTTGATTTTCTTATTGATAAAGGAAAGTGCAGAGATAACTGATGAAGAGGCACTATTTATAGAGGATGCAACATCCATAGGACCTCTGCAAGCCCCTGCACTGTATATGCCTTCTCGAAGACTGTCTTGTGGATAGCACTGTAAATGTGATACAACGAAACCATTTTCATTGAAGTTGAGGTTTTTATCAAGCACCTGTTTTAGATTTAATGTGCCATCAGATACCATCATTCCAGTGGCAAGAACAACCAAATCAGCCTTGATGTCTATTCTTTTATTAAGCACAGTATCATAGACAGACAGATTTATTTCACCATTAGTTGTCTCCTTAACCTCCGAAGGAATCCCTTTTATAAAATGGATACCCTCTTTACGAGCCCTTTTATAAAACAATTCATATTCTCCGGGTGTCCTTATATCATTGTAAAAAATATAGACCTCGTTGTCATGATTAAGAGTCTTTAGGGATAGTGCTTGTTTTATGCTTACCATACAACATACATCTGAACAATATGGAAGATTTTTGTCATCCCTGCTGCCCACACACTGTATGAAGGCGACAGTAGTCTTTTTATCTGTCAATTCTTTAATCTTCTTTTCAAATTCAAGATTGGTAAATACCCTATCTATGACCTTGTAACCATACTCGGAGAGTTTATCAGGTTTAAAACTATCCCACCCTGTTGCAACTACTATAGCACCTGCATTTAGTTTGTCAAAGGATTCATTTTCGTTTAGATTAATTGCGTTTGTTGGACATATCTCGCTACATCGCATACATTCATTTAGACATGATTGTCTATCTAATAGAGGTATGGATGGATAGCACAGATGATTTGGTAAATAGATTGCTTGATTTGGACATTCTTGTATGCACAAGCCACAAACCGTGCATTTGTTTTCATCAATGTAGCGTGGATATCTCTTGTATGTAAGTTCAAAGTTGCCGGGGTTACCTTCAAGTGAGATTAATTCAGTGAGGGTTAATGCGGATATCCTATTGTGTCTTAATCTGTTAAAGAAGAGTTCAAGACCACAAGCAGGAGGGCACATCCTTGGAAAGTATGTAAAAAGTTCCTTTACCTTGCCACCTAAATAAGGGCTTTTTTCAATTATCAAGGCTTTTAGACCAGCATCATTTGCGAAAATAGCTGTGTTTATGCCAGCAATACCTCCCCCAATTACTGCTATCGTCTTTGTTATATCACTACTGAATTGATCAATTGAATTAGAAAAACGAACCTTCTCAACGCCCATCTTAATCAATGTCTGAGCTTTTTTAAATGCCTCATCTGGTTTGTTCTTATGAACAAATGCACATTGATCTCTTATATCAATACGATGTATAAGAAACTTATTTGTCCTTAAGTTTGAAAACTCAGATTGTTTATGGAAAGGGGAGCATGCTGCGATAAGGACTTTAGTGTCAGCATCTGTATTTTCATTAATATATCTTATTCCTTCTTGTGAGCATAAAAAAGGGTGGGATAGGGCTTCAAGTCCTGCATCTTGAACCCCTCCTGTGAGATCTTGTACAGATAAAACATTTTCAATTATTCCGTTGCATGAACATACAAAGACCTTTATATTTGGTTTTGCATTCATTAAATAGTCTATTTTTTGTTTCTTGTTCTAAAACTAAACCTCTCAATCTTACCGTTAATATCAATACAAGTCCATGTGATAGAATCAGGACCTACCATGGGTATTAACCTTGCCCCATGATAGCCGAGTTGGTAAGGTATCCTCTGTTCAATAGCACCCTTTGGGCATATCTTTGTGCAGCACATACAATCCCAGCAATCCCTTAATGAGCGGCAATAAGCCTTGTTGGTCTTTTCATCAAGGGTCATCAAATCGCCTATACATATTTGCTCGCATAGTGGTTCTTCCTTGCCTTTACAACCATCGCACTTTTCTTTTACTACATAGGGTGGCATATTTTTAGACACCTCCTTTTATTATGCTTTTTCAGCCGAAAGTGGCATCTCAGACTTGGATTTCTTTCTGTCTCCCGGCAGTATCTGTTCATAGGGTCTTTTGATTATCTCAATCTCACCAGTTTCAAGATTTTTTCTTGAATTGATAAAGCAGTCAAATTCATCATTTACCTCTGGGTAATCAGTTCTTGTCTGCCAACCTGGCCACCTTGTTTCTCGTCTTTCTCTAAGATGAATAACGACTACCTCAGATACATCAAGCCTATCAATTACATCGTGAACCAACATAAGTTCATGTAAATCAGTGGCAATGAGTTTATCAACCTGTTTTTTCATCATGCCTATATGTTTTAAGGCATAGTTGAGTTGTTCTTCATTACATTTAAAGAACTGTCCAACTCCACCAGCATACTCATCCATTAGTCTTTGAAGCCTTTCTTCCATTTCTTCAGGTGTTATTGCATCATATTGCCATCTCTTATCTTGTCCTTCAGGTATGTAGTATTTACTTTCAAGGGTTAGTCCTCTAATTAGTGGGCTGAATACTCTTTTTTTCTCCCCTTCAATGACATTGTTGTCAAGTTCAACATGTTCAATCCCTTTTATGTATTTAAGCATTCCTCTTGCAGCAAGGACTCCTTCTGCTGCACAGCCACCTACAAACTTATTGGGCATCCCACCAGCACACTCCCCGGCAGCAAAGAGTCCAGGAATAGTGCTCATCCTATCAATATCTACCCAGTATCCGCTGCTTGTATGACCTCCTACAATGTATGGATCACTGCCATATATCTCAAGTGGTTCTTTGGAGGGATCTTGCCCACGAGCTGCAAGAAAGAGGACATAAGTTGGTCTTTCATTCAAATAATCTATTTTGAGCTCCTTTACCTGTTCAGGCGTTAGATGTCTTGTGTCAACATATGTAGGCCCTCTACCGTCGTTCCACTCCATCATGGGTGCATTTGCCCTTATAAAACGAGGTGCTGCATCACCACCAAGGTGGGCATATCTTTGTTGTAGTATCTGTTCTTCCTTACCGTTTATCATCCTTGCCTTGTAACCTACAGATATTGTATCAACTGGACCAGTGAAGTCCTTTACCCTTGCAGCGCACCATCTTTGTTCCATCAGTGTGAATTCGGCACCAGCCCTAATCCCCATAGCATAACCAGTGCCTACATTAAAAGGACACATCCACATCTGATGATGAGATGATACGCCATCGTTTGTTGAAGACCTATAAAGCCCTGCAGCACCGCCAGTTGCAACGACAGTTGCCTTAGCCCTGACGATGTAAAACTTTCCATCACGAACACCAAAACCCATAGCACCTACCACCTTGCCATCTTTTATTATTAGATTTGTTGCTACGACCCTGTTTAAGATTCTTGGATTACAACTTTTTGTCTTTTCAGCAAGGATAGGCTTGAGTTGTTCACCTCGTATGGATATGTCAAATCTTCCCCTTTTTTCCCGACTTTGTCGGTTTTTCCATAACTACGACTTCCAGTATTGTGCAATTTCAATTAGTTATGTCTTCTTCAGGTGAAAATCCTTTTTGTAGTGCCTAATGTGTTATTTGTGCTTGACTTTTTGTTTTATTTTTGGTATATTCTATTCATCATGTTTGTCAGAATAAAAACATCACCAAATTCACCAAAGAAGGCAGTCCAGATTGTTGAAAACATAAGGACTGGAGATAAGGTAAAACAGCGTATAGTCCGTCATGTAGGGACGGCATTAACAGACAGTGAATTAGAGCACTTAAAGAACCTTGCAGAGTTTATAAAGGCAAACATAGAAGACTCTCAAAGACCCACATTATTTCCAGCAGAGGAAATGGCAGAGATGTCAATTGAAACAAGGAAGAAGAAGGAAGAAGGAGATAGAGAGATATCAGTAAATCTAAAGGCATTAAGGGAAGAAAAGCGGATAGTATTAGGAATCCATGAGGTATATGGGGAGATATATAAGGAACTTGGATTTAGCAGAGTTATACCAGTAAGGAAGGCATCAGCGAGGAGTACGCTTTATCAGGTAGTGATGGCGAGGGTAGGTAATCCAGAGAGTAAGATGGCGACAGCAAATCACTTTGAAGAGAACTTTGGAGTTAGGCACTTACCTTAATAAGACATCTTCAATACAGGATGTATGTATTGAGTAAACCACTGTGAGCAGAGAGGGTAAGGCAGGCATAAATGTCGGTGTAGTTGTGTATATTAAAAGACAAGGCACACCTATGCGATTCCTTCCTCAATGAGTAATGATGCAAGAGATACACAAGGCAGTATGATTAAAGTTTTCAAACATGCCCCACCAAATAAAGTAGAACATCTAAACAATCAAAACACATCAAGAGTAGTGCCTAATGAAGGATAGGAATGTAGATATATCAATGAGTTATGTCTAAAAACCGACAAAGTCGGGAAATATCCTTTTAGCATTTAAAAGTCCTTTTGATCATCCCCGAGCCACCACCCGATTAGAAATGCTATTGCGAGATGTGTAAAAGTATATATTTTTTCAGGAATACCACAGATTTTTAGTCTTTTTTCGCTAACCCATCTTTCAAACATCTTAATCTCTTCATCTCCAAATATTATCTTAAGGTTAACATTAAAAGAGCCATATTTTTGCCTTATCTCTTGAGGGTTTTCCACTATGTCAACTATTTTTTCAAAGGCATTAAGACACTCTCTAAGCACCCTTTCAGGAATTGCTGAAATGAGAA
>JAOAGP010000052.1 GCA_026415695.1 Thermodesulfovibrionales bacterium | reverse complement strand
AACCCCTTTATCGCTAATACCTTCGTTATCGCCGCCGTCAATGTCGTCTTGCCATGATCTACATGCCCTATCGTCCCTACATTTACATGCGGCTTCGTCCTCTCAAATTTTGCCTTTCCCATCTCTCCTTGCCTCCTTATTAGCTTTTTATGGCTATCAAAGCCCATGACCGGGATTGAACCGGTGACCTCATCCTTACCAAGGATGTGCTCTGCCGACTGAGCTACATGGGCAACTTCTATTAATTAATCTCAAACCTGAGATTTCAAATCTAAAATTGCCTAAAGCGGGCGACGGGATTCGAACCCGCGGCCCTCAGCTTGGAAGGCTGACGCTCTACCTACTGAGCTACACCCGCACAACCTTTCAGATTTCAAATTTGAAAAGTGGAGAGGGGAGGATTCGAACCTCCGAAGGCATAAACCAGCGGGTTTACAGCCCGCCCCCTTTGGCCGCTTGGGAACCTCTCCAAGATAAGCCACCGAAGGGAATCGAACCCCCGACCCGCTGATTACAAATCAGCTGCTCTGCCTGCTGAGCTACGGTGGCTAAAAAACGAACGATAATTTTAAGACTAAAATAATCAAAAAGTCAAATCCTTAATAAAACGCTTGCCAAAACCCTTATCCGAATTTGACAAATATAAAGCATAAGTAGTTTAATTTTAGTGAGATGAGGTTAAGGGCAAGGCTGATTATTATAATCTTTCTTATTTCAGTTGTTGCTGTCGTCACATTTATATCTTTTAAAGACAAACTTATCCCTTCAAGATCAATAAAAATTGGGCTTTTTGTAACACTCACTGGGGTATATCCTGATTTAGGAAGACAGATTAGGGACGGGGCTTTACTTGCCGTTGAAGAAATTAATAAGAATAAGGGAATAAATGGTAGGCAGGTTGATTTAATCATAAAGGATAACAGATACAACTTCAAGCAGGCACTTGAAAATATCAATTCGCTTATAGAAGAGGGATCTATTGTTTTAATAGGGCCTGCAACAAGCAGCCAAGCCATGAATCTGCTTCCTATAATTAATGAAAAAAAGGTCTTAACCATCTCTCCTTCTGCCTCATCATCCTTGCTTACAGGTAAGGATGATTACTTCATTAGGGTTAGACAGTCAAACAGAGACGATGCCCAAATGCTTGGTAGTTATGCAAAAAAAATAGGCATAAATTCTATCTCTTTTATTTATGACAACACAAATCTCATATACACAAACGATTTTATTGACAATTTCATAAGCAGCTTTGGAACTTCAAACACCACATATTCTATCCCATTTGACCCTGATGTAGTAAATTTTAAGAATCTTGCGTCTCATATTGTTTCTTATAAATCGGATGCTGTTTTGATAATAGCAGAGATCTATTCTACCGCCCTGTTAATACAAAACCTAAGAAAATTGGATAAAAAGGTCGTTATATTTTCATCACCGTGGGCAAAGTCAAATAGATTAATAGAAAATACTGGAATATATTCGGAAGGAATAATAACGGTTGATTCAGTTGACGATAATTTCAAAGGCGATGTATATCAGCGTTACAGAAAGGCATTTTTTGAAAGATATGGTTACTATCCTGGTTTTGGTGCAGATACATCATATGAAACGATATTTATGATAAAAAAGGCTCTTGAGACAAATCCTGACCCTGCTAAGCTAAAAGAAACCATCATTAATATATCCGAATTTGATGGATTACAAGGAAGATTTAAGATTGACAGATTTGGCGATGCCGTTAGAAAGCCTTTTATTCTTAAGATTGAAAACAAAAACTTTGTCAGGATTGATAATCATTAGATGAATATTAAGATAGGACATTTTATCTTTCTGTCTTTTTCTGTATCTTTTGTGGCATTGGTATTTTTTGTAGTCCTTGCCTATTTTTTTGAGGCAAAGGATGCAATTACAATTGAAAAGGTTAAACATTATGAAACTGTCATAGAGGACTTTGAATACACAATAAACTTAAATATAAAAGAGATTGTCATACCAATTACAACCATCCACGACATCATAAATTCTAAAGAATCAGAGCAATCTAAAAGGAAACAAATCTCCATGATTATGTCCACTGCCCCAGATATAAAAAGGATAGTCTTAATTGACAACAATGACAACATAATCAATACCTATCCTTTTTCTGATGATTTAATAGGCATAAACCTTTCAGAAGACCCAACAGTAAAAGAGGCAAAAGATAAAAAACATCAATTGGTAGTATTAGGACCCAATGTATGTATAATTGATAAATTATCACACTATACTATACCCATTCATTATTCAAACTATCTGATGCTTGTATATCTTTCAATGGATTGGATAAAACCATTCATTGATAAATTCTCAAAGATTGGTCTATATGTCTTTACGATTGACAATAACGGCACGCTAACTACACACATCAATCAAAATCTTGCAGAACAGGCTATGAATATAAAAAACATTCCATCAGTCAAAAGGGCTATCTTGGCAGACAAGGGACCCTTTGTAGAGAGCATTGAAGGTGAAAACTACTTTATCTATGCAAAAAAACTTGAGATGCTAAATTGGGTAATCTTTGTGGGAGAAAGATACGACAAGGCTTATTACCTTGTCAAATACATCAAAGAAAAGGGGATTATCATCTTCTTCGGAGCGATAACAACCTGTCTGATTGTTAGTCTAATCATATCAAGGCTGTTTCAAAAACCTGTAAACTTGTTAGTCAAAGAGATAAACAAGGTGAAAAAAGGGGATTATGATATTCACATGCTTGACAGAGGCTTTGAGGAGATTAAGACCATTTCACAAAGTCTCTATAAGATGGCTGATGAGATCAAGGACAGAGAATACAGGTTTAGAAAGATATTTGAGGACTCAAAAAACGCTATTATACTTACCCTTAAAGATGGGACTATAATCAATGCAAATAAGGCATCCATTGACCTTTTTGGCTATCCATCCAAAGACAATATTATTGGTAAAAATATTGCTCACCTATATTCATCGCAGAGTGATTTTGAGGATATAATCTCTGATATCAAATCAAAAGGGCATATAAGTAATTACGAGTTAGAGTTCCTCAAACACAACAATGAGCGATTTCATGGGATGCTTTCCTGTAGCGTATTAAAATATGCTAACGAAAAAGACGAGGTTTATATGTATCTCATTATAGACCTTACAGAAAGGAAAAAACTACTTGAGCAACTCATTCAAGCACAGAAGATGGAGAGTGTGGGGAGGCTCACTGGTGGTATAGCCCATGATTTCAACAATCTTCTAACCATAATCTATGGTCATGCTCAACTCATGGAACTCAAACACAAAGAAGATACAGGTATCATGAAACATGTAAATGCTATCAAAAAGGCAGTTGAACGGGGTAAGGACTTTGTTAAAAATCTGCTTGCCTTTTCAAAAAAGCAGATACTTGACCTAAAGGTGTATGACCTAAACGAGATTATAAGAGAAGAAAATAGACTGTTGACAAGTTGTATAAGAGAAGACATCTTGATTGAAACTCACCTATTTGACAAACCCTGTTTGGTAAACATTGACAGATCACATTTCACTCAAATACTCCTAAACCTCACTGTCAATGCAGTTGATGCAATGCCTAATGGAGGCATAATCAAGATTGAAACAAAAATAAAGAAGATTGATTCATATTATCAAAGGTTTGAACCATTATCAAAGGAAGGAGATTTTGTGGTTTTATCATTTTCTGATACAGGTGAGGGGATTCCTCAAGAAGTTGTTGCAAAGATCTTTGATCCCTTCTTTACCACAAAAGAAAATGGCACAGGTCTTGGACTGTCAATGGTTCATGGAATTATCGCACAACACGGTGGCTTTATAAATGTCTATAGTGAATTAGGCAAGGGAACGACATTTCGGATATACCTTCCACTTGCAACAAAAGAACACGATGAAAAGCAGGAAACTGTCTCCGTTGAACTTGATATAAAAGGTAAAAATGCACTCGTCGTTGAGGACAACTTTGAATTATTAGAGGTTACAAAGGAGATGTTATCCAATCTTGGACTAAATGTATATGCCTTTACAGATGGATACCAAGCACTTGAGGAGTTTAGAAGGTTTGGTAACAGTATAGATATCTGTTTCATAGATGTTGTGATGCCAAAGATACAGGGCTTCTCTTTGTATGAACAAATCAAGGAAATTAATCCAGACACAAAAACGATCTTTCTTACTGGTTATACAGACAATGTTGTGCATGTCAACTTCATCCTCAAACAAGGTGTGCATGTGATTAGTAAGCCTTTTTCAAGACAAGACCTTATGCTCAAGATAAAAGAGGTCTTAAACAAATAGACATAGATGTCGTATGGCATTTATATTCACATACCCTTTTGTTTAAAGAGATGTTATTATTGTGATTTTTTTAGTAGCATTTATGACGAGAGCCTCCTTGAAAGTTACCTAAATGCCCTAAAGAAAGAGATAGCATCAAAAACCTTTAATAAGGAAGATGTAATCAGCATATACTTTGGAGGTGGCACTCCTTCACTTCTAAAAGTTCGTCATTTAGCAGATATTATTAGTGTAATAGCAAAACATCACAAGCTAACACAGAACTGTGAGATAACACTTGAGGCAAACCCTTTTAACCTAACCATCTCAAGATTAAAAGGTTTTAGAGATGCTGGTATTAACAGGATTAGTTTAGGGATACAAGGTGTATTTGATGAAGATTTAACGGCAATTGGAAGGTTACATAACAGCCAATCTGGTATCAATGCTATAAGAGATGCCAAGGATTGCGGTTTTAAAAACATATCCGTAGATCTACTTTACGGACTGCCACACCAAAACACAGAAAAATGGCTTAAAACCCTTGAAACCATCATCAATGAGCATCCTCATCACATATCCACTTATGAACTGACTATACACAAGCAAACTCCAATCTATAAGATGATATGCAATGGAGATATCAGATTGCCTGATGACGAGACTGTTTCAGAGATGTATCTAAAAGGTTGTGAGTTCATAGAAAGTCAAGGCTTTAGACAATATGAGATATCAAATTTTAGTCATAAGGGATATGAATGCAGACACAATCTCAACTACTGGTTTAGACTTAAATACTTTGGCTTTGGTGCAGGGGCTCACTCATTTGATGGACAAAAGAGATATTCAAACATAGAAGACATCACGAGGTATGTTTTCTTGATCAACAACGGCATGGCTGCCATAGATAACTGCACTATACTAAATCCCGCAGACATCCACAGAGAAAACATCTTCCTTTCGTTAAGGACAACTGAAGGTATGGATGTATCCTCTCTTAATTGTGGTGATGAGGTCTTAAAGGAACTCGTCCATGAAGACCTCATCACAGTTGATGATGGTCGTGTAAGGCTTACCCGCAAAGGTATGCTTGTAAGCAACGAGGTTATTTTGCGGGTATGGTAATAAATATTGAAGTCTTGTTTCTGATTATCAGGGCAAGCACATCTTGGTTTTTCTCTATCTTTGAGACCACCTCTTGATACTCCTTGATATTCGTTACTGGCTTGCGGTTAAGTTCCAAGATGATATCACCCCTTTGCAGTATCCCTAATGACTTGCTATCCTCATCAATGCTATTTACAATCACACCCTTTATCTTTTTTGTGATCCCCAACTTTTGAAGGACATCATCGGTAACATCCTGCACAGATACACCCTTTAATACATTGTCAACTGTAACTGTGGGCTGAGATTCAGGTTTTGATGTGTCAGATGGCAATTCCTTAATCTGAACCTTGATAGTTTTGGGTTTACCCTCCCTGATTACAACAAGGTTAACCTCTTGATTTGGTCTTGTCATCGCAACAAGGTTTTTTAGTTGTGACGGGGTCTCAACCTTCTTATTGTCATACTCAACTATGATATCACCCCTTTGAATACCAGACTTTTCTGCAGGACTGTTTTCAATTATGTCAACCACAAGGGCACCTTTATCATCAGGGGCATTAAATTGTTTTGCGAGATCCCCGCTTAATTGCTGGATCTGCACCCCCAACCATCCCCTTACAACCTTGCCTTCGTTTATGATGCTATCCATAACAGTGCGAGCCATATTTGAAGGTATGGCAAAGCCAATACCTTGATATCCACCACTTCTACTTAAGATTGCAGTGTTGATGCCTACTAACTCTCCCTTCGTATTTATCAGGGCACCACCTGAATTACCGGGATTGATTGCAGCATCAGTCTGAATAAAGTCTTCATAGTCTGTTATCCCTATACCCGAGCGTCCTAATGCACTCACAATACCCATAGTAATAGTGCTACTTAGACCAAAGGGATTACCTATTGCCAACACAATCTCTCCAACCCTCAACCTCTCAGAATCTCCCCATTTTATTGCTGGAAGATTAGACTCATTTACCTTGATTACAGCCAAATCCGTTCGTGAATCCATACCTACAACCCTGCCCTTTACCTCTCTACCACCAAATAGTTTGATGATTATGTCATCAGCCCCATCAATGACATGATTGTTTGTAAGGATGTAACCATCTTGGGAAACAATAACCCCTGAACCGAGGTTTGTAACCTTCCTCTTTTGTTGTTGACCGCTATCGCCAAAAAACCGTCTAAATAAAGGGTCGTCAAAAAATGGGTGTGGCTGTTGCTTGACATACCTTGTTGTTGAGATGTTGACAACGGACTGTTTTGACTTTTCAGCAACACTTGCCATCGCATCCCCTAAACTTGCAAGGGGATCCTTCTGCTCCTCCGCACACACAATAGGTGCATACATAAATAACATTACCATCAAAAAGACTAACCAAAACCTCTTTAAAACCATTAAACCAACCTCCTGTTTATTTTTTATGAGCCTTTATTATAAATCTTAATACCCTTTTGGCATCTTTATCAATCTTATATCGCTCATCAGTCCTATAACCTACTATCCACACGATATTGCCGTTAGAGGTAAGGATTGGAACAGTATCTCTTTCATCCTTTGGTATCTTCTCATCTACAAAAAAATCCTGAACCTTCTTCCTCTTACCAAACCCAGATGGATAAAAGAAATCACCGGGGTTTCTATGCCTGATTATTAATGGCATTGATAGTTTTTCAACATCAAAGACTGCAGATGACTTACCATCATGACCATCTTGCAATTCATCAGCAGACAATTCATCAACTATCAAGACAATACCTGCCTCTTTTAAGATATATTCCCCAGAGGTTGATATCTGCACTGTTGAGAGTTTTTGAGGTTTTAGGGAGGTTATAATCAAGGTTGAATATCCCCTAATTACCCTAATGTCATGTCTAATATAGACCCTACCACCTGTCTTGCCGTTTCTTATGAGATTTATTATATCCTCAATGTTTTCAAAACCTATTCCCCGCAATCCCTTTGTGGCGTCAATAGCACGCCTCAATACCCTTCTTAATATTGGTTTTTCGATAGTCTCAAGTGGTGATAAAAACAGTTCTATATAACCTTCAGCCTTGCGGGTAATGAGTTTCATGAGGGTCTTGGTGACCAAGATATCAAAATACCTCTCTTCGTCCCTGATTATCTGTATCATCCTTGATATCGTTTGATGTATAGACGGATTGATCTCCTCTATGCGAGGCATAACCTGAAACCTCAATCTGTTTCTAATGTAATCAGTTTTGAGATTTGAGCTATCAATGATGTATGGCTTGTCTTTTTTTAATCCAAATATCTCACGGTTTTTTATCAAAAAGTCCTCTATCATCCTTCGCCTTACATCTAAAAGCGGTCTGATTATCATATCCCTAACTGGTGGGATACCTAAAAGTCCGCTAACCCCTGTCCCCCTTATAAGCCTCATGAAGATAGTCTCAAGTTGGTCATCTGCATTATGCCCAAGTGCTATCTTGTTTGCATTTATCTCATATGACAACTTATAAAATGCCTCGTATCTAAGCTCTCTTGCTGACTCTTGAATACTCATGCCTGTCTTTTGAGCATGCTCCTTTACATCTACATCCCTAACATAAAAATCGGCCTTCAACACATCGCATAAATATTTACAAAACTCTATCTCATCAGGTGTCTCAAGGGGTCTTAGCTTGTGGTCAATATAAATAGAAGAGAGCTTGATATTTAGTTGAGCCTTTAATTGATTTAAAAGCACTAAAAGTGCAACAGAATCAGCCCCTCCTGACAGACCTACAAGTATGTGGTCACCATTGTTTATCATGTTAAACTCGGAGATTGTCTTTAATACTACTTCCTTGATATCCAATCCTAATTCTCCTTCTATGACAAAAACCTTAAATCAAAGTCTTATCTCTCTACACAATCTTTACATCTTTTAATATAAACTGAACTGCCTTTGGGAGTAGTTCAAATCGTTTTTTGAGGTTTGGTATTATCCTTTTCATGATAATGTCATCTAAACTCCCGCTTATGCTAAGGCTTTTTAAATATTCTTCAGCAAAGGCAGATACGGGTCTATTTGGGTTTTTCAAAAACTCAAAACACCCTATCGCTAAATGAAGCATTGATACAGTCTTTAAAACATCTGACGGTATCCCTGTGGGATCTGCAAAATCTGGATACTTGTAATATCCTATAGACTTATAGATTATCTCTGGCATCTTCCAGTTTTTTAATACTTCTGATGCAATTACAGCATCGTCAAATAGACTAAGTGCTTCGGCAAAATCAGTCTCCTTCTTTAACAAACCCTTGACAACCTCCCCTAAAATGTGAAGCGTTCCAATGGTGCTTAAAAGAAGCGGTCTGTCGTATCCACAGAGCATTGCTATTTCAAAAGCCAATGTAGAAACCATCAACGCCCTGTCACGCAACTCAATAAATTCTGGCTTGTTTGGCATCACATTATTCAAACTATTATCAATCACGATTTGGTATATTTGAGAAAAGCCAAGTAAGAGGACGGCATGATGAAAGTCTGTAACCTTCTGCGAAAGACTATAAAGAGGGGAATTTACGGTCTTTAAAACCAATGCCATGAGTGATGGGTCAGACTTTATGTAATCAACCACCTTATCAGAGGAAACCGTCTGCTTTGTAAGTAATCCAGCAAGTTCATAAGTATATGCTGGCAGGGATGGTATCTTTTTTATCGCCTCTTGAAGTGTGGGTGAATTGAGTGTAATATCCCGTCTTTGATTGTATTCATTTAAAATAAGATGCTGAAATAGCTTGCATCTCTGTCTTTCCTTGACTATTTCATCCATCAAGGCAACATTCATTAAATAGTCAAGTGATTGAACATTGAAAAGCACCCTTTCCTTTGTTGCTGGCTTAAGTAGGGATATTGACTTCTCATTCATTATCAAGACAGTTGATGGTTCATTTGCTATTACTGTAAAACCAGTAACATAGTTTTTATTTTGTGGTAAAACACCAAATATATTACCATTATTCAAGTTATAAACCACATAATTAACCTCTCCTTCCCTTTTTTCAACCCTCAACGAACCATTGATGACCATGTATAAAGAATTAATTGCAGAACCTTCTTTTAATAACACCTCATCCTGCTTAATCTTTTTCTGGGGTAAGATACTAAAAAGAGAAACCAACTCCTTTTCAGCCACATCATCAAATACCTTCAGATCCTTAAAAGTCTTACTCTCCGTGCTCATATCCAAGTCCCCTCCATTGTCATTTCTATTAAGTCTAACAGAATTGATTTTTAATTTAAAACAATTTAACAAATCTTTAACATTCAATAAACAATCTGGTAATAACCAATTGTGTATTATAAAGACATCAAGATTATGATTAAGGAGGTAAAACAATGTACTACATACACAACATACCCGGCAGAATAAGGATAAAGACCCCTGAGATAAAAAACAACAGATACAAGGCAGAAGCAGTTAAGCAGACATTAAATGCAATGCGTGGCGTAAGTGTGCAAGATGTCAATTTGCTAACTGGAAGTGTATTGGTGCATTACAACACTGCAGTAACAGATGTTAGGTCTATCATTGATAGGCTTGAAAAAACAGGTTATTTTAACACCTCTTTGTCTGTCACAAACGATGACTATGTAAAGACTGCAGCCACAAAGGTTGGCAACTTCGCGGCTAAGACAATATTCGGTGCCGCTCTTGATACTGCTTTAGCAGGCACTCCCCTTGCCCTAATAACAGTATTTATATAGTTATTAACTAAATCCCCTAACAAACCCGTCTTAAAATCAACCTCAAATCAACATATCTGTTATAATAAACCAACTACTGACTTGGTAGGAATATACCGCATCAATCAGCGGTTTTTAAGCAATTACCCTTGTATTGTGGCAACAAAAGAAAAAGGAGGCAAAGATGATATACGAGGTTATCATAAGACACAACAAATCCACTGGCAAGACGAGTTTTGGAGTAATAAAAGACCAGAAAGACAACCTTGACCCTACCGTAGATGATTTAAAGATTTATCTTAGTATGCTCAAGGTAGTAATGGATCAGATTGGGCTTAAGTTAAAAAACAAGCTTCCCAAAAAAGAAGACTAACAGCAAATAGTGGCACAAGACATCAAGATTGTCTTAATAGATGACAAGGATTCTCTTTACAACACACTTGTAGATGCCTTTGACAAACGAGACCTTACAATTCAACATGCAAAAGACATCAAAAAGGCAAAAGAACTACTAAGAGAGGATACAGATGTCATCATAGCAGACATAAACCTTGTTGACGAGGAGTGCATCTCTGTTATAAAGGATTACAAAACAACCCATCCACAAACGCTATTTTATCTACTTATAGGACAGGAGATAGAAAGTATTGAACCTCCATCACCTTATCTTACCTCAATAATTGAAGACTATCTCTTTGAACCGATTAGCCCACCAAAATTCAAGGCAAAACTTGAACTTGCATTAGGTAAGATTAGAGGTGAGTCAAGGTCTCTTCAGATAGTTGAACCCCTAATTAGAGAGGTCAAGCCCTTTTTCATCTTTCGTTCTGCTGTTATGCAAAGGGCACTCTATAACCTACCCGAGATTGCAAGATCAGACCACACAGTGCTCATCACTGGAGAAACTGGCACTGGAAAAGAGATTGTTGCAAGGGCAATACATAGTTTAAGTAGTAGGGCAAGGGAAAACTTTGTCCCATTAAACTGTGGTGCCATTCCAGAAAGTCTTATAGAAGGAGAACTTTTTGGACACGAAAAAGGGGCATTCACAGGGGCTATCAACACAAGGAAGGGCAAGTTTGAGATTGCAAATAACGGCACATTATTCCTTGATGAGATAGGTGATATGGCATTAAACCTCCAAACCCGCCTTCTCAGAGTGCTTGAGGATAGATGGTATTACAGGGTCGGTGGGCATGAACCAATCAGGGTAAATGTGAGGGTCATTGCAGCTACAAACACCGATCTATCACAGGCAGTAGAAAAAGGACTCTTCAGGGCTGATCTATACTACAGGCTAAACATACTTAAGATAAACCTCCCACCATTAAGGGAAAGAAAAGAAGATATCATCCTGCTTGCAAGACATTTTTTAGAAAGGGGGCTATCGGAGATGGGCTGGTCTCCGCCCTTTCCAACATTCTCACCAGAAACAATACACCTGCTTGAATCATATCCTTGGAAGGGCAATGTGAGGGAGTTGAGAAATACTATGACGAGGGTTGCAACATTTCTACCCTACAACACAGACAAGGTATTTCCAATACACATTACCCCTCACCTTGAGGATAACTTTTTTGGTAGAAAGACACAAGACATATTATTAGACACAGATAATTACTATCACATACCAATGAATCTCAAGATGTCAGACATTGAAAACCTCGTTATACAGGAAACCCTCAAAAGATTTAACAACAACAAGACAAAAGCCGCAAAATCACTTGGCATTAGCATTAGAACAATAAGAAGAAAAACCAATCAGATGAGACATTCATAAAAACCATCCCTAAATCTATAGGCAAGTAGATGAACAAAATTCATTTAATGTCAAGTTTTTCTGTATAATAAATCATCATGGGGAACGATAAAAACACGATAGTGATTTTAGGTGCAGGATACGGTGGGTTGACATCTGCCTTAAGATTAGCAAGTCTATTCAAATACAACAACTCAGTAGAAATCTGCCTCATAGACAAGAACCCTTTTCATACATATAAAACACAACTTCACGAGGCTGCTGTGAGAAATGTTACCGTCTCTATCCCCATTGAAAACATCATAAAAAAGACAAAGATAAGGTTCATTCAAGGCGAGGTAGTCTCAATCTCCCCTGAAAGAAGGACACTAAAACTTAAGAGCAGTGATATCTCCTTTGACTATCTTGTAATTGCCTTGGGAAGCATTACAAACTATTACAACATTGAGGGGCTAAAAGACTACTCCCTAACACTACAATCCCTTGATGACGCACAGGCTATATTTGAGCATATAAATGGTGTATGCGAGGAGGCAAGGCTTTCAAACAATTACAATCATCAAAGAGACCTTCTTAGATTTGTTGTAGGTGGTGGTGGGCTCACAGGGGTGGAGTTTGCAGCCGAATTGGTTGATTTCCTCAAGAAAACACAGAATCCAATGGGCTTTGAGGTTATCGTAATTGAAGGAGGTAGTAGATTAGTGCCAAGTCTTGAGGAGGATCTGTCTAAACAGATACACGAAAGATTAGAAAAGAAGGGTGTGACTATCTTAACCAATAGGTTTATCACAAAAAGGACTGCAGATACTGTATTACTTTCAACAGGTGAAACCATCCGTTCTTACACACTCATCTGGACAGGTGGAATAAGGATTTCAGATATCTTTCAGTCAAGCGGATTAAAAACAGGTCTGATGGGGAGGATAGTGGTAAATGAGTATCTTCAGGCATTAGATTATCCATACATATTTGCACTTGGGGATAACGCATTGGCAATGAATCCCTCTACCAACAAACCAGTCCCTACCGCAGCCCAATTTGCACTTCAACAAGGCAGAGTTGTAGCAGAAAATGTATATAGATTAATCACAAGGCAACCCCTCATATCATATAAACCAAAGATATTAGGTGAGGTAGTAAGCCTCGGTAAACACCTTGCAGTTGGATGGCTTGCATTACCATTTATAAACAAACTAAAATTTATTGGGTTTTTGGGCAGTCTCATAAAGGCAGCCATTGAGGACAAGCACATCCTTTTACTAAAAAAAGAAAGCCGTAACTGGATAGGATGGCAAGGATGACCGAACCTAATTTTAAGGATATTATCAAAAAATTCAAGAAAACTAACCAGTTTTACAAGTTTATCGCAGATTTCACATACGACTGGGAGATGTGGATTGCACCAAATGATGAGATTATATACTGCTCACCTGCCTGCAAGAGGATTACGGGATATCCTCCAGAGGAATTTGTTAATGACCCTGAATTTATCTATGATGTTGTCCACCCTGATGACCTTTCGCTATTTAAAGCCCATTGGGGAGGGGATGTATCAAAAGAAAATAAGGCATTTAGATTTAGGATTGTATCTACTGAAAATTCTGTCAGGTGGATTGAACAAATATGTAACCCTGTTTATGACGATGATGGTCAATATTTAGGCAAGAGGGCAAGCAATAGAGACATCACTGAAACAATACAGAAAAGCAAGGAAGTTCAGATCTCTAAGACAAGCCTCTACAGACAGATACACGACCAGACACGCAAACTCTTTAAGTTGTCAGAGGCTCTGAAAGAGACCGAAAGGACATACGAGAACTTTTTTGACAATGCAAATGATGCTATCTTCATTGCTGACATTAATACAGGTTTGATAGTAAACGCAAATAAAAAGGCTGCTCAACTTATAGGAAAACCAAAAAATAAAATCATTGGTATGCATCAAAGTGAACTCCATCCACCAGAAAAAAGACAATACTATCAAGAGATGTTTAAGAAAAACATCAAAACTTATGCAACAAAACATGAAGAGGCGGAGGTCATAGATTGTAAAGGCAATATCTACCATGTAGAGATATCTGCAAGCATTATTAATATCAAGGATAAGACCTACCTGCAGGGTATATTCCATGATATCACAGAAAAAAAGAAGATGTATGAAGAACTCCAAAGGTCAAGAGAGTTATTTGAACTTGCAATAAAAGGGGCAAGAGATGGCATCTGGGATTGGGATATAAAAAACAACACATTGTATCTATCGCCAATGTGGAAGAAGATGCTGGGATACGAGGATGATGAGTTGCCCAACAGGGTAGAAACATTCTATGACAACCTCCATCCTGATGAGGTAAATAGGGTAAGCAATATTATAAATGATTATTTAAAGGGGTTGATACCTGACTATACTGTTGAATTTCGTATGAGACACAAAAACGGTCATTATGTATGGATACTCTCAAAGGGGGAGGCATTGAGAGACAGCAACGGCTATCCATATAGAATGGCTGGCTCTCACATAGACATCACATATCTAAAACAGATAGAACAGACATTGAGAGAGAGTGAGGAAAAGTTCCGCATCATCGCAAACAACATTGAAGAGATCTTTTGGCTTAGATCAAAAGACAACAAAAAGATGCTTTATATAAGCCCCGCATATGAAAAGATATGGGGAAGGCCATGTAGTGAATTGTATGATGACCCTAATTCCTTTTTAAAACATGTTCACAAGGATGACCTTGAAAAAGTGATACAACACCTCAATAATGATTTTTTAAACAATGAACCCTTCAATCTTGAATACCGAATAGTTCGTCCTGATGGAGAGATAAGATGGATATGGGCACGGTCATTTAGGGTTTTGGACAATAAAGACAATATTATTTATAACACAGGTGTTGCCATTGATATAACAGAGAGAAAGCGTATGGAGATGAGGCTTGCCCTTGCGAAAGAGGTAGCAGAGCAGGCAAACAGGGCAAAATCAGAATTTTTGGCAAACATGAGCCATGAGATTAGAACCCCTATGAATGCAATCATTGGCATGGCAGACATCCTTAAGTCCACAGATTTATCTGATGAACAAAGGCATTACTGTGAAGTGATATCAAACAGTGCAAATAGTCTGCTATCAATTATTAACGACATACTTGACTTTTCAAAGATAGAGGCTGGAAAGATTGACATTGAGCAAGAACCATTTTCTTTAAAGGCACTGATATTTGAAGTCTATGACATGTTTAATCATCAAGCAATACAGAAAGGTCTGAAACTCTTTCTATCAATAGATGAAAATCTTCCTGATACCTATTTAGGCGACAGGGGGCGTTTGAGACAAATATTGGTAAACCTCATGAGCAATGCCATAAAATTCACACAACAAGGCGAGGTTTCAATATCTGCAAACATGATTTCAAGATATGAAAGTTATGTATCCTTAAACATTACTGTAAAAGACACTGGTATTGGCATACCAAAGGAAAAGATGCACATGCTATTTAACGCATTTACACAGTTAGATGCCTCAACCACAAAACAATTTGGTGGCACAGGATTAGGACTTGCTATATCACAAAAACTTGCTGAACTCATGGGAGGCAAGATAAGGGCAGAAAGCACAGTTGGTGAGGGGGCGACATTTACCCTAACAATCACCCTTAAATCTACCACCAATTACGAAGATACTAATATTGTTGAAGACAAAACAGACATTCAAACCACAGCAATTGTTAAGTCTCAAAAGATACTTGTAGTGGAGGACAATCCAATAAATCAGTTGGTTGTAAGAAAGATGCTTGAGAAGATGGGTTTTTCTGTGGATGTGTCTGAAAATGGATTTGATGCCTTAAAGTCATTACGGAAGAATGATTACTTGCTTGTATTAATGGACTGTCATATGCCTCTCATGGACGGCTTTGAGACCACCACACTTATAAGAAATGGTGCTGAAGGTGTAAAGAACTCAAAAATCCCCATCATAGCATTAACTGCCTTGGCAACAAAAGAGGACTATGAAAGGTGTAAGATTACTGGAATGAACGATTACCTTACCAAACCAGTGTCTTTTGATACATTAAAGGATGTAGTAATGAAGTATTTATGATGTCCTAATTTTAGTATCAAACAGTCAGTATACAATTTTTTTCTTAACCATAACTAACTTTAAAGTCTTGAGGAGGACAATAGGTGTCAAAACTAATTGCCACATCAACAATAAGAGGTGCAAGAAGCATCGTAAAAGAGACAGAAGTCTTATTAGAAAAAACTATTCAACAAAAAGGGAAGGATTACGAGTTTGAGTTTCCTGATACTGCCTTTTATCTACCAATGATTTATGCCCTAACAGGTTTTCCCGTAAAGACATTATCAGATATGAAGGTGGCATTAGGATTTGCCCAAGAACTTCTGCATGATGACCCTGATGAAAACCTCTGGTTGCCTTATTTAGGGGAGACCCTTGATTCAGGGATGGCAACACTCTTTGCAGAGGAGATATTCCTTGCACTTAGATACATAAACGGGGATGAGCCATACATAGATAAAGAAACTGGCTATACTTACAACGGTTTTATCACTGATACCATACAGAGAAATTTAGGTGTGCAGTTGGTTGACGGAACGATGCCCGGTTTTGCTGCAATCATTGGGGCTGCACCATCAGAAGACATTGCTGTAAGCATTGTTAGGGAATTACAGGAAAAAAACATACTCATCTTTTTATCAGGACAGTCCAACGGTGATAGTGTCACAAAACAACTATTGAGAAAAGGGGTTGAATTAGGATGGGATTCAAGGATAGTGCCGCTTGGACCACACACAGAACATACACTTTATGCACTTGATTGGGCAATTAGGGCATCCTTGATATTTGGTGCAAAAAAACCCGGCGACTTCAAAGAACACCTCAAATATCAAAAAGACAGGGTCTTTGCATTTGCAATAGTATTAGGCGAACTTGATGACTTGAAATGGGCAACAGGTGCAGGGGCAATAAACATGGGCTTCCCAGCAATTTGTGATACAGATGTGCCAGTTATCCATCCCACAGGTGTTTGCACATACGAGGAGGTTGATAAAGAACTTGACCACTCAAGGATAGTCCAGCGTGCTATTGAGGTAAGGGGGCTTAAGATTACAGTTGAGAAACCTCCCATACCAGTTGCTTATGGTCCTGCATTTGAGGGCGAGAGGATAAGGAAGGAGCAAACTTTTATTGAATTTGGTGGACAACGAACCCCCGCATTTGAGTTGGTCACCATGAAGGAGATGGAGGAGATTGAGGACAACAAGGTAGTCATCATTGGAGATAATTGGCTGGAGGAGTATGAAAAGGGCGGTAAGATGCCCCTTGGCATAGTTGTAGAGGTAGCAGGTAGAAAGATGCAGAAGGACTTTGAGACCATCATAGAAAGAAAAATTCACCAGATACTTAATGAGGCACAAGGCATCTGGCACATGGGACAAAGGGACATCAACTGGATAAGGATAAGTGCCTCTGCAAAATCCGCCGGTATAACCCTTGAACATCTGGGTATAATCCTAAACACAATGATACACTCAAAGTTTAAATCCATTGTGGATAAGGTTCAGACATTGATTTACATCAATGAGACCGATGTCTTAAGAGAAAGACAGGAGGCTCAAAAGATATACAGACAAAGAGACATTAGATTAAGCACCCTGACTGATGAGTCTGTTGATACATTCTATTCCTGCTTACTTTGTCAATCATTTGCACCTTCTCATGTATGTGTAATCACACCTGAAAGACTTGGTCTATGCGGTGCATACAACTGGCTTGATGGAAAGGCTGCCTATGAGATTGACCCCACTGGAGGTAATCAACCCATACCAAAAGGCTCTTTGTTAGACGCCAAATACGGTAGATATTCAGGTGTAGATGAATATCTAAAGAAGGCATCTGGTGGGGCAGTAGAAACCTTAAACCTATACACCATCATGGAAAACCCCATGACATCCTGTGGTTGTTTTGAATGTATAGTGGCAATAATACCAGAGGCAAATGGTGTAATGGTTGTAAATAGGGGTTCTCAAGGAATGACACCCATAGGGATGAAATTCTCCACACTTGCAGGCTCTGTTGGAGGGGGCATGCAGACACCCGGTTTCATGGGTATAGGTGTAAACTTTATAACAAGCAAGAAATTCCTTTACGGTGATGGGGGTATAAAGAGGATAGTATGGATGCCTGCAGCACTAAAAGAACGCATCAAAGAGGACTTCATCATAAGGGCTAAAGAGGAAGGGATACCTGATTTGCTCGACAGGATTGCAGATGAGACTATCTGTGAGGAGTCTGATCCATTACTTGAATTCCTAACACAAAAACAACACCCAGCCCTTGAGATGGATCCAATCTTAACATAACAGGAGGTAAATACATGGATATAAAGCACGGTAGTGGGAATATTGAGGCAAATGAGATACTAAAATGGGCTTATGAGCATGGTTTAGAGACCTCTTTTCAAAGGGCAAGTAAGATCAAGCAATGCCCAATAGGTAGCAGTGGTGCGTGTTGTAGGGCTTGTAATGTTGGTCCATGCAGACTTGTTGGGAAAAAAGATGAAGAGGAGTTGACAGGGGTGTGCGGTGCAAACCTACCAACAGTTGTATCAAGAAATTTTCTGAGGATGATTGCAGGAGGCACTGCTGCTCACAGTGACCATGCAAGAGACATGGTGCTTACTCTCCTTGCGGTAGCAAGAAAAGAGACAAAGGATTTTGAGATAAAGGATGTAAAAAAGTTATTCAGAGTGGCTGGGATACTTGATATCAACTATGAAGGCAGGGCTATTCACGATGTAGCCCATGATGTAGCAATGATGTTTTTACAGGACTTCCAGCGCCAGAATGGTGAACTCAACTATATAAAAAGGGCACCAAAGCCCACACAAGAAAGATGGAGAAAATGGGGTATTATCCCTCGTAACATAGACAGGGAGGTCTGCGAGGCGATGCACAGGACATCAGTAGGTGTTGACCATGAGCCAGAAAACCTCCTCATGCATGGCTTAAGGACTGCACTTGCAGATGGCTGGGGTGGTAGCATGATATCTACAGATGTTACTGACATACTCTTTGGCACCCCATATCCGATGAAGGCAGAGGCAAGTTTTGGTATATTCAAAGAAGATGAGGTAAACCTTGTCGTTCATGGACATGAACCCACCCTATCAGAGAAGATTGTAGAGGTAGTAGAAGAAAAGGAGATGATTGAATATGCGAAATCAAAAGGTGCAAAGGGGATCAATTTAGGAGGGATGTGTTGCACTGCAAATGAGATACTGATGAGGCATGGTATCCCCACTGCAGGGGGTTTTACAAACCAAGAGATTGGCATTCTAACAGGCATTATTGATGCGATAACCGTAGATGTCCAATGTATAATGCCTGCTATTGTTGAACTCTCAAAGAGGTTTCACACAAAGATAATAACCACCTCTGCAAAAGGCAAGATGGCTGGGGCAATCCACATCCAATATGACGAACACAGGGCTAAAGAGATAGCAAGGCAGATAGTGAGGATTGCTTGCGACAATTATGTAAATAGAAAGACAAAGGGGAGCCACATAACAAAAAAATACCCCATGATAGGTGGCTTTTCCCATGAATACATTGAATACATGCAAGGAGGCAAATTTCGTGCGTCTTTTAGACCGCTAAACGATGCCATTATTTCTGGTAGGATTAGAGGCGTTGTAGGGCTTGCTGGATGTGATAATCCAAGGGTTCAGTCCACAGGACTACACAAACACATCGCCCTTGAGTTAATCAAAAACGATGTCTTAATTGTCTCAACAGGCTGTGGTTCTGCAGCCTGTGGCACCGCTGGATATCTCATTCCCGAGATGGCATTAGAATCCGCAGGTCCCGGCTTAAGAGAGGTTTGTGAAGCAATTGGAATTCCTCCAATACTTCATTTAGGAGCCTGTGTTGACAATTCAAGGATTCTAACAATATTAAGTGCGATGGCAGAAGAAGGTGGACTTTCTAACGAGATTGGTGGCATGCCCGGAGTAGGCATAGCACCCGAATGGATGTCTGAAAAGGCGATTGCAATTGGTTGCTACTTTGTCGCATCAGGGGTGCCAGTAGTATTTGGAGGGGAATCTCCTGTAGGTGCAAGCAAGGAAGTAGCAAAACTGCTAACTGATGTATGTTTTGAGAGGTTTAAAGGGGCTTTTCATTTTGAGCCTGATCCAGATAAGATGATATCCCTTACACTTATGTATATAGACATGGCCCGTGACGCCTTGAAATTAAGAAGGTATGAAAAGGGCAAATATGCAACTGACAGGATATTAATGGACATGGCAGCAAGGAGGGAGATAGAAAGGGCAGCTAAACCTCATATAGGATTTTAGATTGATACCTATTGAATGCGTGTAACCTTGTTTAATCTAATACTCCCACAACCCATTGCCTCTAATTGTCTTTCAAGGTCTTGAGAAGGGGTTAGGTTACTTGAAAAGGTTACACAATATTCTGGCAAGTGAAGTCTGAAGAATACCCTGCCATTTCCACCGTTTGAATCTTCAAAATGATTTCGGAGAGAGCAGAGGATATCTCTGGTATCCTCTGATACATGACAATCTATGTAGTAAATCTCGGTCATATCCAAAACCGACTTGTCAAGCCGTTCAACATCCTTTGTTATTACCTTAATTGAATTGTCCAATTTTAGTAACTGTCCTGTGATGATTACTGTATCACCCTCTTCGTAATCAGACGAGATATTCTTACCATTGACATATACCAGACAATCAATCATTGCCGTTTCATCCTCTATGGTTAGATATTTGGTTGTTCCTTTAGCCTTTGCCTTCAACTTAATATCATTTATTACACCTGCGATAATCACATCTGCCCTGTCATCCAATTCTGAAAGATGTATGATGGGCATGACCCCTCTTGCCCTCAATACAGACCTATACTGTCTAAGTGGGTGCCCTGATAGATAAAAACCCATAGCCTCCTTTTCATTCTTAAGAAGGGTATCTTCATCCCACTGAGATTTAACATCTTGTAGTGGCATGTCTGTATCTCCTGCAAATAATCCGGGGGTCATGTGTCTTTTCCCATTGTCTTGATTTAGTCTTTCAAACGCCTCTGCCCTAAATATGCATCTTTGCTTTATGTCAAGTCCTGCACCATTGTTTTTATAAAACAAGGAATCCAATGCACCTGCCTTTATGAGACTTTCTATTACCTTTTTGTTAACCTTTTTGCTATCAACCCTATTGATAAAATCGTCGATGTCCTTAAACTCCCCTTTTTCTCTTTCCTTCAACAATACCTCAACCGCAGCAGCACCCACACCCTTTACTGCCTCAAGTCCAAATCTTATCGCACCATCTGATATTGTAAACTCCCTTTGACTATGATTTATATCTGGTGGCAATACCTTTATAGACATATCCCTACACGATGTTATGAGATTTACTATCTTACCCGTCTCCCTCATTGCAAGACTAAGGTTTGCAGCCATGAATTCTACTGGGAAGTGTGCCTTGAGGTAGGCAGTCTGGTAGGCAAGGTATGCGTATGAGGCTGAGTGGGATTTGTTAAACCCATATTCTGCAAACGGCTCTAAATCCTCAAATAGTTTCTTGGCGTCTTCTGCTGGTATGCCGTTGTTTACAGCACCTTTTATGAATTCCTCTTTTTGTTTAGCCATAACATCCTTGAGTTTCTTGCCCATTGCCTTACGGAGTATGTCTGCCTGTCCCATACTAAATCCAGCAATCTTATTGGCTATCATCATGACCTGTTCTTGATAGATCGTGATACCATATGTCTCATGTAAAATGGATTTGAGTGCAGGTAATTTATATTCAATCTGCTCTAACCCCTTTTTTCTCTTTATAAAATCATCAATCCACGCCATTGGACCGGGACGATAAAGTGCCACAAGTGCGATGAGGTCTTCAAAGACATTGGGTTTCATCCTAACAAGAATGTCTCTCATCCCTTTGGATTCAAGTTGGAATATCGCAGTGGTTTCGCCTGAACCAAGAAGTTCGTATGTCTTTGCATCATCAAAAGGTATCCTTGAGATGTCTAATTCTTTGCCTTGAGATTTGATAAACTGTAAGGTCTTTTGGATAATCGTAAGGGTTGCAAGTCCAAGAAAATCAAACTTAAGAAGTCCAAGATTTTCCACAGCCTTCATCTCAAAGTGCGTTATTATGTTATCATCTGATGGATTTTTATAAAAAGGCATAAAGTTAGTAATTGGTTCGGGTGCAATCACTACCCCTGCAGCGTGTTTTGATACATGGCGAGATAACCCTTCCAACTTCATAGCATGGTCTAAAAGTTCTTTTAT
Source organism: Thermodesulfovibrionales bacterium (assembly GCA_026415695.1). Taxonomy (GTDB): domain Bacteria; phylum Nitrospirota; class Thermodesulfovibrionia; order Thermodesulfovibrionales; family Dissulfurispiraceae; genus DUZI01. The sequence continues at coordinate 5,477 of JAOAGP010000052.1, read as the reverse complement.
CTTAATATCAGTCTGATACAGCGTCCTTAACTGTTCGTTCTCTTCTAATGCCTTGTTAATCGGGGTTGTGTTTGTAGGTATCAATTTGGCAATCTTATCCACCTCGTTTAATGGGATATCAAGTGCCCTTCCTACATCCCTAATGGCAGCCCTTGCAGCCATAGACCCAAATGTGATTATCTGTGCGACCCTATCATGTCCGTATTTTTCGGTAACATAATTGATGACCTCTTGGCGTCTATCTCTGCATAGGTCTATGTCTATGTCAGGCATGCTGATACGCTCTGGATTTAAAAACCTCTCAAAAAGTAAACCGTATTTTATTGGGTCTATCTCTGTGATACCTATGGAATACGCAACAAGGCTGCCTGCTGCAGAACCACGACCAGGACCTACTGCTATGCCTCTTGATTTAGCAAAGGATATGAAATCCCAGACAATGAGCAAATATGCAGAAAACCCCATCTTCTTTATCATCTCCAACTCTGATTCTAACCGTTGGATGTAGTCTTGTGGAGGGCTTCCATCAAACCTTTTGTATAAGCCTTCCTTTGCAATTTCGCTAAGATAATCATCTGGGCTCTGACCATTTGGTGGAGTGTATTGAGGAAGATAGTTATCTTTTAATACAAATTCAAAATTACACCTTTGAGCAATGATGTTAGTATTGCTGATTGCTTGTTCAAAACCTCTAAATGCCTCAAGCATCTCTTGAGGGGATTTGAAATAAAACTCATCGCTACTAAACCTCATGTGTTTAGGGTCTTTTAGTGTTTTGGTGGTCTGGATACAAAGTAGTATCTCGTGCGTCCTTGCATCCTCCTTGTTTAGATAATGGCAATCATTAGTAGCAACAATAGGTATGTCGTATAAGCGGGATAATTTTATAATACCCTCATTTGCAATCCTCTGTTCTGGCAAGCCATTTTCCTGTATCTCAAGATAAAAATTATCCTTACCAAAGATTGATATGTATTCCTCAAGCACCTCTTTAGCCTTTTCAAATTGCCCTGTGATTATGTAATAAGGTATCTCGCCTTTTAGACATGCTGAAAGTGCTATGAGACCTTTACTGTGTTGTCTTAATATCTCCTTGTCAACACGAGGTTTGTAGTAAAAACCTTCAAGGTATGATGATGTTATGAGTTGGCATAGGTTTCTGTAGCCCTCATCGTTTTGCACAAGTAAAATCAGATGAAAGGCGTATTCCTCTGCATCTTCTTCCAAGGTTACCTTTGTCTTTTCTAATCTACTTGTAGGGGCTACATATACCTCACAACCGATTATTGGTTTGATGCCCTTGTTATTTGCCTTTTTATAAAACTCCACAGCACCAAAGATGTTGCCATGGTCAGTAATAGCAACTGCATTAAGACCAAACTCTTTTGACTTGTTTAACAACTCATCTATCTTTATAGCCCCATCAAGTAGGCTATACTGTGTATGTAAATGTAGCGGAACATAGGGTATAGAAGACATAGTTACTCCTTATTGATGAGATTTAAGCTCATGACATCAACCCTCCACCGCCCTCAACTGCATTTGTCTTTGCACTTTCCCATCCTGTTTGCCCTAATATGCTTATTGACTTTGGAGGATTGAGTTTTCTAAAACTATTTGTCTTTGACCCACAAATGTCTTCAAATGGACAAGCCTTTAACTCCTTTAAAATTGCATTTTCTCCTCTTACAAAGGGAGAATTTTTAAAAAATATTTGCCCCTCATCGTCAGTGCATGGCATAACTTTCTTAATAACATATGCCTTTTCCCTTTTACTGTCTTTAGCACAAATCTGACATGTTTTATTCCTCCCAGAATGCCATTTAAAAGTGTGTGCTTTGGTTTCACATTCAAATATACATAGGGATTCTCTACAAAAATCTTTACCAATAACCCTATATACAAAATAATCAAGGAGGCATGGGCTTTCTATACATTCTGAAGGAGGGAATCCTTCATTCCACTTTTCCCAAACCCTACGCCATGCTTGAGCATTTTTATCATCTATCAATGTATATTGATAACAAAAAATATCCAAAAAACTGCTAACAAGTAATATGTCTGTCTTTAAGAGACCTGTTCTTAATGCGACCTTTATAGTATTTATATCACTTGCAACATCAATCTTATCAAAATTTTTAGCATTTTCCCATACTCCAAGCACTACCATGTCTCTTATAAACATGTCAGTCTTCTTATTACCATAGCCAGAACCTTTGTTATCCAAAATCAATTCTTTCACTTTAAGTAGGTCATTTTTACAAAAAGACAATAAATCATATGGCTCAATATTATTGTTAATCATCAATTCTGCTGCCTTTGAGGCATATTTAGACCTTTTGTCACCTTGCGATAGATTTGTAATCCCTATTGCTGATAAAAAGTCGTCAGGATGTTTATAAACATTGTTTAAATCAAACAAAGTAGGATCATCAATATAAAGTTGAGCAAAATATTTGAAATCTCTTAACGCTCTAAAATCCTGATTAGCCGTAAGATAACGGATCTTACAAATATCTTTTTTCTCTAAACCCGAAGTATCATATAATTCCCAAAAAACCTCTTTACCATATTTGACATAGATATCACGCAAAACTTCTGCAATCTTCATAGCTTTTGTATCATCAATTTTTGGATTTAAAATCTCCATGTGATAAATTTCCCAAAACTTGTGGAATTCTGAAAAGTATTGAAAGGTGTCTTCAAGAATATTAGTATATCCAATTTCATCATGAGTGTTAAAGAAATATTCATTAATCCTTGACAATGTAGTCTTAACATCTTCTATATTCCCTGTTTTATTTTGGTTTATTGCAACCTTTAGACTTGATATAAATTCTCTGAATTTTTTCAGTATATCTTCTTTATTTTCTTTCATAAACCAATATGTAGCTATGGATTCTTTTAAGTCTTTTTGAGGCTTTTAAAATTGGTTTGTTACTTTCTCTAACTGATATGATGATCTCTTTTAACTTAAGAGTAGGAATATTTATCTTATCAATAAACATCTTTGCTAAAGAGACAACGCAACCATTTAACTCAATATCCCTTGTGTGTATAATAAAATAACCATCTTTTTTGATAAAATTTAAATGCTGACTTATCAAATCAATATTACCTAATACAAAATTGATTAATTCATTAGTATTATTTGATAATGGATTAACACAGGGAATTAAAAAAAGTTTTTTTATGCTTTTTTTATCAAAACTTTTATTTGATGGTTTTAGTATTGCGTAATCAAACTTTCCTTCATGTTTGCCGTAACGATTTAATATATTCAGTAACATCTTTTGTTGAAATTCGGATTCTTGGAAAATCCAGACAGTAGTAGTTTCCAATTTTATTTCTTCATTTATAAGTATTTCTTCATCAAAGACAAAATTTTCAGAAAGGTCACTTACATCTTTATTAAAAGTTGATAAAGAACTATTATTATAGGAAGGTTTTTCAAAGATAAAGAGATATTCATGTGCTAATAAAAGAAAGTTGTGTTTAATACTATTTGAATACCAAAAACCAGTAGTTTTACAGTTATGTTGTCTTTTTATGATAATATCATGAAGGCTAAAACCAGCAGATAGATAAACATCCATAAGTTTAAAACCTAACGGTATTACACACTTGTTTTTACGCATATCTCCAATTAATACTGCACACTTTTTCCCTGGTTTTAGAACCCTTACACTTTCGTCTGCGACCTTTTTCATTTCCCTCAAAAAATCATTTACATCTAAATGAGATAGGTCACCGTTTTCCTTGTTAGTGTATTTAATGATATCCGCATATGGTGGGTGTGAACATACAAGGTCAAAGGTGTTATCCTGACACAATGATAGGGATCTTGCATCTGCTACAATCAACTCAGGCTCATACATAATATTGCTGAAAAGTTTGTTTGCCCCAGATATACAATGCAGATTTTTTTTCGCCATTTCTATTGCATGCTTGTTTATATCTAATGCAACACATCGTCTATTCAGTAATTTTGCCTCTATTGCTGTAGTGCCTGCACCACAAAAGTTGTCTAAGATTAAATCACCTTCGGATGTGTATTTTAAAATTATGTTTCTTGGTATATAAGGTGACCAGTTACCCCTATATTGAGCACTGTGAGAAGCCCATGAACCCCTATTTTTAAAACTCCAAACTGTTGTAGTCTCTTCCTTGAAATCTTTTGGTTCAAGATTACCTGAACACGAGGGTTTATGATTACTAATGTTAATCCCTTTATTATCTGTGATAATCTTCTCAATATTCTTTAATGTCACACCATATTTTTTCCCAATCTCAATGTGTGAACAACCTTTATCAAAATCTTTTATTATGCAATCTCTAAAACTGTCTAAACCGTGTTTCTCTTGAAAATGATTGTAAATAGACCCATTGATAACACAATCACAAATTGGACAATTTGTGCTGTCAGGTTTATAACTCTTTTTAATGTCCATTTGTTCTTTGGCTTTAAGTCTTAATCCCATTTCTAATCACTCACCTACACACATACTCCCCAAAGGCATTGGTAGAGCATTTTAAGATATCCTTACCCTTTTGGTCTTTAATGATGGTGTTACCAAAGGCATCTGTCTTTTCGTAGTATGTATTGCCTTTTCTGTCTTTGTATGTCTTATTTCCGAAGGCATCGGTTTTACTTTCATAGGTATTGCCATCCCTATCACGCCAAGTCTCTCTGCCAAAGGCATCAGTCCTTTGCCTCCATTCATTACCAGACTTTCTATCCTTACAAACGGTATCTCCAAAGGCATCTTTTCTACAAACAATCTCTGCAGATGAATTAATAGCCAAAGCGAAGGGCAAGAATGCTAAAATGACAACAATGTATAGCATACAACCTATTCCTTTAATAGTTGCTTCGTAATACAATAACTCTCAATAGTTGAAAATATATCACAGAGCCTTTCAGATGATCTATAATAGCTAACTCTACTTTTTTTAAGGAGTTATAGGCTTCTACCTCTATGGGAATAAGTGGTTTTAAAGTCTTTAACGCTTCAGTTAGTCGCCTCAAGTGCAACCTACAGATATTGTGGTAGTGTTTCAATCGGATTAACCCTTTTTTCATATTGATTAAATAGCTACACCTGTCTTATAGGCTTCTTCTATGATTGTCTCATTTGAGTTGCTATGTCTTTTGCAAACAATTAGGTCAATCTTTTGCTCTCCAATCTGCTTTTTTATCTCAACCAAAAACCTTGCCTTTTCATCTAATAGATTCCCTTCAAGTGGGGTTTCAATTAACAGGTCTATATCCCCACCTTTTAGGTTATCATCAGTCCTTGAGCCAAATACTATTACCTTACAATCAGCACCAAACACCTTTTTTGCTGTGGTTTCAATAGCCCAAATGGTCTTTTCACTCAAACGCATAAACCCTTGTGTTACCTAAATAACTCTTCTTCTATAATCTTCATGTACTTATTCACATAATACATATCAGGTTCGTGTTTGATAGCCCT
>JAOAGP010000020.1 GCA_026415695.1 Thermodesulfovibrionales bacterium | reverse complement strand
GTCCTTCAACCGTATAGACTCGTAAAAGACCATAGGACAGGTATTGAGATTGGCAATGTAGATGCAGTCTTGGATGGGGATTTGGATGTATTTATAAATGGCTACCTCAAGTCATGCGTTGTAAAATAATGTGGGTTTTATAAGTCTTTCTAAAGATGTGTTGTTTTGTAAGTTAAATTCAAGTATATCGCTTAGCCTTTAGGTGAAAACACAACATGTCATTTTTTGATTGCTTTCAGGCTGGTTGTGGATTATCTTTTTTAATTGTTTTATTGGGTAAAAATGTATTTAGAAGGAGCAAAAACATGCCGATTGTCAAGGATGCATCCGCAACATTAAAGGCATACCAATGATATCCTCCAATATGAAAGTCTAAAAAGTCTATCACATACCCATAAAAAATCCTGTCTGCTGTGTTTCCAAGTGCACCACCAAGCAAAAGGGCATAAGGGAGACGGTTGGTTTTGTCTTTGATTATTAATATTGAGATTACAACTACTGCTATCAATGAAATGATAATAAAAAATGTATTGCCCAATGATTTAAACATGCCAAATGCAGACCCGACATTTTCAACATAGACGAGATTAAAAAAGGGCGTTATTTCTATTATTTGAAATACTTGTAAGGTTTTTTTTATCCATAACTTAGAAATCTGGTCAACAAAAAGTATGGATAATGAAATGATAAAAAAGGTATAGACCTTTTGTCTTAGCCAGAAATCGCAGGATAGCATCTCTCACAAATTTCTGGATAGTCTTTAAAACTGCCTACAAAAGTAGAGTAGTTCCAACACCTCTCACATTTTAGTCCATCAGCCTTTGTAACATACACATAAAGGTCTTCAATGCTGTTTGACCTGATTGCATCAGATGGTGGAAGGATGCCTTTATAAATCTCAACTTGTGAAACGATAAACAGATATCTCAAAAAGTCATGTCTATCAAAAAGTAGTGTAAATTCTTTTTCATTGCAGTAAACACGAACCTTTGCCTCAAGTGAGTTACCAATGAATTTTTCCTTTCTCTTTAGTTCAAGTGCTTTATTGACATCATCCCTTATCGTTATGAGCCTTTGCCATTTATCTTCTATCTCTTGATCTATAAAAGAGACATCTGCAACGGGAAAATCAGATAAAAACACACTCTCACAATCCTTGTCTTTGATGTAACTCCACATTTCTTCTGCAGTGAAAGAAAGTATAGGTGCTATAAGTTTAGTTATATTAATTAATATCTGATACAGCACCCACTGGGCAGCCCTTCTTTCAAGGGAATCCTTTTTGAATGTATAAAGCCTATCCTTAAGGATATCAAGATAAAAGGCACTCATATCACTTACGCAGAAATTATATATACTGTGGTATATCTCGTGGAAACTGTATCTTTCGTAGGAGTTATTTACCTTTTTTATTAGTTGATGAAGCCTTGACATTGCCCATCTGTCAATCTCAAGGAGGTTTTTACTGTAGTCACCGTTGTCAAAATCATTGAGGTTACCTAATAAATAACGACCTGTGTTTCTAATCTTTCTATAAGCCTCAGTAAGTCTGTTTATTATCTCTTTTGAAAGTCTGACATCCTCTTGGTAGTCCTCAGCAGATACCCACAATCTCAGTATCTCAGCACCGTTTGCCTTTATAACCTCTTGAGGGGCGATGACATTACCTAATGACTTTGACATCTTCTTGCCTTGACCATCAACGGTGAAACCGTGTGTAAGGACAATTTTATATGGTGCGGTATCCCTTGTTCCTACTGATGCAAGGAGTGAACTCTGAAACCACCCTCTATGCTGGTCACTGCCTTCAAGATACATCTCTGCAGGCCACTTAAGTCTTTTGTCTCTTTCAAGCACTGCTGCATGACTGACCCCAGAGTCAAACCAAACATCCAAGATATCCATCTCTTTGACAAAGACGGTGTTTCCGCAGTGTTTACATATATAATCACTACCAATCAGATCCTCTATTTCGTAGTGATACCAAGCATCCGCACCTTCTTTTTCAAACAGGCTAACAATTCTGTCAAATAAATGCTCATCATAGATATAATTTCCGCATCTGCTACAGGTTAAAAGTGTAATAGGCACTCCCCATGCCCTTTGCCGAGAGATGCACCAGTCAGGTCTGTTTTTTACCATATTGGAGATACGTTCCTTACCCCATGACGGTAACCATATGACCCTTTCAATCTCTTTTAAGGATGCATCTCTTAGATTGCCTTTGTCCATAGAGATAAACCATTGGGCAGTTGCCCTAAAGATTACTGGTTTTTTGCATCGCCAGCAGTGTGGGTATGAATGGGTTATTTTTTCAGCCCCAAGTAATGCACCGTTTGATTTTAATAATTCTATAATGCCATCATTTGCCTTAAATACAAACTGCCCTTTGAAGTCTTCAACTGCATCAGTAAATCTTCCTTTGTCATCAACAGGTGCATATATATCAAGATTGTGAGTTAATCCAACCTCGTAGTCATCCTCACCATGACCAGGTGCAATGTGAACAATACCAGTGCCTTCGCCAACTGTAACAAACTCTCCACAGACGATTATTGACTGCCTTTTGATAAATGGGTGATGGGCGGTCATACCATCTAAAACCCTTCCCTTAAACTCATCAATGACCTCACCACTTAAGATCTGTTTTTCAGAAAGAGGCTTGAGGTTTTCACGAGCAATCACAAAGAGTCCCTTATCGCTTTTTAATAAAATATAGTCTTCTTCTGGATTTACAGCAAGTGCAAGGTTTGCGGGAAGTGTCCATGGTGTAGTTGTCCAAATTGCAATAGATACAACCTTGTCTTTTAGACTTGGAAACTTTGAGTTTTCAGTATCAAGCCTAAAAGCAACATATATAGAGGGAGACTCTTTATCGTTGTATTCAACCTCTGCTTCTGCAAGGGCAGTGATGCATGAAGGACACCAGTGAACTGGCTTTTTCCCTTTATATACAAGCCCTTTTTTTACAAAGATAAAAAATTCTTTTGTAATTGCAGATTCATACTCATAAGACATCGTAAGGTAAGGTCTTTGCCAATCACCAAATACACCAAGTCTTTTGAAGTCTTCTCTTTGAATTGATACGAACCTGTCAGCATATTCCCTACAAAGTTGTCTTTTCTTAATCTTGTCAATGCTGTCCTTTTTGTCTCCGAGGGTTTTATCTACCTGTAGTTCAATAGGTAAGCCATGACAATCCCAACCGGGAACATACGGTGAATAAAATCCCTTCATAGACTTGTATTTGACTATGATGTCTTTGAGTATCTTATTTAAGGCATGTCCAATATGAATATTACCATTTGCATAGGGAGGGCCATCGTGAAGTATGAATGGTTCATTTGTTTTGTTTTTCTGTTGAATCTTTTCATAAATGCCCTTTTCTTCCCAAAATCTCAATATCTCGGGTTCTTTTTGATTGAGATTTGCCTTCATTGGAAAGGCTGTTTCTGGTAAGTTTAATGTGTCTTTATAATCTATCGGCATAACTTTAAAACTAACATCAAATAGTTTTGATTGTCAATATAACTATGACTGTGATAGTATTTTTAGACAAATATTGATTGTTGTTTCAAAACTTAAACAAAGGTAAAACAATGGGATTTAAAGAAGGCAATATGGTAGATATAGTTTTTAGTCTTTTACAAGAGGGTAAAATCACAGAGGCATACCAGATTGTCTCATCTCAACTTCAACAAGAACCAGAAAATAAGGCTTTGTATATACTCCTTGGATTGTGCCTTACTGCATCAAATATAAATGACTTGGCGTATTTTTGGATAAAAAATGGTTTAGAAAAAATCACCACAGATCATCCTTTGTATAAATCAGATTTATGGAGACAGGCAAAAGTATGTTTAGGAAACATAGCCTTTTCATGCAAAAGGGATTATAACGAGGCTGAGAGATTTTTATCTGATGCTATAGAAAACGACTACACTATAAGTAAACCATTAAAC
>JAOAGP010000031.1 GCA_026415695.1 Thermodesulfovibrionales bacterium | reverse complement strand
TAATTTCCAAAATTAAAAATGATTTTAAAAAATTATAAACATCAAAGTGTGCAAAAAATGAACTGGTTATAGAAATATTACCTTGATTATCAAGTTGGGATGTAAATATATTCACTAACTATAGCACTTCAGTCAGTATATAAAATTCAAACTTTCAATCATCAGGCATTATCAGTTTCTTTAGATCCAAAATGGCTTTTGCATCTTCATACGACAAATAACCTTCTTTAACTACTATCTCTAACGCGGGTTTGTTTGATTGCATGGCTTTCTGAATTACATCCTTTGCCTTGTCATATCCTATGAAGGGAACGAGTGCAGTTGCTAATATCGGATTTTGCTGTGCCTTATAGACCACTGCCTCCTCATTCACAGTTAACCCCTTGATAACCAGTTCATTTAAGGATGTGGTGGCACTTGAAAGTATGCCTATGGATTCAAGAAGACAGTATGCAATCACTGGCAGCATCGTATTTAACTCAAACTCACCTGCAGCAGCGGAAAAAGTGATAGTGGCATCATTGCCAACAACCTTTGCACACACCATTCTTACTGCCTCTGCAATGACTGGATTTACCTTTGCAGGCATCATAGACGAACCATATTGCAATGGCTTTATCCTAATCTCGTTTAATCCACAAATTGGACCACTATTCATCAGTCTGATGTCACTTGCAATCTTAAAGAGACTTGTGGCTATGGTCTTTAGATGTCCTGACACCTCTACTGCTATATCCATTGATGCCTGTGCCTCAAACCTATTTTGACAAGGTCTGATGTCTAATCCTGTGTAATCTGATATTATCATTGTGACAGTTAAAGGGAATTCCTTATGAGCATTTACACCAGTTCCAACGGCAGTGCCACCCAATGGTAATTGAGATAGACGAGTAAGACTTCCCTTTAATCTTTCAATGCCATGCCCTATCTGTGTTTGCCAACCCGAAAACTCCTGACCAAATGTTATAGGCAAGGCATCCATGAGGTGAGTCCTTCCTGTTTTGATGATGTTTCCCTGTCTTGAGATTAATTCTCCAATGCCATTGTGCAGCGACTCAAGTGCTGGTATCAAGGTGTTTGTAATCTCAAGAAGTGCAGAGAGTCTAATCGTTGAGGGTATCACATCATTTGATGATTGGCACATGTTGACATGGTCATTGGGATGTATTGGTTGTTTGGTCTGACGAATGCCCGTTAATCTTTCGTTACATATCGTAGAGATAACCTCATTGATGTTCATGTTGGTTGAGGTTGCACTGCCAGTCTGAAAGACATCAAGGGGGAAGTTGTCATCGTATTTACCACTAATGATGTCATCACATACACTTGAGATAATGTCACCGAGATCTTTAGGCAGGAGTTTTAACCTTACATTTGCAAGTGCTGCAGACCTTTTGATTACTGCAAGGGACTTGATGAATTCAAAAGGTAACCTAAGATTGCTTATCTTAAAGTTTTGTAGTGCCCTCTGTGTCTGACTTCCCCAAAAGGAATTATCAGGTATTGATACCTCACCAAATGAATCCCTTTCAATCCTACTCATTTAAGGCATACCAACACCAGCAATCTCGTAACCACAGTAGTTACATCTTCCAGATCTCATATTGACATTGCCTATTGAAAAACCCATCCTCTCAATGACCACTTTTTTACAGCCCGGACAGTATGTATGTTCACCCTCAAATCCCGGCACATTACCCGTGTAAACATAGTGTAGTCCTGCATCTATGCCAATCTGTCTTGCCTTGATGAGGGTCTTAAGTGGTGTTGGGGGTTGATTTAGTAACTTGTGTGTAGGGTGAAATCTCGTTATGTGCCATGGCATGTTTACATCAATGGATTTTATGAAATCTGCAACCCAGTATAAAAACTCGTCATCATCATTCATGTTTGGGATAATAAGGGTTGTTACCTCAACCCACACACCTTTTTCTTTCATCAACCTTATAGTATCTAAGACTGGTTGTAATTTAGCACCACAGACATTTTTGTAGAAGTCATCATCTCCTTTGAGGTCAATGTTGTTTGCATCCAAATATGGTGCTATCTTATGAGTAGCAAGGCTTGTGTTGTAACCATTACTTACAAAGACATTCTTTATACCTTTTTGCTTGGCAATAACCGCCGTGTCATAGGCAAACTCAAAAAAGACAGTTGGCTCAGAGTAGGTATAGGATATGCTTTTAGAATTAGACATGAGAGCATCATTTACTATGTTTTCTGGTCTGTATTCAATACCATTATCAAATGTCTCGTCTTTGCTTATCTGTGCAATGGAATAATTTTGGCAGTGTAAACATGAAAAATTACATCCCTTTGTAGAAAATGACAAAGACTTGCTACCCGGGTAGAAATGAAAAAGCGGTTTTTTCTCTATAGGGTCGATGTTGTAAGCACATACCTTCCCGTAAACGAGGCTAAAAAGGGTGCCATTTCTATTTTCTCTGACACCGCATTTCCCTCGTTTATCAGGTAGGATTACACAATGATGACTACATAGATTACATCTGACTGAATTACCTTGGAGTCTTTCAAAAAACAAGGCCTCTTTCACATGCTATGCCTTCTTTTTTGTGGTGGTTGTCTTTTTTGTTTTGGTCTTGGATGCTGTAGTGGTGGTAGTTTTCTTTGCTCTTCCTGCCCTTTTCTTGGGTTTTTCCTCATCAGAAACCTTAGATGCGGTTTCTTTTGGTTCATCAGATACTGGTAAAGGGGTTATGGTTGTTACTTCAACCTCTGTTGTCTCAACCACTTTGTCAGCTGTGTTGTCTGTTTCACCTTTTTCCCGCAAAGATGCATATACAATCTGCTCTGCCTCAAGCCAATTTTCAAGATCGTTGCCCTCTGGCATCCCTTTCTTTACCCAAATCTCGTATGCAACCCTTGAAATCTCATCATAGATATTCATCTGTATATATTCCTCCTATTGTTCAAAATAAAATTATTATAATTATAATGCTTTGTCAATTATTTTTCAAATTATTTTTTTATTAAAATATAGTTAAATCAATGACTATTAAACACTTAAACCTGCACATCGTCTTTTAATCTTTGGATATCTGCACCTAACAACCTAAGGTTTTCATCCATCCGTTCATAACCTCTGTCAAGATGGTAAATCCTGTAGATAGTGGTTTGTCCTTCTGCCTTAAGTGCAGCGATTACTAAAGAGGCTGATGCCCGTAAATCTGTTGCCATAACTGGAGCCCCTTTTAGTCTTTTTACACCCCTCACTGTAGCCACACTGCCATCAATTGATATATCAGCCCCCATCCTTCTTAGTTCAGCTACATGCATAAATCTGTTTTCAAATATGTTTTCCTTTATAACGCTTGTGCCGTTTGCAACTGTCATCAACGCCATAAACTGCGCCTGCATATCCGTTGGAAAACCAGGATACGGCATTGTTTTTATGTCTTGCGACCTTATCTCCTCACAGCCTTTTACTTTTATACCGTCTTGAATACTTTGGACAACAATACCGGTATTTGTTAGTTTTTCCACTACTGCCTCAAGATGCTTGATACTACAACCCTTCATAACAATCTCACCATTTGTAATGCCAGCGATTGTCATATAAGTCCCAATCTGTATCCTATCAGGGATAATCTCATACATGTTGATTGGCTTAAGGTAATCAACCCCTTCAATCTCAATTAATCTCTGCCCTGCACCATTTATCTTTGCCCCTACAGATTGAAGACACCTTGCAAGGTCTTCTACCTCTGGTTCCATAGCAGCGTTTTCAATGACAGTGGTGCCTTTTGCCAATACTGCAGACATCATTATATTTTCCGTGCCTGTAACTGTTGGGATATCAAAATTAATTACTGCACCTTTTAGCCTATCTGCCTTTGCAACCACATAACCAGATTCCAACTGGATATCTGCCCCCATCTTCTGTAATCCCATTAAATGAAGATTTATAGGTCTTGCACCAATAGCACAACCACCCGGTAGAGATACCTTTGCAAATCCATATCTTGCTAAAAGTGGTCCTAATACCAGCACAGATGCCCTCATCGTCTTGACAAGTTCATATGGAGCAATGAAGTTCTTTATATCCGTTGTATCAATCGTAAGGGATGAGCCTTCCTTTTGGGTTTGAGCACCCATGTGTTCAAGAAGTCTCTGCATGGTCTTTACATCCTTCATGTCAGGTATGTTTAAAATCGTGTTTTTTGACGAACAAAGCAGACACGCCGCCATTATTGGTAGTGCTGCATTCTTTGCACCACCAATCCTAATCGTGCCTCTAAGCGGGATACCCCCTTTGATGACGAATTTATCCATTTTAAGATTACACTTCCTTTTGGTTTATTAAAACAGTTACTATCTTAACATAATACAAAAGAGTTATAATTTTTTATGATTACAATAAACGAACTTTTACAAACCGTAATCTCTTACAATCCGCACGCTGACTTATCCATTATAAAAAAGGCTTATGTCTTTTCAAGAGAAGCCCATTGCACTCAAAAGAGAAAAGAGGGCATCCCATATATATATCACCCTTTGAGCGTTGCAAAGATACTATCACAGATGAGACTTGATACCGCAACTATTGCTGCTGGACTTTTGCACGATACAGTGGAAGACACTGGGATATCAACAAATGACATCAAGGAGATGTTTGGGGCAGAGATTGCCTTTCTCGTTGATTCCCTTACAAAACTAAGCAAGGTAGAGTTTAAGACAAAGGAAGAGGCACAGAACGAAAACTTTAGAAAGATGCTCCTTGCTATGTCAAAGGATGTAAGGGTGGTATTGATAAAATTCGCAGATAGGCTCCACAACATGAGAACGATTAATTTTATGCCGATTGAAAAGAGAAAGGTCATTGCACAAGAGACATTAGACATATATGCACCGCTTGCTAATCGTTTGGGTATCGGATGGTTAAAGGTAGAGTTTGAGGATTTGTGCTTTAGTATATTGATGCCAGAGATATTTTCAGAGCTACAGAAAAAGGTCAAAAAGAGAAGGGATGAGCAAGAGTCATACATCAATGAGATAAAAGATATAATCTCAAAAAAGATATCTGAGGCAGGCATACCTGCAAAGATTAAAGGGAGGATAAAACACTACTACGGAATATACCAAAAGATGATCTCACAGGGGATACCGTTCGAACAAGTCCACGATGTTATTGGTTTGAGGATTATGACGGATACCGTCACGCACTGTTATGACATTTTAGGCATTATACATTCTATGTGGCCATTGGTGCCGGGACGCTTTAAGGACTTCATAAGCCTTCCAAAATCAAACATGTATCAGTCTCTACATACCACCGTCATTGGCCCTGGAGGTGACCGTATTGAGTTTCAGATAAGAACAGAAGAGATGGATGAGATTGCTGAAGAAGGCATTGCGGCACACTGGCGTTATAAGGAAAAAGACAGTATTGATGTCAAAAGCACAAAGTATATAGCGTGGTTGAGAGACCTTGTAAAAGAGGTTGCAGATTCAAAGGAATTCATTGAGGCATTCAAAGGAGAGGTCGTCCCAGAGACCGTTTATGTCTTTACACCAAAAGGTGATATAAAAGAACTCCCCGTAGGCTCAACACCTGTTGATTTTGCATACAGCATACATACAGAAGTTGGTCATAGATGCGTTGGAGCGAAAGTAAACGGCAGGTTGGTCCCACTAAGATACAAACTCATGAACGGAGACTATGTGGAGATAATTACCTCTCCTAACCATGTTCCAAGTCGTGATTGGATAAAGTTTGTTGTAACCCAAAGGGCAAAAAGCAAAATAAAACAGTGGATAAAGGCAGAGGAGAGAACAAAAAGCCTTGAGATAGGGACAAAGCTTCTCGAGGATGAGGCAAGGAGAAATGGTATCCCACTTTCAACCCTTAGATCTGAAAAGATGTTAGAGATTGCAAAGTCATTTAGTGTTGCAACAGTTGAAGACCTCATTGTTGATGTTGGATATGGCAAGATATCTCCGCATCAAGTAATCAACCGTCTGCTGCCAAGCCGTCAGGATGAGCAAGCAAAGACAAAACCTAAAAAGACCACAAAGGACGAGAGGGGCATAATCCGTATAAAAGGGGTTGACAACATACTCTATTCAATAGCAAAGTGCTGTTTACCTATACCCGGCGATAAGGCGGTTGGTTTTATTACACGAGGCAAAGGCATAACTATACATAGGGCTGATTGCAAGAACCTTGAGAACATGGCATTTGACCCGCGTAGGCTTATAGACATCCAATGGGGCGATGATGTGAACATAAAATCTGAAACAAAGATATTGATTGAAACTATTGACAAGCCCGGAATTTTAGCCAATCTTAGCACACTTATCTCATCTCAAGATATAAACATCACATACATCAAGGCATCTCTTGGTCATAACAAAAATGCCATTATTGATCTAACGGTTGAGGTTCAAAACACCGCTCAATTAAATAACCTGCTTAGTAGAATAAACCAAATGGATGGAGTTATCTCAGCAAAGAGGGTTGGTAGTTCATAAAAACCAAACAGGACTTTTTATTTATCAAGACTTTGCAATATAATAGATAAAAAGGATTAGGAGGTCGGTATAATGCAAAGGATTATATCTTTACTTATAACAATCTCTCTTATTATTACTTGTGCGTGTCTTGTGCATGCTCAAGATAAAAAGAAGATAAAGGTTAGACATATAAACGGAGAAGTGGTTGCTTATGATTCGGTCGTAAAGGTAATGACAGTAAAAAGCAAAAAGACAGAAGCCCAGATATCATTAGATGAAAAGACAATAATCACCCTAAACAGAGAGAAGAAGACACCTTACGATATAAAACTGGGTGATTATGTATCTGTCAAGTATTTTGATGTTGATGGAAAGAGTGTTGCACAGCGGATTCAGATAAAGACCGATACTAAAGTAAGATAAGTTAAACCCTTATGAAAAAACTCTGGTCAGGAAGATTCTCAGAACAAACCGCTAAGATAACGGATACATTTACTCAATCAATATCATATGACAAAAGGCTCTGGCAATACGACATTTTAGGCAGCATTGCTCACACAGAGATGCTTTCTAAACAAGGGATTATAAGCAGCACAGATGCCGAACTCATCAAAAAAGGACTTCAGGAGATACATGACGAGATACAGAGAGGCGAGTTTGAGTTTTTAGAGGAACTTGAAGATATTCACATGAACATTGAGTCTGCCCTTATAAAGAAGATTGGGGAAGCAGGGGCAAAATTACACACTGCGAGATCCCGAAATGACCAGATTGCCCTTGATTTAAGACTATATGTTAGGGATGAAACCAATAAAATCGTTGAATTAATCAAAAGACTTCAGTCCTTATTAGTCAAGATTGCCGAAGACAACATTGACACAATCATGCCGGGTTATACCCATACTCAAAGGGCTCAACCTGTTTTACTGTCTCATCACATATTGGCTTATTACCAGATGTTTGAAAGGGATAAGGGACGATTTGTTGATTCAATCAAGAGGGTTAACATCATGCCTTTGGGTTCATGTGCATTGGCAGGGACTACAATAAACATTGACAGACACTATACTGCAAGACTTCTTGGCTTTGATGGTGTGTCTTCAAACAGCATGGATGCAGTATCAGATAGAGACTTTGTTATTGAGTTTATATCCCATTCATCAATGCTAATGATGCACATCTCAAGGTTAGCTGAAGAGTTGGTTCTTTGGTCAACAACGGAGTTTTCATTCATTGAGATATCGGATGCGTTTACAACTGGTTCAAGTATAATGCCACAGAAAAAAAATCCTGATGTTGCAGAGATTATGCGTGGGAAAACAGGTAGGATTTATGGCAATCTGATGTCTTTACTTACAACGATGAAAGGGCTTCCCCTGACCTACAATAGAGACATGCAGGAGGACAAAGAACCGCTATTTGATACTGTAGATACTATAAAATTGACCCTTCAATGTCTCATTGAGATGCTCCCTGAAATCAGGTTTAATAAGGTAAGGATGCTACAAACATCTTCTGAAGGGTATGCAAACGCAACAGATATGGCTGAATACCTTGTAAGTAAAGGCATTGCATTTAGAAATGCACATGAGATAGTTGGAAACATCGTAAGGTATTGTGTTGATAAAAATAAGGGGTTGAGTGATTTAGAACTGTCAGAACTACATGGGTTTTCAAACCTGTTTTCTGATGATATCTATGAGTATTTAGACCCTTCAAAATCCGTCCATAAAAGGCAGTCTTTTGGTAGTGCCTCTTTAAACTCTGTAATTCAACAACTACAAGAGATCAAAAAATCTCAACAATGAGGGGTTTCTATATCATATAATCCTTCATAAGCCCCCTGTGTGTTTTGCGTTGTTTTACAGGAGTTGGCTCTGCTGGATTAGGAAAAATATCTAACTGTGGTTCAATGCCTTCCTTTGCAATAGGGGTCGGATCCTTGTCGTAATCTAAAGGGTTTTCTTGTAGACTCAAACCCTTCTTTTGGTAGGTAAACTCAATGGCTATTCCATTAGGGTCAAAGGTGTATACTGAAAGAATGATGCCGTGGTCAATTACCTCAGATATCCACTCACCGTTGTGCTCTAATCTGTCTTTAATCTCCCACAACTCATCTTCTGATGACACCTCAAAGGATATGTGGTCAAATGCGAATTGCCCTCTTACAGCCCTGCCATGGTCTTTTTCATGTATCGGCTCTACACCTTCCCACTCAAAGAATGATATACAAGAGCCTTCAGAGATCTCAAAGAAATACTGCTTGTATCCTTTTTTGCCAAAGGCACCAACCATCCTCATCCTCAATAAATCGCGCCAATATCGTATAGTCTTATCAAGATTACCGGTTGCCATTGCAATATGATGAACCCCCTTAAAAGACCTTTGCATTATATCCTCCTAATCAATGAATTTTTTATATAGTGTCTCGTTTGTTTTGTCTTCTATCAAGTATTTCAGCAACAAAAGGAAGTAATAGACTACCACCCGGTAACAAAAAGAGTAAAAACACAGGGATATAAGCAGATAGATGTAAAAAGTGTTTCTTCAACAGGGCAATCTCTTCGGATGTCCATTTTTGACCTGTGTTTATCTGTTTAAACAAGAGATGAAAAAAACCATTCAAAAACTGCCCTTCCCTGTAGATGAGAGCCTTGTTTTTTACAATCAACGATGACAAATACCTTTTTAGCATTTGTTTATAATAAAGTGGATTGGTGCTTAAAGGTTTATCATAACCTTGAGAGAATCTTGAGCCTTATATGTGAGAGTAAAGGCATCCTTGACCTGTGTTATTGGAAACCTGTGCGTTATCAGGTGAGAAGGGACTATTTGTCCGTTGTAGATTAGTTCATACGCCTCTTTTGTATCTTGTGGTCCACACGAATAAGATGTAGTGATGGATATGTCTCTAAAATAAAGGTCATTAACATCTATCTCAAGTTTTTCTTTAGGTCTTGCTGGGGTAAACAAAACAAGCCTTCCCCCATCCCCAACATAACTAATACCCTCTTTTATTGCCTCTATGCTATTTGGACAAACTATAACCACATTTGCCAATTCTCTGTTTGTTATTTCCATTAGCATCTCAAATGCATTTTCCTCTTCAATGTTGATGACTGTATCAGCACCAAATTCCATAGCCTTCTTGAGCCTAAATGGAACCCTATCTATGCCAATCACCCTGCTTGGTAGATATTGTCTACTGAGTATCACATGAATAAGCCCCATAACCCCTAAACCAACTACAACAACATTATCATCCTTCTGGATATTCGCCCTTCGCAGTGATTTAACTACACAGGCGATTGGCTCAATCATCGCACCATCTTCATAAGTCATAGTATCTGAAAGCAAAAGTGTGTCGTGTTTTAGATGTATCTCTGGCACTAATACATACTCACTCAATCCACCGGGGTATATCTTACTTTCCTTCCAAGTTCTACATTGGACATAATCACCTCGCAGACACTTCTTACACTTGAGACAGGGTGCATGATGATGTATGAACAATCTGTCTCCTTCATTTATCAAAGGCATGGTGGTTTTTAAGTCTGATCCAATCCTTTCTACCACACCACAAAACTCGTGTCCAATCACAAGTGGTGCCTTGTTTTCAATATACCATGGCATCACATCACCCGAACAAATCCCACATGCCTTTACCTTTATGAGGGCATCATTTGAACCTACCTCTGGTATCGGTATGTCCTCAATCCTGATATCATCAAAGGTGTAGAGTTTAGCGACCTTCATAGTTTTAGTAGTTGTTTAAAATATGAGATGGTTTCAACAAGCCCGTCTTTTAATGGCACCTTTGGTTGCCACCCTAATATCTCTTTTGCAAGGCTGATATCAGGTCTTCTCTGCCGTGGGTCATCCTTTGGAAGCGGATGAAATACGATCTTTGATCTTGAACCTGTAAGTTCTATCGTCAATCTTGCCAAGTCAAGTATCGTAAACTCTGTGGGATTACCTAAATTTATAGGACCGGTAATCTCATCTGGGGTATTCATAAGCCTAATAAATCCTTCAATCATGTCATCTACATAACAAAAACTCCTCGTTTGCATTCCATCACCATATACGGTTATGTCCTCACCCTTGAGAGCCTGTATGATAAAATTACTTACTACCCTGCCATCGTTTGGGTGCATACGAGGTCCGTATGTATTAAAAATCCTTGCAACCTTGATGTTTAACCTATGCTGACGATGATAGTCAAAAAAGAGGGTTTCAGCACATCTTTTACCTTCATCATAACACGCCCTTAAGCCAATGGGATTAACATTTCCCCAGTATGTCTCTCTTTGAGGATGCTCTGTTGGGTCTCCGTAAACCTCACTCGTTGATGCCTGAAATATCTTTATCCTAAGCCTCTTGGCGAGTCCTAACATATTTATACTGCCATGCACCGATGTCTTTGTAGTTTGCACGGGGTCAAATTGATAGTGTATTGGTGATGCAGGGCAGGCAAGATTATAAATCTCGTCAACCTCTACATAAAGTGGGAAACATATATCGTGTCTTATAACCTCAAAGTAAGGATTACCTATGAGGTGTTTGATATTTGACTTATCACCTGTGTAAAAGTTGTCAACACATATAACATCATTACCCTCGTTTAATAACCTTTCACACAGATGAGAACCCAAAAACCCAGCCCCGCCTGTAACGAGTATCCTCTTTCGCAAAGGATTTTTCATAAAAACCCCTTTAGTTTTTGTCTTAAAGTATGTCAGTTTGATATAAAAATTTCAATCATGCAGAACGCAGTGAAGACACAATGTTTTTTCGTGATGCCACTATTGCAGGCAACATTCCGCCTATCAATCCCATAAACACTGCAAATAACATGGACTGTATTACTATCTCAAGGCTTAATGTAAATGAAAAGGTAAGTTGTGAAAAGGTCTGCCAATTCATCGTAGAAATGGTTATGTATTGGGTAAATGAAGACATGATAATGCCAATAATGCCACCAATCACCCCAAGTAATAATGACTCAAAAAGGAAGGCACCTAATACAGTCCTTTTCTGAAAACCCAATGCCCTCAATGTGCCGATCTCTGACTGTCTGTTTGCTACAGCCGAATACATGGTAATCATAGCACCTATAATTGCACCAATAGAAAATATCGTGGTTAATGACAATCCCAAAATCTTAAGAAACTTTGACATCATCTCTGACTGCTCCTCGTAGTATCTTGTCTCTCTCTTTGCCTCAAGTGAGATGCGTGGGTCTTTCTCTATCTTTGACTTCACAACATCAAAGTCTTTGCTATCCTTTAATCTGAAGATGACCGATGAATATACAGGTCTCTTAAACGCCTGCATCATCTGGTTGACATCACCCCATATCTCTGAATTATATCCCCTGTTGCCTGCATCAAAAATGCCTACTACTGTCCAGTCCCTCATTGCAAACCTCAATTTATCACCAAGCAAGGCGCCTTCAAACCTTTCTGATATTGATTTTCCGACTATCACCTCATTTAATCCAAAATTAGGCAACCTCCCTTCTATGAGTCTTACCTGTGGTCTTAATCTTACAGACTTTTCATCAATGCCTCTAATAACGATATTTGCAGGGCTTTTTGTCTCTCTTTTAGGCATTACTATTAGCACAATTACCTCTTTTGCAAAAAGCCTGTTGCCGTCTTCATCAATTGCAATCTCGGGAAGTGTTTCAATTAGTAGAGCCTTTTGTTTTTCTACAGCACTCTGAACATCCACATTAGAGCCTTTTCTTATTACTACCACATTGTTATACTCACCAGTGCTTACAAGGGTTTGTTTTAGCCCTTCAGAAAGCATCAATACAGTTGCAAACACAAACACCACTAAAGCCATGCCGCATGTTGTGAGTGTAGTGGTTAGTCTTCGTGCAATAAGATTTCTTAAACTGTATAAAAGAATGAGTTTCATCTAAATCAATTTTCTTAGTCCGTTTGCAATGTCTGTGTTGATAGCCTTGATAGACGGGAACACCGCTGCAGTAAGTGCAATGAGGCAACCCCCAACCACATCAAACAGAATCGTCTGCATGGAGATGTTAAAAACAGGGAAAAACTCACTTAACGATGCACTGAATAGATCTGCTATTGGGAATGAAAGTGCTATCCCAAGTAAACAGCCCGACATGGTTATCAAGAAAGACTCGCCAAATATCAGCCCTAATAGATGTATTGTTCTAAAGCCAAGTGTCTTAAAAACCGCATACTCATTAGACCGTTCTCTCACGGTCATTGCCATAGTATTGGCTGATACTGCCATAATGATAAATATTACAATATATGAGACCAACTCAATGACAACAACAATCGCCTCGGTCATTGCTACAAACCCCATGTTAAAAGCCTTCTCTGTTTCAGTAATGGTCTCTGCAAGAGAGTTTTTGAAGATGCTATCAATGTTTTGAGATATCTCCCCTGCTCTGCTTGCATCCTTAATCCCTATCACAAAGAACCCAGTCTGGTCTGCATAGGTGGGCATGGTCTTTTTGACCATCTCGTTTAGGTAATCCCAATGAAAAAAGAATATGGTTTCATCCGTGTTTTTGTCTCTACCCTTGTAAATCCCTCTGATTGTGAAGTCCCAATTGCCTTGAAAGATTGTCCCCTTTAGAGTAACGGTATCCCCTATCTTCCAGCCAAATCTTTTAGCGAGTTTTTCTCCAACTATTGCGGATTTTCTGTCCTTGAAGAAGTCGATTTTTTCCTTTTCATTAAGCACTAATTCAGGATAGAGTCCCAAATACCCTTTAGGCTCAATGGCAAAGTTTGGAAAGAAGTTTTTTTCATCAATGTAAATGCCACCAAACCAGTTACCATAAGAGACAGACTTTACACCGTCAACCGACATAATCTTTTCTCTATACGAAACAGGTAGTGAAAATATCAGTGATATCGCATTTCTTGTTACAAGCCTGTTTGCTGATGCAACCTCTACACCAAGATACCAAACATCAATAACCGTCCTTAAGATGCCAAACGATAATATTGCAACAGCCACTGCAAGAATGGTTAAAAAGGTGCGGAGTTTGTGTCTAAACAGATTTCTATAAATCAGTATTAGCAGGTGAGTCATTGAGATAGCCCTTATCAAGATACTTGATGGTCTTTGCCCTCTTTGCAGCCCTCATATCGTGTGTGACCATGATGATTGTCTTGCCAAACTCGTCATTTAGCCTTGTCATGAGGTTAAGGACATCTGTTGCAGACTTCCTGTCTAAATCTCCTGTTGGTTCGTCTGCTACTATTATGGCTGGGTCTGTGACTATCGCCCTTGCAATAGCCACCCTCTGTTGTTGCCCGCCTGATAGTTCCTTTGGTTTGTGGTCAATCCTGTCAAGAAGGTCAACCACTCTTAAAGCAGAGATGACATGTTCACGCCTTTGTGATTTGCTTAATGGGCTTAAAAGTAGTGGCAATTCAACATTTTCAAACGCCGTTAATACTGGTATGAGATTGTAAAACTGAAATATAAAGCCAACATTTATCGCCCTCCACCTTGATAATTCGGACTCTGAAAGCCGTGTTATGTTTATTCCTGAAACTATTATCTCCCCGCAGTCAGGCTTATCTATGCCAGCGATGAGATTTAGGAGAGTAGTCTTTCCAGACCCTGATGGTCCCATCAGGGACAAGAAATCACCATCAATGATATCAAAAGTGATATCGTGGATTACTGGTATTGTCTCACTGCCTTTTTGATAAGCCTTACAGATATTTTTGATGCTGACAACGGGTTCTTTCAAACTACTCCTTTATCCTTGCCCTATCACCATTTTTCAGTTTCTTTGACGGTTTTAAGACAACCCTATCCCCTTGTTTGAGACCTTCTATGACCTCAATCACATCACCAAAGTCCTTACCTGTCTTTATTTGTCTTTCAACCAAGATACCATCTTTGACAATAAAAACCCTGTTGTTTTCAAACAATGAAGACTTGTTTACTGCAATAATTGGCATCCTATCATGTTCGGTTGGTTCTTTGGACAAAAAAGAAACCTTTGCACTCATATCGGGTAATATTGCAGTATCCCTATCTATGAAAGCCACCTTCACCAATATAGAAGCCTTTGCCCTATCCGCAGTAGGCACTATCGCATGCACCTTACCCTTTAATCTCTTATTGGGTACTGCATCTATGACAATCTCGCAGGGCTGATTTGTCTTAACAAGTGAGATGTTTGACTCTGACACATCCACCTCAACCTGAAGTGAATCCATATCCGCAAGTGTTACCACAGCTGCCTTTAATCCAGTGGCTGCACCAAAAGGTGTGACAATGTCTCCTACATCTGCATTCTTTGTAAGCACAATGCCATCAAAAGGTGCCTTTATAAGCGTGTAATCCAATGCAATCTCAGATGATTTAAGTGCTGCCCTTGCAACATCAACTGCAGACTGCGTAGCCTTGAAGTTTGCCTCCGCCCTTTTAAACCTTGCCTCTGCTGAATCAAAATCTGCCCTTGTAACAAATCCCTCATCCAGAAGCCCCTTTTTTCGGTTTAGATTTTCCTTTGCATCTACCAATTCTGCCCTCACAGATTCAAGATTATGTGTCTGTAATCTAATGTTTGCCTCTGCCTGACTTATCTGTGCCTTTACATCCTCATTTTCAAGCCTTGCGATGATTTGACCTCTTTTGACCTTACTGCCTTCCTCAACATTTAATTCAACGAGAAGTCCTGTAACCTTTGGTGCAACAGATGCCTTCCTTGATGCAACCACATATCCACTTGCATTTAAGACAGTAAAGGACTGAGATGGATAATAGTTTGACACGGTTGATAATTCAACAGTATGGGTTTTCTTTAATATGAAAGCATACACTAATGCTGAAAGTATAATGAAAATGCTTAAGGCAATGATTATCCTCTTTTTAGTAAAAAGTGACCTCTTGTAAACGAATTGAGATTTATCAATCCTCAAGCCTGATATGTCGGTATCTGGCATGTAACCTCCCTTTTTTGAGTTTTAAACACATAAGCCTCACTGCATCAATATTGAAGGTCTCCTACATCTCAACCTTTGTAATGACCCCATGTAGTTTTCGTGAGGGGAACTTGTAGAATTGAACAAAGGATGGTGTTAGTCTCTTTATTATAGAAAATATCTTCCATGTAAGGTTTGGGGTCTCAATGTTTTCAACGCCATAAAATATTGTCTTTTCGTCTATCCCTGCTTCTCTTAGTATCTCCTCCACATCTATTACCTCCATGTAGCCATATTGAATCTCAAAATATCTAAGACCGTTTGTTATATCCTCCTTGAAATATCCTTTTACACCAAAAGGGTCATCTCTCTTTATAATAGACACAAATACATTGTCTTCATAGATGATACCATGAAAAAACATCGTCTGTGGCACATAAAACGGTATCAGCCTTACATCTCTTATTAAAAAAAGGGCAGTGCCCTTTATCTTTGAGGATGTGGGATATGCCTTATTAAACTTATCAAGGAAATCATCAAGAGACATAAACTGCATAACCTTGTAAATCCTTTTTTGTCCTCTGGTGTATAGAATTATCATAAACAAAGGCAATGATGCTATTATCAAAGACCAATAACCGCCATGTGGTATCTTATAAAGATTGGCAGAAAGATAGACAATATCAACTATTGTGACAAAGAGGGCTATCCCAAATAGTGCCTTCTTATTTTTAAGGTAAAATATCCATGTCATCATTATCCCTGTAAGTGTCATTGTGCCAGTTACAGCAAGACCATAGGCAGCAGCAAGCCTGTGAGATTCTCTAAACTCAAACATAATAAATATCACTGCAAACAATAAAAACCAGTTCACTGCGGCTATGTAAATCTGTGTCCTTAATTCAACCGATGTATAATGAACCTTAAACATTGGCATAATGTGGGTTTGAATGCCTTGATAAACTATTGAAAACATACCGCTTATCATGGCTTGTGAGGCTATGACTGTAGCCATGATGCTGAGTATCAAAAAAGGCACATATAGAACTGAAGCCTGATTAAATATCATCTCAAAGAGGACATTACCTGCATCAGGATGCCTTATCACATAAGCACCTTGACCTAAATAATTCAATAAAAGTGCAGTAAAGACAAAATACCACGCATTAATTATTGGTTGCCTGCCTAAATGACCCATATCAGCATAAAGTGCCTCACCTCCTGTAGCACAGAGGATGACCTCTGAAAGGACGATAAACCCTGCCAGACCATTTTCATAGAGAAACTCAATTGCGTAGTAGGGATTTATAGCCTTGATTACTGATGGAGTTTGTATAATTGAGACAATTCCTGATACTGAAAGGGATATAAACCATAAAAGCATGATTGGACCGAATGTAAAGGCAACCTTTTCGGTTCCCTTCTTTTGAAAGAGAAAAAGTATGATAGCGATGATACTTGCAATTACAATAAGGGTGGTCTGTCCTGTCTTTTCAAAGCCCGGTATAAGTAGAGACCCTTCAACAGCACTGAGTATGCTTATTGCAGGAGTGATGACCCCATCACCTATAAGAAGGGATATTCCAATAAATGAAAGGAGTGTTACAAATGTTACCTTCCTACCTGATTTAAGAAGAGGCACAAGTAGTTCTTTTAAAACGATAGTCCCACCTTCTCCTCGCTTGCCAAGACTCATAGCAAGCCAAGCATATTCAACACTAACAAGGATTACAAGCGTCCAGACAATCAAGGAAAGGACACCAATCACATGGGATTCTGTTGGTTTTGTAAGAAGGAATATAACGGTTAGGGTATATATTGGTGATGTGCCTATATCTCCAAAGACAATACCAAGTGATTTCAATATCCCCTTTATAGGCGACTCATTATGAAACATATTCAGATATCAATTACAATCTCTTAAGTAAATCTGGGAGTTGTTCAAGGCTATCAATAATAAAATCTGCTTTAGTAAGGTATTCAATGGGTCTAAAACCATATGTTACAGCGATTGTCTTTATGCCTATTGCCTTGCCAGCCTCAATGTCATAGTTACTATCACCAACAATGACAGTTTTTTCATTACTTGATTTCAGATTGTTGATTACATAAAGCAATGGTTCAGGGGAAGGTTTTTTGATACCGATTGTATCACTTCCAACTATCATATCAAAGAAAACAGACAACCCCAAACCTTCAAGTATCTTCCTTGACATGCCTTCCCTTTTATTTGATACAACTGCCTTCTTGTAATGAGTAAGTTTTTTAAGGGTTTCTTCTACATGAGGATAAGGTTTTGTGTTGTCTAACAGGTGTTGTGAATAATACTGTATAAATCTATTTAGTATCTCCTCTTTAGAGATACCAGTTCCTTTACTGATATCAATCTTTTCAAAAAGTCTGGTTATCCCTTCTCCAACAACCATCTTGGTTTCTTCAACAGTGACAGGTTTTGACTGTGTAGGTGCAATTGCATGATTGATTGCATTGCATAGATCAACGGCTGTATCCACAAGTGTTCCATCAAGGTCAAATATAATCAAATCTATAGTCATCTGTTGTGCTTCCTTCTCCATTCTTCAGGAGTCATTGATAAGCCTTGCTTACCCCAAATCCCCCTTTTTTGTTGTTGAGCAATCTTTTGAGCCTTTGTGAATTTATCAACATACCTTACATTTGGTGGCACTGTATACAATACAGCATAACCATCTAACAACATCTGCTCGTTTATTAATGTGTTGTTCTTTCCCCAGAGATATGCAAGTATCCTGTCGTATCTGTCCCTCTGCATGATGTCATACTCAACCCTTACAATCCAGTCATTTTCACTAATGAGTTTTTTAAGATGTCTCTTTGCCCTCTTCCCCCATGGTTCCTGATTTAACTCTGGGGCATCTATCCCAATAAGCCTTACCTTTTCCGTCTTTACAAACAACCCCCAAAAAGAACTCGTGCGTATGCTAACGGTATCACCATCATGCACCTCTGTAACCCTAAACATGGCTGTATTTGCAGAGGATTGGATAGGCAAGTTGATGAATAAAAATACTATGATAAATACAATCAATCGGTTATAATATGCTCTAAAAATCATTTGTTTTATTGTATCATAGTTGTTGATGAAAAATATCGTGATAATCGGGTTTATGGGGACTGGGAAAACCACTGTTGGTAAAATGCTTGCACAAAGATTAGGATTTAGTTTTTTAGACATAGATACCGAGATAGAAAAAACACAAAACATGACTATAAAAGACATATTTGCAAACTTCGGAGAGGAGCGGTTTAGGGAAATTGAGACACAAACGATCAGAATGATAAAAGACAAATCTCATCTGGTAATTGCAACTGGAGGCGGGGTTGTAACCAAATCAGAAAACATGAATATGCTAAAAGAAAACGGTATCATCGTTTGTTTAACTGCCTCTGCTGAAAGCATCTTTCAAAGGGTAAGACATAAACAAGACAGACCCCTTTTATTGACAGAAAATCCCCTTGAGACAATAAAAGAACTACTTAAAAAGAGACAGGATTTATATAAAAAGGCAGATATTCATATAGATACAACAAATCTAAACCCGATGGAGGTAGTATCAGCCATTTTAGATGGTTTAGATAAAGGGAGGGGATAGTGGATTTTGTTAGGGTTGAATTAGCAGATAGGTCTTATACAATCTATATTTCAAGCGGACTTATGGGTGAGATTGGCGATTTCTTGACCCCTTTTAATCTAACCTCAAAAAACATGCTGATAACTAATCCCACGGTATATGGACTTTATGGTCAGAGATTACTAAATAGCATACATTCCAAAGATATCCATTGTAAATGCCTGATAATCCCAGATGGTGAGACCTACAAGGACTACTTCTGGGCATACCACATCCTGTCAGAGATGCTAAAAGAAGGTCTTGATAGAAAGTCATGTCTTTTTGCATTAGGAGGTGGTGTAATTGGTGATATTACAGGCTTTTGTGCCTCAATATACATGAGAGGGATCCCTTTCATACAGATACCAACTACTCTCCTTGCACAAGTAGATAGTTCGGTAGGTGGTAAAACAGGTGTGAATCATCCGCTGGGTAAAAACATGATAGGCTCGTTCTATCAACCTATGGCTGTATTTATTGACACAAACACACTCAATACATTACCCAATAGGGAATTTTTGGCAGGCATGGCAGAGGTCATAAAATATGGAGTCATATGGGATGACGAACTCTTTCAGTATTTAGACACATACAAAGATGAAATATTCACATTAGCACCTGCAAGGATTAGTCACATAATAAGACGCTGCTGTGAGATAAAGGCAGAGATTGTAGGCAAAGATGAAAAAGAGCAGAACATAAGGGCAATCTTAAACTTTGGACATACCATCGCACATGCCTTGGAGACAGAAACAAACTACGAGGTCTTTAAACATGGAGAGGCAGTAGCAATTGGCATGGTAGCAGAGGCGAATATAGCCAAAATACTTGGTATCACAGATGATGTAACCGTTAAAAAGATAACCGACCTAATATTTGCATACGGACTGCCAACATACATCCCTATGTCTTTAAACAAAGACTCTTTAATACATCACATGCAAAAGGACAAAAAATCACTCGTTGGGAGGATAACAATAATCACTCCCAAGAGGATTGGAGAGGTGAAGGTGACTAAAGATGTGGATATACAGCATATTAAACCATCTTTAAATCTTTTGGAGGTCAGAGATGAAAAGGATATTGGTG
The DNA here is from genome assembly GCA_026415695.1 of Thermodesulfovibrionales bacterium. Classification (GTDB taxonomy): domain Bacteria; phylum Nitrospirota; class Thermodesulfovibrionia; order Thermodesulfovibrionales; family Dissulfurispiraceae; genus DUZI01. The sequence goes on along the minus strand of JAOAGP010000031.1, from coordinate 683 downwards.
ATTGATGATGAACCTGATATAGTGGAATTAGTCTCCTACAATCTAAAAAAAGAGGGGTTCCAAGTAGATACATGCTACGAAGGTGAAACTGCATTGGTAAAGATCAGGGAAAACCCCTACGATTTAATCATACTTGACTTGATGTTACCGGGCATGCAGGGACTTGAGCTGTGTAGGATAATCAGAAAAGAACCCACAACTACAGATATCCCCGTGATAATGCTTACTGCAAAGTCTGAAGAGGTTGATAAGGTTCTTGGACTTGAGATGGGCGCCGATGACTACATTACGAAACCATTTAGTCCTCGTGAACTTGTAGCAAGGGCTAAGGCTGTTTTAAGAAGGGCGGAAACCAAAAAAATATCCCCTGCTGATGCCGTCATCCAAGGTATTATCAAGATAAAGGAAATGGTGATAGATAAGGAAAAATACACCGTCACGGTAGGCAATAGAAACATAAAACTCTCTGCAACCGAATTCAAACTACTTTTATACCTTGCTGAAAGACCAAACAAGATCTATGGCAGAGACCATCTCCTTGATGCAGTTTGGGGCAATGATGTATATGTTGAGCCACGCACAGTTGATGTTCACATTAGAAGATTAAGAACCAAGATTGAAAATGACCCAAACAACCCTGTCTATATAAAAACTATGCGCGGGATTGGTTATTATGTTGACAA
>JAOAGP010000001.1 GCA_026415695.1 Thermodesulfovibrionales bacterium | reverse complement strand
CTGGGTTGGTGAGTCAGGCAGAATATAGCCCCATTTTTCTTCAAGTTCTTTAAGTTTCCTAAGCATCATGTCATATTCTTCATCGGAGATTACAGGGCTATCAAGAACATAGTATCGGTAGTTATGATAGTTTATCTCCTTTACAAGAGATTCAATTTCTCTTTTGACCATTTCAGGGAGATCTTTCATTAAAACACCTCAATATTTAGGCTTTTTAAAATTATAACATACAGTAAAATCCTTAAAAATCTATGTTAAAATAATTTATGTCCATTAATGTTGCATTACCCCTCTTTGAAGGTCCTCTTGATTTGCTACTCCATCTAATTAGGCAAAACAAGATAGACATTTATGATATACCAATAGCATTGATAACAAAACAGTATTTAGAATATCTTGATTTAATGAAGGAGCTTGACCTTGAAGTTGCCTCCGAGTTTCTTATTATGGCAGCTAATCTAATCTATATTAAGTCAAGAATGCTTTTACCAAAGCCTGAAATTAGTGATGAAGAAGAGGAAGACCCAAGAAAGGAGCTTGTTGAGCAACTTGTGGAATATTCTAAATTTAAAGAAATTTCACAATTTCTCAAAGAGCGATATGATATATGGTCAAAGGCTTATCCAAGAAAGACTTCTCAGGAAGAGGAATTTTTAATTCAGGAGCTAAATGTTTTTGACCTATTAACTGCATTCAAAAAAATAGTTGAAAAACCTGAACCTAAGATATACATAATAAAAGAATCCATTAAGGTTGAAGAGAAAATTGAAAAAATTTTGGAAATTCTTAGGAAAAGAAAAACTATAGTATTTGATGAACTTTTTCAATCAAGCCCAATAGATAGAAAAATTTCAAAAATGGAGATAATTGTAACCTTTTTAGCCCTATTGGAGCTTTTAAGGCTTAAACTTATAAAAGCCTATCAAAATAGTCTTTTTAATAAAATTTTTATAAATCTGGAGGAAGGTGATGGTAATAGGTGTGATTTCTGATACCCATGACCACATGGACAATATTAGAAAAGCTCTAAAAATATTTAAAGACAGAGAGGTTAGAACTATTCTTCATGCAGGAGATTTTATCTCGCCCTTTACATGGAGAGCCTTTAAGGATTTTGAAGGAGAGATTTACGGAGTTTTTGGCAATAATGATGGAGATAGAGTACTTTTAAAGAAAATGTATGGGGATAGAATTCAAAGACAGATAAGAAAAATTGAAATTCATGGTAAAAGAGTGGCTCTTATGCATGAACCTCAAATGCTTGAAGAGTTAGCCTTATCGGGTAATTTTGATTTAATAGTATATGGACATATGCATGAAGTTGATATCAGAAAAGTTCATAACACTCTAATAATTAATCCCGGTGAAGCATGTGGCTGGCTTTATGGAAAGGCGACTTTGGTTTTACTTGAGCTTGATAACTTAATCCCAGAGGTAATAACCCTTTGAATAGATAAGACAGTCTATCCTCTTAAGACCAAATTTCTGTGCTGTCTTTAAGGCATTATCAAATTCATTTTTTGTGATTCTTCTATTTAAATCTTTATATTCCTCTGCATGCCAACAAGGTCTGTATTGATCCATTATGTTTATGTAAGTATTTTGAGATATTTCTGTGGAAATAAATTTTAAGACTTCTTCTGTGCCTGATATATTGTTGGGAAGAACAAGATGTCTGACAAGTAACCCCCTTACTGCTACTCCATTTGCGATGATTAGGTCACCTACTTGCTTATGCATTTCTTTTAAAGCTAACTTAGCTATAGAAGGATAATTTTTTACTTTGGAATATTTTTCTCCTAATTTTTCATCGGCATATTTAAAATCAGGCATATATATGTCAATTATACCATCCAGAATTTTTAAGGTTTCAACAGACTCATAGCCTCCACAATTATAAACTATCGGGATTTTTAGCCCATTGTCTCTTGCTATATGAAGAGCTTTAAGAATCTGAGGAACTTGATGAGTAGGTGTTACAAGATTTATGTTATGACAGCCAAGATTTTGTAAATAAACCATTACTCCTGCCAATTCGTCAAAAGACAGTTCTTCACCTTCACCAAGATGACTTATGCTGTAATTTTGACAATATACACAGGCTAAGTTACAGAAAGTAAAGAATATAGTTCCTGAACCATAAATCCCTACAAGAGGTTTTTCCTCTCCAAAATGCGGTCCCCAGCTTGAAACAAAGGGTTTATCAAGGGTTTTACAAAATCCTTTTTCACCGCTGGTTCTATCAACCTTGCAGAGTCTTGGACATAGGGTGCATTCCTTTAAGATATCAAAGGCTTGTTGTATCCTATTTTTGAATTCAACATCTGTAAGATTAAGATACGAAGCTTTATATTTCATAATAAATATGATATCACAATTTCAAGTTTATAGATTAGAATGTGTTATTTCTAACGTCCAAGCTCATATTATCACTAATCTGAGATGTAAGATTAAATCTCTACTGTTATAAAAGAAAAATGCCAACATATATGTGACATTTCTCTTTAGTAATTATGTGTGACATTTTGATATAGTAACCACAGCTGAGGTTTTTGATGTTGACAGTATATAATTAATTTTTATATACTTTCTGGTTATGAGAAAACCATTTATATCTGCAAATTGGAAGATGAATAAGACTGTAGATGAGTCTGTTGACTTCATGAAGGCATTTGTGCCATTTGTTAAGGACTCATTAGATGTTGAGATTGTTATAGCACCACCATTTACGTCACTATTTATATTGAATTCTCTAATCAAGGATACAAACATCAGATTAGCGGCCCAAAATGTCTTTTATGAAGAAAAAGGTGCATATACAGGGGAGATATCCCCGAGTATGTTAATAAATGTTGGGTGCTCCTATGTAATCATTGGTCATTCGGAAAGGAGACAATACTTTTTTGAGACAGATGAGATTGTTAATAAAAAGATCAAGTTAGCAAGAAGGTATGAATTAGGTGTGATTATGTGCATAGGTGAATCACTATCAGAAAGAGAAGCAGGAAAAACATTTGATGTGCTAAAGAGACAGGTCGTTGAAGGATTAAAAGATATCTCTTCTAATGGAATTGTTATAGCATATGAACCAATATGGGCTATTGGAACGGGGAAAACTGCTACTACAGCACAGGCACAAGAGGCACATGAATTTATAAGAAAAGAACTGCAAAATATCTTTGGAGATAAGGCGCAAGAGGTTAGGATTTTATACGGAGGAAGTGTAACACCTGAAAATATTGATGATCTTATGGCATGTCCTGATGTTGACGGAGCCCTTGTGGGTGGTGCAAGTCTTAAACCTGATAGTTTTGCAAGGATAGTAAATTTTAAAAGGAGATAGAGACATTGGAGATAATTGTTACAATCATTCACATAATAGTCTGTTTGTTTTTGGTGTTTATCGTTCTTATTCAAAGCGGTAAGGGTGCAGAGATAGGTGCTGCATTTGGTGGCTCAAGCCAGACACTTTTTGGCAGTAGAGGCGCTGCTACATTCTTAAACAAATTAACAACCGCAGCAGCAATCGTGTTTATGCTTACATCATTAGCACTAACCTTTGTTACAACAAAGCCAAAATCAATCATCAAGGATACCCAAGTTCCAGTCCAACAGGCACCACAGCAGATACCTCAAGAACCAGTTAATAAGTAATCCCGAAAACCTTGTGCGTATTAGATATGTTTTTATCTATGTCTGCATATTCTTAATCCTTTTTGCATGCACAAGAGAACCTGAGATAAAAAATCCTAACACCCTCACAATTGCCTCATCTGCTGATGCCAAAAGACTTTTACCTATGCTTGCCTCTGACTCTGCCTCATCAAGTATTTCTGGCAATATATTTAATGGGCTTACAAAGTATGATAAAAATATTGTAATTGTTGGAGACCTTGCTGAATCGTGGGAAATAAGCCCAGATGGTTTGACCATCATATTTAATCTCAGAAAAGGGGTAAAATGGCAGGATGGAATGCCTTTTACAGCAGATGATGTAATATTTACATACAACACTGTTGTTGATCCAAAGGTGCCTACGCCTTACAGCAGTAATTACGGACCTGTGGAAAAGGTCATGAAGATTGATACTCATAAGGTCATGGTCAAATACAAAGAACCATATGCAGTTGCGCTTGAGGCTTGGGGGATGGGTATCATACCAAAACATATCTACGATGGCAAAGACCTCTCAAAACCTGATGTCAATAGAAACCCTGTAGGCACAGGTCCATATAAACTAAAAGAGTGGCTATCTGGTCAAAAGATAACTCTTGAGGCATTTGACGACTACTACGAAAAAAGACCAAATATTGACAAGATCATTACCCGTGTTATTCCAGATACCGCAACCATGTTTTTAGAACTCAAGTTTGGCGGCATTGATTACATGGGGCTTACGCCTCCTCAATACAAACTTCAGGCACAAAGTGAACATTTCAACAGATATTTTCAGAAGTTTAGATATCCTTCTTTTAGCTACACCTATCTTGGTTTTAACCTTCTAAATCCCATGTTTAGTGATGTAAGGGTTAGAAGGGCATTAAGTCATGCCATTAACAAACAGGATATAATATCAGGTGTGCTTTTGGGTTATGGTAGTATATGCACAGGTCCGTTTCCACCTGAATCATGGGCATACAATCCTGATGTAAAGACACCTCCTTACGACAAGAAAAAGGCGATTGAATTGTTAAAAGAGGCAGGATGGGAGATAGACAGAGGGGTATTAAAGAAGGATGGCAAGCCCTTTGTATTTAGCCTTCTTGTAAATCAGGGTAATGAGGCGAGATTAAAGACCGCCCAGATTATAAAAGAGCAGTTAAAGGAAATAGGGGTTGAGGTCAATATAAAGGTGCTTGAGTGGCAGGCAATGCTACATGAGTTTATTGACAAAAAGAGATTTGAGGCAGTGATACTTGGTTGGGCATTATCAAGGGATCCAGATTCATATGACATTTGGCATTCATCAAAGACAAAAGAGGGTGAATTTAACTTTGTGTCTTACAAAAATGAAGAGGTTGATAGACTCTTACTTGAGGGCAGAAGGACATTTGATATCAAGAAAAGACAAATGATATATCATCGGATACATAAGATATTAGCAGATGAACAGGCATATATCTTTTTATATGTGCCAGATGCCTTGCCAGTATTACACAAAAGATTTAAAGGGGTTGAAAAGGCACCACTTGGCATATGGTATGACTTGATTAACTGGTATGTGCCAAAAAATAGGATTGAGTGGTATAACTGATGTATTTTAAAAAGGTGGCTATCATTGGTGTGGGATTGATAGGTGCATCCTTTGCCCTCGCTATCAAAAATCATGGGCTATCTAATCACATCACAGGCTATGGAAGAAATGAAGAAGGTCTTAAGGATGCTACCAATTTGTCTATCATAGACTCATACAGCATTGATTTAGACGATGTATGTGATGAGGCTGATTTGATAGTGCTTGCCACACCTGTCGGGACATTTATTGATATAGCAAAAAGGATAAAGCCCAAAGCCGATGCAGTAGTGATTGATTTAGGCAGTGTCAAGGGAGGGCTTGTGTTAGAGATTGAGGATTTGTTGAAAGGTAAGGCTTATTATGTGGGGTGTCATCCTATTGCGGGAGGGCATCATTCTGGTTTTAGATACGCAAAGGGAGATTTGTTTAATAATGCACTATGTATCATCACACCTACACCTAATACTGACAAAAGGGTGTTAAAACAAATAGAAGATATGTGGTCATCACTTGGAGCAAAGACAATGCATTTAGACCCTTTTAAACACGATGAGATATATAGTTTAGTGAGCCACTTTCCACATCTGCTTTCTTATGCACTCCTAATGACAGTGTATAAAGAGGACCCCAAATCAATAGAATTTTCAGGCAAGGGGTTCAGAGACATGGTAAGGATTGCAGGTAGCCCTGCACAAATCTGGAAAGATATAGTATTTTACAACAAAGAAAACCTACTTCAAAATATCACGGCATTAAAGACCGAGATTGAGTATTTAGAGGATTGTCTCAAACAAAACAAGTCTGATGAGATTTACCAGTATTTCAGATCATCACAGGAGATATATCAAAGATTGTTTAACCCAACTTGATAAAAAACACCCCAAGAATTGACCAAGACAGAGCATAAATTAAACATTTCAATTCATAACCCATTGATATATTAGTAGTCTGTTTTTAAAATCTTTCTGTAGTCTCAAAATTTAATGTTTATACTTGCATTTTAGACATCTGTATGTTGTAATTCATCTCAAGTGATGTTTATAAAGAAAGTCATAAAAACGGACAAAAAGACAAATCAGCGATATGTATACTATCAACTTTGCGAGAGTTATTGTATCAAAGACAGAGTAAGGAAGAAATTTGTGTTACCCGAAACAACACTGCCCTCTCAGTAACACATTGTAATGCAAGGCTATTTTGAGAGAACTTAACAAGTTGGGTTAAACATTCTTTTAGTTGTCTGCTTAAATTTCTAAAAAGGCATCCTATCCTTTCTAATCTCCGTGTCTCTGTGGTTTAATCCGTTATCCTTGAACCCTTGAACCCTTGAACCCTAATTTATAGTCTCTCTGTGGTTAAAACGACTTCCACATTTCCTCTATTTGTTTTAATACAGCATTGATAATGTGATATAATATTCTCATGAACACCACTGAAAGACAGATACAAGACATTAATGAAATTCTATCCTGCCTTCCTGAGTCGGCAATTCAAGAGGTCAAAGACTTTGCCTTTTACCTTGCCGAGAGAGAAAAAAGACGCAAGGAGTTTGTTGAACGGGTCTTGAAAGCTGAAAGAGAGCCTGATACTGTTATTTGCAGTTCTGTTGAAGAGTTTATACAGGCAATTGAAAACGCTGAAGATGACGATTAAGCCTTACAAAACTTTTCTGAAACGCGCTAAAAAACTGCTTGAGAAAAATCCACAACTAAAAGAAGCCTATGCAGAGATATATTTGAAATTAGAAAACAATCCCTTTGACCCATCTTTGCATACCCATCCGTTAACAGGAGAACTGCAGGGCAAATATGCCTGTTCACTCACATATGATTTGCGGATTGTCTTTAAACTATCTGACGACATCATCCACCTTCTTGATATTGGTAGTCATGATGAGGTTTATTAAATGATAACTACAGTGCGATAGTGCAGTATAGCGACAGTCGGGAAGCGAGGAAGTGCTGAAGTTAAGAAGTGAGACAGTGCGAAGTTAATTTTCTTGCTTGCTTGCATCCTCACTTCCCGACTTGACCGTTTTTGTGCTTTCCTACTTCAAACAATAAACAGTATGATGATTTAGGCTTTTTATTCTGGTTTTTGCTATTTTTAAAGAAATTTACAGAAAGACAAGATACTTCAGCAAAACTATAGTTTGTCTCATAATTTTTAAGATGTATCAAGGTTACAATGACAGACTATCTTTATATCATCGTTGGTTTCATGTTTGCCGCTATTGGTGGGGAGTTGTTTGTAAGAGGTTCAGTTGGTATTGCTCAATGGGCAAGGATCTCCCCAGCTATAATTGGAGCCACAGTTGCAGCATTTGGGACATCAAGCCCTGAACTCTCTGTGGCAGTAAACGCAGGGATTACCAACCAGTCTGAGATTGCATTGGGCGATGGACTTGGAAGTAATCTCTTAAATGTTGCAGTTATACTTGGTCTTGCCCTTTTTATATCATCAATAAAATCCCCTCGCGAAAGTATCAAAAGGGACTTTCCTGTAGCATTGCTTATACCAATAATCACTGGTATATTTGCCTTTGATGGCATTATCTCAAGGCTTGAAGGGGCTATATTACTTTCAATATTTTTTGTTTGGTTTATACTAACAGTCATTGAGGCTAAAAAACAGAGAAGCCTCTCAGATGAACCCATTGGAGAACATAATGGCTACAAGTCAATAGTGTATTCTGTTGTTGGTTTAGGACTTCTGATACTTGCTGGAAGGTTTATAGTAAATGGTGCAGGTGGTATTGCAGAATCATTAGGTGTGGATAAGTTTTTTATTGGTGCTACTATTGTAGCAATCGGCACATCCACGCCAGAACTTGCAACCACTGTAGTAGCAAAACTTAGAGGTCATGATGAGATAGGACTTGGGACTATCTTGGGCAGCAATATATTTAATGGAGGGTTGATAATCGCTTTGGCTGGCATTATTTCAGCCATAAAGGTTAACACCATAGAGATATATGTTACCCTCTTGTTTGGGATACTTGTCTTGCTAATCGCATATCCATCAAGGGATGGCAGGATTAGTAAGAAAAAAGGGGTTGTGCTTGTTTTGTCATACATCGTCTATGTGTATGTGCTTTGGCAATGTAGATAAATTGTTGTGTGAAGGGCTAAATAACTAATCCACACCATTTTTATTAAACTACTGCCCATGCTCATGCTTTCTAATCCTTATAGTCATTGAATGGGCATCAAGTCCTTCAAGGGTTGCAAACCTCTCCACAAAAGGTGCAAGGTGGCTAAATCCTTGCTTGTCAACAGAAATCAGGCTTGAACGCTTTATGAAATCATATGTGCCTAATGGGGATGAAAATTTAGCAGTGCCACCAGTAGGAAGTGTGTGGTTTGGTCCTGCACAGTAGTCACCAATTGGTTCAGGTGACCAAGCGCCAAGGAATATTGCCCCTGCATGTCTAACGCCTTTAAGAACCTCATTGGGGTCTTTTGTCATGATCTCTAAATGCTCGGGGGCTATTGTATTAACTATCTCTGTTGCCTCCTCAATATCTTGAGTAATGATTATCCCTCCGTAAGACTTGAGTGATTTTTTGGCAATGTCTGATTTTTTAAGTGTCTTTAAGAGCCTTTCTATCTGTTGATCAACAAATATGGCGATATCCTCCGATGTTGTTATCAAGATGCTTGATGCCATCTCATCGTGTTCTGCCTGTGAAAGCAGGTCAGCTGCCAAAAACCTCGCATCAGCAGTCTCATCAGCGATGATCACTATCTCGCTTGGACCCGCTATCATATCAATATCCACAAGCCCAAAAACAAGCCTCTTTGCAGTTGCAACATATATATTTCCCGGACCAACTATCTTATCAACCTTCTTTATAGTCCTTGTGCCATATGCCATTGCTGCAACTGCCTGTGCGCCACCAATCCTGTAAAATCTCTTTATCCCCAATTCCTGTAAGGCAGAAATGACCACTGGATTTACCTCACCCATTGGTGTTGGCATGCAAACGACTATGTCCTTCACACCAGCCACCTGTGCAGGTATGATGTTCATCAAAACAGTGGAGGGATAGGATGCCTTTCCACCGGGGACATATACACCCACAGTGTCAAGAGGTCTTATTATCTGACCTAAAACAATGCCCTTTTCCTTTATCTGCCAATTAGGTTGTATCTGTCTTTTATGGAATCTCTTTATCCTCTTGATCGTAAACCTCAACATCTTGATGATGTCTCTGTCTTTTATAACAGGCTCATCTGGTATTTCATAAACCAATGGCTCCTTGTGTTTGTCAAAGACCTCGTTGTATCTCTTAAGTGCCTTATCACCGTTTTTTCTTACATCATCAATGATTGCCGTTACCCTTTCAACAATCTCTTTAGATGGTTCAGAATGCCTGTTTATGAGTTTCTTTAAAAACTCGTCTTTGCTTTTTTTGTCTTTGATTATCCTCATCATCTTGCCATCCTTCTTAATACCTGCTCAAGTTTCTTGAGTTCCTCACCGTATCCTGCCCAATTGCCCTGTCTTTGTTGTTCCACAGCCCTTTCATAAAGTCTCAATGCCTCCTTTGATAATTCAGCAACAGACATCCGTGTCTCAACCTGTTGGGGTTGGGGTGATGCCTGCCTTCTACCTCCAAAAAGTCTAATCAATGCAGACTCAAGGTCTTCCTCCATTACCACCTCATTTTCATATGAGACTATTACCCTTCTTAATTCAGGTAGCCCCACCTTGTCCGCTGCAGAGAGATAAAGTGGCTGGACATAAAGCAGAGACCTTTCTATTGGGATGACCAACAGGCTCCCTCTGATGACCTGTGAACCCCTCTGTCCCCAAAGGGTGAGTTGTTGTGAGATGTAGGCATCTTGGTTTATCCTTGCATCTACTTGTTTAGGACCATATACAAGTCTGTCGCGTGGGAATGTGTAAACGATGAGCTTGCCGTATTTCTCCCCATCACACCTTGCGGCAAGCCATGCTGCAAGATTATCCCTCTTTGCAGGCACATAGGGAAGTAGGAGTATGTATTCCTCCTTTTTCTCTCCGGGCAGTTTCATTATGGTGTAGTATGGTTCCATCTGTTTTTCACCGAAACTCGGTATCTCCCAAAGGTTTTCCTTGTTGTAAAAGACCTTTGCATCGGTCATGTGAAATGCAGAATACATCTGTGCCTGCACTTGTAACAACATCTGTGGATACCTTACATGCTCAAGCAAGTCCTTTGGCATCTCTTTAAGTGGCTTGAAGGCATCTGGAAAGATCCTTGAATATACCTTTATCATCACATCAGATGCATCGCTTATGTAGTAGGTTACTGTCCCATCGTATGCATCTATTACAACCTTCACAGAATTTCTGATGTAGTTTATACCCTTGCTTAATGCCTTTGAATATGGAAACCTATTTGATACCGTGTAGGCATCTATCATCCAAAGGAGCTTACCCTCTTTGTTGACAACGATGTATGGGTCTTTGTCAAGCATCAAAAATGGCATGAGTTTTTTAGCCCTTAAGGATACATTTCTGTAAAAAAGGATTCTGCTTTTGTCTGTGATGTCAGTTGACAATAGTATCTTTTCAGTCTGAAATCTCATGGAAAAGAGTATCCGCCTAACAAAAGAGTCAATAGGCACGCCACCTTTACCCTTGTAAGTGGTATAGACATTATCTGTGGATGTTGGATAGCTAAACTCTGGCACCTTTGTGCCGACAATCACATAGTCGTTTGAGAGCTCACCGTAGTAAATCTCTGGTCTTGTAACCTTAATGTCGGTATTGCTCACAGGGGGGATGTCCTTGATGAAAAACTCTGGAAGTCCTTCTTTGCTTATCCTACTTACGGGTCCCATGGTAATCCCATTACCATGCGTAAAGATAAGACGTTCATTTATCCAAGATTTGCTTGGCAGGTCAGAATAGGAAAGTTCCCTCGGAGACAACATCACCTGCATATACTTTCCGCCTATGGTGTATCTATCGTTGTCAACATCTGCAAACCTGTAGTATGTCCTAATCTGCTGTAGTTGGCTGTATGTTCTAAGCAGAGGGGAATGATCCCATAGTCTGATGTTTTTGATGGTTGCCTCATTTCTTTCTATGTCTGATGCCTTTAGGTTGTAGTCAACATCAAATGGTATGACCTCAATCCTATCAAGGTCATATGCCTTTCG
>JAOAGP010000114.1 GCA_026415695.1 Thermodesulfovibrionales bacterium | reverse complement strand
ATCAGAGTCTTAGGACCACAGGATAGAGACTCAGAGAGTATTACCCAATCCCTATCCCCTAACCCCGAATTAATAGATGTGCTTCACATGTCCTTAATTCTTTGGTCTATGGGGAAAAATGATGATATAGCCAAAATACTTAATGAGACTGGATATGGACACAAAGAGGTTTTCTTTAAAGTTGCACAGGCTGTTTCAGAGTGTTTACCCATAGAGAGCAAGGAAAAGAAATGGCTTGATGGATTTTTAAGTGGCAAGGATAGGTTAATAGATAGTCTTAAAAAACAGAAAGCGCCAAAACAGATGAGATTAATATAAAAAAGGAGAAACTGATATGACTGCCTTTACAGAGATTGCAACACCTCACAAAGACATTTTTGAAGGTCGTTTTACATTAGAGGCATATGCCTCTGACCTATGGGATGTGGCAAAGGGGAATGCACCAGAAGAATATAGAGACAGGGAATTGTTTTTCTCAAGAACATATGAAACAGAGGGGATAAAACAGATTGTCTTATCTGCTGAAGAAAGACTTAAAGGCAAGATGTCAGACTCCGTTGTGCAACTACAGACACCCTTTGGCGGTGGTAAAACCCATACATTAATCTATCTTTATCACAAGGCAAAGGAATGGAATGCAAAAGTGTTTGTATTTTCAGGTGATAAGATTGGTGCAAAGGACATCACCATATGGGAAGAGATGGAAAGGCAGCTTAGCGGTAGAGTTGAGGAATTTAAAGGCAGAGTGCCACCAGGAGGGGAGAAACTAAGGATTTTTCTCAATCAATACGAACCATTACTTATCCTAATGGATGAAGTTCATGCTTACTTAGTAGGCGGACAGGCAGAAAAGGCTGGAGATAGTAACCTTGCAACACAAACTCTCCTCTTTATTCAAACACTTACAAACATTATCAAATCAATGCAAAAAACCATCATGTTTGTAAGCCTTCCAGCAAGTAGCCCTTATAGTGATCCAAACTCACAAACACTTTTGATGAATCTACAGCAGATTATAGGAAGGGTTGAAAGGGTATATACCCCTGTCAATGATGAAGAGGTATCTGATGTGATTCGCAGAAGACTCTTTGCAAGCATAGATGAGAAAAAGGCAAAAAAGGTCATTAAGGAGTTTATAGACTTTGCTGAGCGTGAAAACCTTTTTCCACAAGGAGTTGAAACATCATATTACAGAAATAAATTTCTTAAGACCTATCCTTTTCAACCCGAGATAATAGATGTAATCTACAAAAGATGGGGTAGTTTCCCGACATTTCAACGAACAAGGGGCGTGCTTAGACTGCTTGCCCTTGTTGTCAATTCAGTGCTTGGACTAAAAAGGTCTTACATAAGGTTAGCTGATTTTAACCTCTCAAATGAAAATATCCGAAGGGAGCTTGTAAAACATATCGGACAAGAATATGATAGTATTATTGCTCAAGACATAACTTCAGAAAATTCAGGAGCTAGAAAGGTAGATAAATCACTCGGCGACAGTTATAAACCCTATTACTTTGGAACCGCCGTAGCCACAACCATATTTATGTACTCATTTTCCGGTGCTGAAGAAAGAGGAGCGACAGTTAATGAGTTGAAACTTTCAGCATCTGATATTTCTGTAAGCAGTAGCATAATAAGTGAAACAATTGAGAATCTCAAGGCAAATCTCTTTTATCTTGCAGATGGAGGATTATTTTTTAAAAACAGACCAAACCTAAATAAAGTATTGATTGATAAAATAGAAGGTATCAGAGATGAAAAGATTGAAAATGCAGAGAAGGATTTATTAATCAATGAGCTTCAGAAGTATCTTGAAAACTATCTCTGGCCTCGTCAATCTAAAGATATACCTGATACACCTTCGTTGAAATTGGTAATCATTAGAAAGGGGAATAATATAAAGGATTTTTTTGAGAATTATGGAGAAAGACCGAGAATTCATAAAAACACACTTATTTTTTTGCTCACTGAAGAGTCCGAAAGGATGATATTTGAAAATGAATTGAAAAAGAATATTGCATGGAATATGATTGCCAAGGATAGCAACATTCCTTTGGCAGAAGAGCAAAAAAGAGACCTAAAAGATAAGATTAAGAAATCAGACGAATGCATAAAAACCTTGATTAAAAATCTATACAGAAAAATATGTGTCCCTTCAAAAGAGGGCTTTAAAGAAATTGATTTAGGTATTAGCACCTATGGACAAGAAAGAAGTATTGATAAAGAGGTATATGAAAGACTAAAAACTGAAGGTGAGATCGTACCTAATATTGCCCCAAAGGTTTTACTTGATAAATATCTTAAAGATTGTGATTTTGTTGAGTCAAAAAAGATTTATGAATCATTTATGAAGGTTCCGGGTGAGCTAAGAATACCTTCAGAAGAGGTATTTAAAACTTCTGTGAAGAATGGTGTTAAAGAAGGCATTTTTGGGCTTGGTAGGATTGAAGAACAAAGGGTGGTTTGTCTCGCTTTTAAGAAAGAATGTGAGGTTGATTTAGGTAATGACGAAATATTAGTCAAAAAAGAGATTTGTGAGAAAAACATAAAATCTACAGCAGATGTAATCAAAGAAGAAAAGACAATATACGAACATAAAAAAAGTGCACCAAATGGGGATATACTGATAAATAAGACTGATACTTTCAGTGAGATCAAGATTGCAGTAAATGTCCCGCCGGGGAAGTTCTCAGATTTTATGGGACCAATGAGATTGATTAACGCTAAATTCAAAAATGTTTCTATAAAAATATCGCTTGAGGCATCTGATGGTGCTATTTCAAAGGCAGAGTTTGAAGACAAGATTAAAGAGGCATTCAAACAATCCGAAATAATCGTTGAGTATGAAGATGTTATAGGTAATTAGAGGTATGCACAATTATCTCCGCATTTCTCATTTTAGCGGGTATGTAGATCTATTTTATGACACTAATTACTGAGAATTTCATAGGATTTTTTGAGTATAAAAGCGATGTTGACTTACATAAGAAACTTTAAGGGTAGAAAGAGTCATATAACTATTATCCTAAAATTGCCATTAGACTTTAAATGCTTTATAAAGAAAAATAATTAGATTTGCTTTATTGTCATAACCTTTAGTAGTTGTAATTGTATTGATTTGTTCAACTTGCAACTCATAACTCATGGCACTTTGACACATACCCTTTTTTCTCTTGCCATGTTAATGTAGTAAACTTAAAAGTCTTCATTAAACCGTTCCTTTCCATTAATTCTTCAAATCATTTGGCTTCTGAAACACTATCTCTGACCTCTTTCTTGATAACCCAATGTTGTAGTAATCAAATAACTCCGTCCCTATCAATCCATCTGCTTGTGCAAGTCCTAATGTCAGCTCAAGTATCTCTGGTAATGTCCCAAAGTTTAATGTAATCTCCTGTCCTGCTATCCCTATCTCTATCTGCCTTGTCTCTGTCTCAAACTTGCCAAAACTCGGGAAAAAGTCCGTCTGCTTGCCTGTTATTTCAAATCTCTCTGCTATCTCTGTATTTAGGTATGATAAACTCGCACCTGTATCAAGGATGAATTTGTAGTCAGTGCCTTCAATCTTACAAGTCAAAACTGGAATGTTGTGTATCGGGTATTCAATCCTCTCTTTAATCCCTTCCATCTGTAACGGCTCTTGTGAGAATGTCATTATCCCTTTCCCTGTGTCTATGAATACATCAAACTTACTTAATATATCTCCACCTATTAGTGCATCTATCTCTGTGTCTAATAGTTTGCCTATTGTCTTAACTGTCTGACCAAGAAAACTTTTTGTAAATCTTACCTCCATGCCTGATATGACTGCCCTTTCTTTGTCTGATATGCTTGCTGGTGCACCACTGTCTATAAAACCTATGCCAAGTCCTTGTATCTCTACAAAGAGATACCCTTCTTTGATGTAACAGGTGTAGTTCATTGCAATTTGTCCTTTCTGGGTCTGCCTCTCCTTTTCTCTGATAGTATGTCTTGAAGTTGAGACACCCCCCTTTTGATGTAGTTTTTATACTTCTTAAATGTATCTTCATCTATATGAAGTTCTATACCCTCTGCTACCTTTATCTTCCTTATTATCTCTTCCTTTATCTCTTTTCTGTCTGCCTCTTCAAGTATCCTGTCTATTATGGAATCTTCATGAGGATAAAACATCTGTTGTTCACTAACTATTGCAGATCTGAGTATGTTAGGTGCATTACTAAGTAAATGACTTGATAACTGCTCTTTTGTGGCTACTTGTTCGGTTTTAGGTTCTTCTTTAATGTTGTCAATAAATCTCTCTTTTAATTTCTGATAGTCTTTCTTGAATGCCTCGTATATCTCGTCAAGGGTAAATCTCCTCTTTTGTAGCTCTTTGATTATCTTTAGTCTATGAAGTGCTTCCTCTGGATAGGTAGCTGCACCTCCACGACTGTCTGGTCTGGGTATTAACCCCCTCTGACTGTAAAAGTGTATCGTCCTTTTGCTTGTGTTTGTCTGTTTCTGTAGGTCACTTATTGTATATCTGTTTTGTTCCATTATCCCCTCTTAATTCTTTGAATGGTATCTTCAAACTCTTTGTATGTAATGATATTTATGCCTTTGTAAGGACTCATTATAAGTAAATCTTTATCTCCAGTAATTATATAATCAACTTTGCCATTAACTGCCATTTCAAGTATGAAATTGTCTTTTATATCTCTACAGTCTGTAATTTCATGCTTCGTTTCAACTGTTATTGTAGTCTTACACAAAAGAACTAAACACTCTATTATGTCTCTTTCTGAAAAAAAAGGATTGAATTTAGGTCTCTGAAGGACTGTTTTAATCTCACTTAACTGCTCTTCAGAGGTTATTACTTCTATAGCTCCATCAATTAAGTAATCTTCAAGTCCACTAAGAAGTCTTCCAATAAGGAAACTAATCCATATATTTGTATCTATTACTACTTTCATTTGTATCGCTCATTTCTTGCATCCTCAACTTCAGCGGTAATCTCTTCAATTGATATAGGCACTTCTTTCTTATTAAAAAGCAGTTTTTTAAACCTCCTTTTTAATGTCAGTGAGTCGAGATAACTTGCGATGTCTTCTTGTTCAGCATCTGAAAACTGACTTATCAATGCCTTAACTTGACTAACATCTAAATTCAGTGTAGGTGTCATACAATTACCTCCTTTTGTAAGATTTATTAATTATATCCCAATCCTCTGTCTCTTTGCCTAATAAAAAAACCCCAAGTCTTTGCTTTGACTTGGGGTCTTTTTCTATTCTACCAACTCCTACTCCTTGAACCTCTACCATAGTCATACTCTCTCTGGTATGGATTCTGGATGTTTCTGTCTCTATCATTGTAGTCGTATTTGTTTATTACTCCATCTCTGTCCGTGTCTTTGTAAAGATTATCCCGATATTTGTAACTATTCCCCCAACTGTCTTTGTATGGTCTCTTGTTGTTATATCCATCTGTCCATGCTATTGCTACACTACTCATTGCTATTATTAATCCTACAGTTATTATTATTGTCTTCATATTTATTGTTGCCTCCTCCTTATATTTCTTCTCCTTCTGTTTCTATAATATGTCTCATCCCTTATGCTTTCTGCCCTACTACTGCTACTGCTATATCCTTGCCCCTCTGAATCATCAAAGTAAAATCCTGCAAGTTGGACTATATTGCCTTCATGCTCAAGGGCAAAGCCTGTTATGTCTTCTTTGTCAAACCTGATGTCGTATCCCTCTCCCCTTGATTTATACACAAACTTCGGCATCGTCGCTATGTCTTTAAAGAATGTATCAAGTTTATTTCTCAATACATTATAATCTGCCTCTCCTTCTTTCTCTCCCTCAAAACTCCTGTCTATCCCCTCAAGTATATAGCCACTTAATATCTTCTTAAATACCTTCTGCATCAACCCCTTTACTCCAAAGATGTCACACCCTGATAATATCCCATTTATAAATACTGCTATCCCTGTCTGCGTTTCATCACAGGTATATCTCTTTTCGTATTCCTCTTGTTGAGACCTTCTTGATTCATATAACTCAGAAAGACAAGAGGTTTGGGTGTATAGGTTCATCCTTGCTTGTTTATCCGCTATATAATCCCACACCCCACCCTGATCTGATCTATCAAATATAAAACACATCATATTCTCACTCACAGACCTCGTCTTTTCTTTCCTAAGTCCTGGTTCTGCTATAAAATCACTTCTTTCAAATTCTCTACTCTCATATCTCCATCTTCCCGCCTCTACACAGGAAACTGACATGTTGATATCTTTACCTTTACCTACTATTATCGTTGAGTTTACTGTCCTGTCCTGTTTTGCCCCCTTTAGTATCTCTCCTTCAAGGAGAAGGACTTCTATGTCTAATTCATTTATTACATGTAGTTCTGGCACTGACCCACCCTCTGATACCTCTCTTATATGAAACTTGCCTGTCTTCATCGCCTCATCTAATAGCATGTATCTACTCTCTGCTGCTACTACTATGTCTGTATAGAGAGGAAAGATTATCAGGTTTTTATAAGCTTGAGGTTCACCATATCTGATTGATGTTACAAATTCCTCAAGCCTCCTTATACCTTCTTTGTGGTTTTTAACCTTCAATTATATAGCCTCCTTTTAGACTACGCTTTTTGTTAGTATGTAATATGACGCTACCATTGAACCAAATAATATTGGACTCCCTATCATATGGGGATATCCATGGTTTACACTCTCTCTTAAAAAACTCAATGCCCATGAAAGAAGATAAAGTGGCACCAAAATGCTTGATGCAACTCATCTACTTTCTATGGGCTTCTGTAAATACATGCCTTATAATCAAAGGCGCTACAAGATGTGTAGCAACATTAATAATAATGTTTATTGCGAACAAAAAAAAATTAACTTCAAAAAAATAAGATTATAATTAATTATCTAACAATAACTTATTTAAACCATTTTTCCCCTCACCTCCTCTCACTTACTATCGCAACTGTCATTATTGGGTTAA
>JAOAGP010000076.1 GCA_026415695.1 Thermodesulfovibrionales bacterium | reverse complement strand
TCTTCAAGTCCAATCTTTGTGACCTCTTTGGTGCGTCTACTTTTTAGTTCAATATATCCTGATTTGAGTGACTTCTCACCAATGACCAGTTGATATGGAATCCCAATCAAATCAGCATCTTTGAATTTTACACCCGGTCTTTCATCCCTGTCATCAAGTAAGACCTCAAAACCCTTCTGAATTAGACCATTATAAACAGATTGCATAACCTCCCTTGTCTTTTCATCCTTGAGATTTAGAGGAATAATGTGAAGCATAAAAGGTGCTATACTTTTAGGCCAGATGATACCATCCTTGTCGTTATTCTGTTCAATAGCAGAGGCAGCTATCCTCGCAGGTCCTATACCATAACTACCCATCACAATCGGTTTCTCAATCCCATCCTGACTGAGATACCTTGCATTAAGAGGTTCAGAATATCTCGTCCCTAATTTGAAGATGTTTCCTACCTCTATCACCCTTTCTGATATTAGTATGTGACCACATTTGACACATCTATCCCCTGACTTAGCAGTATGAATATCATGGTATTCTGCATCAAAGTCCTTTTGTGGCACTATACCTTTTACATGATGTTCAGACTTGTTAGCCCCTGTAACATAAACCCCACTTTTTAAACCCTCATCTGCGATTATTCTTACACTGTGTCCCATGGGTCCTATAAAACCAGCCTCAACATTGAGTATTGATAAAACCTCTTCTTTATGTGCTGGTCTTACGACATTGCCCAAGATCTTTGCTAACTTCTTCTCATTTAGTTCTTGGTCGCCTCTTATCAATGCCAAAACAGGCTTCTTGTCTGATATATAAAGTAGACTCTTGATAAAATAATGAGGCTCAATCTGAAGGAATTGCGATACCTCTGCTACTGTCCTTTGGTTTGGTGTATATACCTCTTCATAACTACATTGTAATTCTGGATAAATTATAGGCTCTGACCTTGCAACCTCAATGTTTGCTGTATAACCACAGCCCTCACACCTTACAATCTCATCCTCGCCTGCAGGACTTGGTGCCATAAACTCGTGTGATACATTACCTCCCATCATCCCGGGATCAGACTCCACCATATAAAATCTCAATCCGCATCTGCTAAATATTCTATTGTAGGCCTCAATATGTAGGTCATAGGTCTTTTGAAGTCCTTCATCATCTATGTCAAAACTGTAACTATCCTTCATGATAAATTCCCTTGTCCTCAATACCCCGCTCTTTGGTCTTGCCTCATCCCTCATCTTTGTCTGTATCTGATACCATATCTGTGGCAGGTCACGATATGAGCGTATCTCCTTTGAAGCAAGCCATGTCATTATCTCCTCATGTGTCATTGCAAGACACATATCTCTATCAGTCCTGTCTTTTAATCTAAACATCTCACTACCAATGTCAAACCACCTTCCTGTCTGTTGCCAGACCTCGGCAGGGTGTAAAACAGGCATAGAGAGTTCTTGTGCACCAATTGCATCCATCTCCTCTCTGATTATCCTGTTTATCTTGTTCATAACACGCCACGCAAGTGGTAGAAAGATATAAAGTCCTGCTGCAAGTTGTCTTACATAGCCCGCCCTTAACATAAGTATATGGCTTATGGATTCTGCCTCCGATGGCACTTCTCTTAGAGTAGGTATTAGTAATCTGCTGTAATACATAACGCCTCCAAATTTATTTAGATATTTTTGTAAAAATTGACCACATATTTGACTTCCATACTTAATCTTAAGATACTCAAAATAACCTTTTGGTATGAATCAAAATGTCTATCCCCCTGAAGCCATCTTTTCAAGGATGTTTAATTTTGGTATCTCTCCCAGTGCTATTAGTTTATCATTTGCCTCAATGACGGTCTTTGATGTGGGATTAAACATCATATCGCCGTCTGATTTTTTGATAGCCACTATTATTACATTTAGGTCTCTACCGATACCACTTTCATCAAGTCTTTTGCCAACAAGATGTGATCTTTCATTGATACTAATCTCTTCAATCTGTAAGTCAATGTTTCCAGTCTTTGTAGCAAATTCAATGAAGTCCACTACCGCTGGTTTTATAATTGTATGTGCTATCCTCAATCCACCGATGTGATATGGAGATACAACCTTATCAGCCCCCGCCCTTATCAGTTTTCGTTCAGCTCCTTCCTCACCCGAACGAGCAACTATTAAGAGCCTGCTGTTCATCTCCCTTGCACTTAAAACTACATAGAGGTTTTCTGCATCTGTAGGTAAGACCGAGATAAGACCGCGTGCCCTTTCAACCCCAACTGCCTTTAAAACAGAATCATCTGTGGCATCTCCCTCATAAAGCAAGATATCATCAGGCTGATTAACTGGTTTTTTCTCTATAACCACGAATGAAAATCCATTAGACTTAAGTTCACGACAGATTATCTTCCCCATCCTACCATATCCACACACAACATAATGGTCTTTGAGTTCACTAATCCTTTTTTCCAACTTTTTCCTCCCTAAAAATTCCTGTAATTCTCCCTCCATAATTATCTTTATCCCATTGTGCATCGCATACACCACAGAGGATAAGGCAAAGATTATGAGCACTATTGAAAATATCCTGCCATCGTCTGTTAGGTCATGCACCTCTTTATACCCAATGCTTGAAATAGTGATAATGGTCATGTAAAAGGCATCAAGGAAGTTCCATTTTTCTACAATCATATAACCAGCAGTGCCAAAGACGAGGGTAAGAATTATAAGGATTAATGATAGTATTAATCTCTTCTTAAGACTGTTCATAAGATTGACTGATTTTCAGCAGATGAAAGAATATGTCAGCATCTCTTCAAGCGTGTTTCTAACCGATTTGCTCAAAGAAATATAATCGTATCCTCCTTCAAGAACGAATATGAACGGGACATCTGCTGAGCCTAAAATACCTTGAACCATGCCTCTTACACCTTCACATGTTACCCTTAAATCAGAGTGTTGATCCATATAGTGTATGTCATAACCAGCTGAGACGATGATCAAGTCTGGATTAAATCTCCTTACAACATCAGGGAAGATATCTTGATAAACATATAGAAAGTCCTTGTCACCAGAGCCTACGCGAATCGTAACATTGTAGGTATAACCTTCACCCTTTCCCCTACCTCTTTCTGTTTCCTTGCCGGTATCAGGATAGTAAGGGAATTGATGGGTGCTAAAGTAAAAAACTGTGTCATCCTCTTCAAATATGTGTTGGGTGCCGTTGCCATGATGTGCATCAAAGTCAACTATTAAGACCTTTTTAAACCCCTCTTTTTGAGCAATCCTTGCACCCACTGCAACATTATTGAATATGCAAAATCCCATCCCAATGTTTGCCTCAGCGTGATGTCCCGGAGGACGAACTGGGCAGAAAGCCCTTTTTATATTCCCTGCCTTAATCTGTGTAATCGCCTCTTTGATTGACCCAATTGCATATAGAGACGCTGTAAAGGTATGTGGTGAGATGAATGTCTCGGAATCCAAAGAACCCTTTTCAATACTCATCACCAGATTGATGTAGTCCATTGTATGCACCATAGCAATTTCATCAATAGTAGCCCTTTGGGGTTTGAGTTGTATCAAGTATTGCCACACCTCTGTTTTTTTGAGGAAATCAACCAAATACTCAACCCTTATAGGCGATTCAGGATGCCATGCTGGTGTGTCGTGGCAGGTAAATATCTCGTCATAGATAAATGCTGTGTTTATTATCTTCTTAAACATTAGGACATTTGAATTATAAATTTCTTTGCCATTATTGTCAATGATACTGCCTTACGATGATGTGGTCTGACAGGAGATAGTCGGTTGCCTTTAGGAGTTGTTCCTTTGTTCCAATCAACAACAAGACATCATTTGCCTGAAGTATTACCTCTGGCGAAGGATTTTGTATAATCTTGTTTTCTCTCTTAATGGCGATGATAGTAGCACCTGTTTCCTTCCTTATGTTTAAATCCCTTATTGAAAATCCGCATACATGGGAATCACCTTTGATGAGGAATGTCTCTGTAAGGAGTTCGCTTATAAATTTGTGTCTGTCTAAAATCCCTTTTTGAGGCAATCCCGTTGTCCTTAATGCCTTGTAGTTATCGCTCCTTACAGAATCAATGTATTCGTGTATCACATTGATAGGTATGTGATAGTGATGCAAAACCCTTGAAAATATCTCAACCGATGTCTCAAACTCCTCTGGTATAACCTCATTTGCACCCAATTTGATTAGTTCTTCCACCTCTGCAACGAATCTTGTCCTTACGAGTATGTGAATATCCTTCCTCTCGTTACGAGCAATCTGGACTGTCTTTCTTGTTGATGCAGCATCTGAAATAACAACCACCAACATATCAGCGGTCATCAATCCCACCTTGTGTAGCACCTCAAGACTTGTGCTATCACCAAAGTAGATAGGCTCGCCAGCACTTTTCATCTTCTTAACGGTGG
This sequence comes from Thermodesulfovibrionales bacterium, assembly GCA_026415695.1. GTDB lineage: Bacteria > Nitrospirota > Thermodesulfovibrionia > Thermodesulfovibrionales > Dissulfurispiraceae > DUZI01. Next base: position 1,544 of record JAOAGP010000076.1, on the reverse strand, counting down.
TTGGGTTTAGTTCAAGTATCACATAAGGGATACCAGATGTCTTTAGTGCTGATGCCAAATTTCTGCCATTTACACCAAATCCTACAATAATCACATGCCTTTGGGTCTTGTGTTCAAATGGTTGATGAGCATGTCTTTCTTGAAGTCTTTCAACCCGCTTGATTAGTTTTTTAGATGAAAGCCACTGAGACGACCTGCCTGCAAGGTTAATCATAAAGGGAGTGACTACCATTGTAACTACTGATGCACAGAGAAAAACCTGATAGTATTGGGCATTTATCAAGCCCAAGTCCTTACCCACTTGTGAAAGCACAAAAGAAAACTCACCTATCTGAGCCACATAAAAACCTGTCTGAATGGAATGTCTGATGCTTCCGCACACAAAATGTGTTGCAACAGATGCCGCTATTACCTTTACAATCAGGATAACCACTACCAGACTTGCTACAAACGAGATGTTTTGTATCATAAATGATGTGTTTAACAACATCCCAACAGATATGAAAAATAATCCCATGAAACTTTCCTTAAAAGGTATGATGTCAGAGATTGCCTGAGCAGCATATTCTGATTCAGAAATGACGATGCCCGCAAGAAAGGCACCTAATGCCAGTGATAAACCGAGTTTTTGGGATAGTAACGCAGTAGCCAAGCAAAGTAGTATTGTTGTAATTAAAAAAAGCTCCCTGCTTTTACTCTTTACGACCTCATGAAGTATGTGAGGGACACCCCAGCGAGCAAGAAATATCACGATTGATACAAACGCTAATGCCTTGAGTATTGTAAATGTAATATCCTTAAAACCAGTTCCTTGACCAGCAAGTATAGGTATAAGAAGCATAAATGGAACTACACACAGGTCTTGAAAGATAAGTATTCCTATGGTATTCCTTCCATGAGGGGTGTTCATCTCCGCCCTTTCCATAAGTAGCTTCATGACTATTGCAGTACTACTCAAAGAGACGAGAAATCCGTCAAAGATTGCCTCTTTGATGTTTTGCCCTAAAAGGAAATAACTAAACAGCGAAAATACCAATATAGTAAAGACAACCTGCAATGTCCCCGCACCAAAAACTGCCCTCTTAAGAAGCGATAGGTTCTGAAGTGAGAGTTCAAGACCAATGGTAAACATCAAAAGTATTACACCAATCTCAGCAAAAACCTCAACGGTATGCACATCCTTTATAATCTCTAAACCATGCGGACCTAACAAGACACCAGCAATGAGAAAACCCACTATTGAAGGGATCCTGAGCCTATTGAGGAGATATACGATTGCTGCAGAAACACCAAAGATAACGACGAGGTAAGTCAAGAACTCAACTATCATTGGTAGTTGCCTTTGAGATGTAGGATGAAAGGGTAGATATGGTAAAAGGTTTTTGAATAAATCCCAAAGCACCAGCCTTCAACAAACTATCTACACTTGCTGACTGTTCGTGTGTAAAACCAGAGCAGATAATGACCTTTACTTTAGGATTAATCTCTTTTAAGGCAAAGAAGACCTCGTCTCCTTTCATCTTTGGCATTATCATATCAAGGAT
>JAOAGP010000051.1 GCA_026415695.1 Thermodesulfovibrionales bacterium | reverse complement strand
CCCTTTTGTATAGCCTACTCTTTAGAATTAAAACAATCTCAAGACTGCCTGAGCTGCCTGTGATGCAAGGCTTAATGATGTGATACCAAGAGACTGCCTTGTCTGTAACATCAGCATGTTTGCACCTTCTTCGTTCATATCTGCAAGTGTGAGATTATCTGCACCAGCCTTTAGAGTGTTTATCATGTTCTGTGTGAAGTCTTGTCTTGTTGTGATGATGTTGAGGTTTGTTGCTAAGTCTTTTGACTTTGTCCTTAGATACTCAATAGCAGTGTTTATTGAATCTAAGACAGTATTTATACCAGCATCATTTGTAGTTCCCCATGTGATGATTGATCCACCTGCTAAGGTATCACCCACAAAGCCAAGTGTCAGATTTTGAATTGTGGTTGCTATAAAGCCTTTTACTTGGAGATTTGCGCTACCGTCTTCATTAAACTTAACAGTAAGTGTATTGTTATTTAAGAGATTAGTCCCTTTGTAATGTGAATCCCTTGCAACTGATGTAATCTGGCTCATCAATTGGTTATACTGGGTTGCATAGGCTGCCCTTGCATTTGTGTCTGTGGTTGATAGTGCAGATGTCGCAATAGCCTTTGCTTGTTCAATAAGGGATGACATCGCTGTAATACCCACATCGGCTGCTTTGACTATCTGAATACCTTCCATCATACCGTCTTTACGAGCAGAAAGGTCACCAGCCCTTTGCATATATCCCTGTGCTGCGAAGAAATTTACGGGGTCATCAAGTGCGGTGTTAACCTTTTTACCTGATGCTAATCTGTCTTGTGTCCTGCTTAATAGTTTTGTGGTATCCTGTAGATTTAAAAGGTTTTGCCTCATTGAGGCTGTTAAGGAAATGTCTTGAACTGCCATTTTATCCTCCTATTCTGGGTTTTTTGACTGACAATTCTTGTCAGTTGTTTTTTGAGGTTTTCGTTAAAAAATGATGGTCAAAACCATCATTGCTCCCTTTCCTTTTATTCACCTCCTTTTTGTTGGAATAAGGATTATAATTTTTTTTCGTTATTATCAAACAAAACTTAAATACAACGCTCCCAACGGGATTCGAACCCGTGTTTTAGCCTTGAGAGGGCTACGTCCTAGTCCCCTAGACGATGGGAGCAGAAATGATACAATTAACATACTGGGGAGAGAGGATTCGAACCCCTATAAGCAGATCCAGAGTCTGCCGTCCTGCCGTTGGACGACTCCCCAAGACCAATTAAAATATCATAAAAAACATTCTATAGTCAAAAACTAATCATAAAATCTATCAGAAGTATCTTTTGTTGTGATAAAATAACGGATGCCTAAAAGATTTGTGGGCTATTTACATATACAAGACCCCCTCTATTCAATACTCGTTGAAAGGATTTTTTATGATGTTTCTAATCCTACCTTCAGGGTATATCAGATAAGTTATCGACAAGTCTATATGTATTTAGAAGAACAAACAAACACAGCTATTGTCTGTAAGTTCTTTGACATTAATGACCAAAGGCAAGATAGATTAAACCGTTTAAGAAACGAGTTTGATAACTTATTAAAACTGAGAACTTTTGGCTTTACATCACCTCCTTATTTAGTTGTAAGACCTCTTACAAAGGAAGACTCTATAGGGCTTTCTGTTGTTGAGGAATACATTGATGGTAGAGACCTTGACTATTTTTTTAAGAAATCTGTCTTTAAATTCGAGGACAGTCTTCTTAAATCAAAACTCACACTGCTTGCAGGTTTGTTTTCAGAAATACACAAGAGAACTATGACATATGAAGGTTATGATGTATATTACAACACTGATTACATGTATAGGCTTGTTGATTATTTATTTGAAAATGATGTTTTAAATTATCAAAATGCCAATGATATTCGCCACCTAATAGACGAATGGATTTCAAAAGGTATCTTGAATCATTATCCAAATTGCATAATACATGGTGATGCAACACCTACAAATTTTATTTATTCAGGGGATGATTGCATCACGGTTATTGATCTTGAAAGGATGCGTTTTGGAGATCCCGCATATGACATAGGTTTGATGTGTGGTGAAATAAAACATTGTTACATGTGGCGTATTGGTGATGGATTAAGGGCTGAACCATTTATAAGACATTTTTTAAAGCAATATGTCAAGGCAAGGGATGACAAACACATAGATTTTTCATCATTAACGAAAAGGATACCCTTTTACATGGCGTTAGCAGAACTAAGAATAGCAAGAAATAAATATCTTGACTGGAATTACAGGAAGAGACTCGTCAATGAGGCATTAGAATGCTTAAAGGGAGGGATAAGGTTGTGATAAATGCAATAATTTTTGATTTATACGGAACGCTTATAGATATAAGAACTGACGAAAAGGATAGCAGCACTTATTGGATATTATCAAGATATCTTTCTTATCATGGTATAAACATTGAGTCGGAGGACTTAAAAAATCAGTATTTTGAAGGGATTAATAAAAGTCTTAATAATTCAGACGAACCACATCCAGAGGTAAATGTGTTTGATATCTTCTCACAAATAATGCATAGATATGGCAGAAGGATATACAACGAACAATGCGTCAGTGATATATGCATGCTTTTTAGATCCCTCACAATAAGGCATTTTCAACTTTTTCCAGAAGTAGTTGAAACCCTTTCATATCTTCAATCAAGATACTTGTTAGGTCTCATATCAGATGCACAATGGGTTTTTACAGAACCTGAATTAGAGATTGTAAACCTTGATAGGTTTTTCAAGAAAAGGGTTCTTTCTTCACGATATGGTTACAAAAAACCAGACAAGAGACTATTTAAAACGATGCTAAAAAAATTGGATATAAAACCTGACGAAGCAGTCTATATTGGAGACAACGCACAAAGAGACCTCGTAGGTGCAAAACAAAGTGGTATGAGGTGTATTTTATTTAGAAACGAATCACCGTTTTACAATGGATATACTGCAGATGCTATATTTTATAATTACAATGAGATTGTTGGTGTGTTAAATAAATTACAATGATGGTGAAACAAGATGTTTGACACAGAAAAGACTAAAGAACAATTGCTTTTAGAAAATTCTTATCTAAAACAGGTCATCTCTGAATGGGAATCAAAATACAGGACTCTTGAGCAACTTGCAAGATCAACAGAAGAAAGATACCTGAATATAACCTCTGCTGTTTCTGATTACATCTTTAGTGTCCATATAGTTGATGGAAATCCCGTTGAGACGGTTCATGGTCCAGCCTGCTATGCTATTACTGGTTATACCCCAAAAGAATTCTATGAAAACTCATATCTGTGGATAAATATGGTTTATCCTGAAGACAGGGCAAGTGTCCTTGACCATGTCGCAAAGATACTTTCGGGTAAAGAGGTCAAACCTATTGAGCATAGGATAATCAGAAAGGATGGTGTTATTAGGTGGGTAAGAAACACGCCTGTATGCCAATACGATGAACAAGGTAGGTTAAAGACATACGATGGCTTAATACAGGACATCACAGATATAAAAAGGGCTTATGAGACCTTAAAGATGTCTGAAGAAAAATTCTCAAAGGCATTTCATTCAAGTCCCGATGCAATATCCATAATCAGTATTGATGACAATCTGTTTATTGATGTAAATAAGGCTTTTGAGAAGATATTTGGTTATTCAAGAGAGGAGGTTATTGGCAAAACTGCTAAAGAACTCAATCTTTGGGCAAATCCTTACGACCGTGAGGCTGTTATAGAAGAGATAATGAAAACGGGGAAATTATCAAATAGAGAGATTAAGATTAAAACCAAATCAGGAGATATCATCACAGTTTTGGTCTCAGCTGAGAGGATAGTAATGGATGATAAGGAATGCCTACTATATGTATCAAGGGATATTACAGAGAGGATACGAATATTCTATAACCTGCTAAATCAAAAAATAAACCTTGAGGAAAATGTAAAGATTTTAAGGGCAAAGATGGATGTAATTGATGATATTTTCATGTGGCAATTCATCAATTCTACATTTTTAGAGATGCAATACTTAAATATTAACTATGCCCAAGAGGACGATAATTTAAACGATTCGCTGACTAATTTTATTGATAAACTTAACCAATTATCTGACACCAATATAAGTGTTGACCTTCCAGATAGTTTACTAATTATAAAAAAAGAAACAAGTCCTATAGTGCTTGCCACCTTGTTTCGTATAATTGAGCTCATATCATCATTAACACCTATCAATAATACTTTGTCTTTATCAGCGTATGAAGACAACGGTAGGGTAAGATTCAGTGTTGAAACAGCAATAAACAAAGACCTACAAAATAAGAAAACATTCACATCCAAACTAACAAAAAGAAGTATAGATATATACACTTATGAATACGCATTTTATCTTGTTTCTTCAAAGATTTTAAACGGTTATTACTACTCTTTTGTTAAGGATGAAAGGTTTTCTCTTCATTTAGGGTTTTGATAAAACCTTTTTAAAGAGATATAGTAGAAAATCAGGTTGCATAATTATGTCATATATATTTTCTGAACCAACTTATACAGCGTTTCCATGCATCCTTTGCTGGTTCACTGCGATAACTCGGACGATAGTCGGCAAAAAAGGCATGAGGTGCCTTTGGATAAATGACAAATTCAGCTATTTTGCCTGCTTCTTTCATAGCCTTTTCCATATCTCGCACATCTGATACAGGGATTCCTAAGTCATCTTCTCCGTAAAGACCAAGCACAGGAGCCTTTATCTTTGAGGCAACATCAATTGGTCCATAACTCCTTATTCCGGGAATCAATTTAGGTCGTATCTGGCCATACCATGAGACAGCAGCCTTTATATTGGTATTTTGCGAACAATACAAAAGTGTGTACATGCCACCACGACAAAACCCTGTCATACCGATGCTTTCAGATTTAACAACACTATTGCTCTTACAATAGTCAAATAATCTATCTATATCCGCCATTACCCTTGCATCAGGAACTGCATCAGCTATCTTACGAACAGATGTAATATCTGATAAATGTTGCACCCCTCCTTCTCTTATGTAGGGTTCAAATGTAACTGCAAAAAAACCTTCCTTTGCAAACCTTCTGCAAACATCCTTGATGTGCTCGTGCATACCAAATATCTCAGGTAAGACTATTATTGCTGGAAAAGGGGCATTAGTATTAGGGTAAGCCTCATAGATAGGAAATGATATATCTGATGTAGGTAGTGTGCGATTATTTACTATAAGATTCGTCGTATCAGTGCTAATTATCTCTCCAGCAATAGCACCAGCAGCTGCTGCAAATCCATAAAGCCCTACGCCGGTGGCAGTCATTTTGGCTAAAAACTGCCTCCTCGACATGCCTTCATATGCATTTGCAAGCCAATCGTCGATTAAATTGTCATCTTTGTCATCAATCATTAAATATTACCTATAATTTACGAGGAAGAGATGCAAGGGTCTTCATTACATTGAGCATGTTTTTTAGTATCTCTGTTTGTGTTACCCTGCCTATAATCTTGCCATTTTCTATAAGATAAATGCGTCTTATCCCCTTAACAGCCATCATGTTTAATGCCTCACCAATAGGTGCCCCTGGATCAATTGTGATTAGGGGAGAGGAGGCAATCTCTTTTACCTTCATCTTGTTTATGTCATATCCTTTTGATATTGCCCTTCTAAGCATGTCTCTTTCTGTTACAATACCGAATGGGAAGTCATCCCTTGTTACTACCACTGACCACACATTCTTTTCAACCATAATAGTAAGAGCATCAAAAATGGTTGTATTTTCATTTACATAGATAACATTGTCGTCTTTTACATCTCTAACTGCAATAGTTATTGGCATCTCTCACCTCGTTTTTTTTATTTACATCCCTAAATACGCCTCTTTTACTTTAGGATCATTCATCAAATCTTTTGATGCACCTGATAAGGTTATCTCCCCAATCTCCATTACATACGCCCTAACTGACATATCAAGGACTAATTGTACATCTTGCTCAACTATGAATACGCTTACACCCTCCTGATTTATCCTATGGACTATCTCTACAAGGCTATCAACTATAGTAGGTGCAAGTCCGAGTGAAAACTCATCAATAAGAAGTATCTTGGGTTCATTCATAAGAGCCCTGCCAATGGCACACATCTGCTGCTCGCCTCCAGAGAGATCTCCTGCAAGATGGTTCTTTCTCTCTCTAAGCCTTGGCATAAAATCAAAAATCCTTTCTATCTTTTCCTTAATATTTTTTCTATTACAGTATGCACCCATTTCAAGGTTTTCTGTAACTGTCATTCCTGCAAAGAGTCTCCTACCCTCTGGGACTATACTCACACCTGATGAGACTATCTTGGTTGATGACGCATTTGTAAGCCTTTGTCCGTCCATAAAGACATCGCCTTTCCATATCCTATTGAGCCCAACAATAGTCCTCATAAGTGTAGTCTTGCCAGCACCATTTGACCCTAAAAGTGCTACAATCTCTCCCTTTTCTATCTCAATATTTATATTTCTAAGTATCTGTAAATCTCCATAGCCTGTGCTTAATTCTTTTATATCAAGTAGAGCCATCTATTTCCCCTTCTCCGCAAATTTAGCACCAAGATATGCTTGTATCACAGCAGGCTCCTCAACCACCTCTTTTGGAGTCCCTTCAAATATCTTTTGTCCTAAATGTAATACCAGTATCCTATCTGAAATCTTCATAATTGCCTTCATAACATGTTCAATGACCAGCATAGTGATACCCTTTTGTTTAAGTTTTAGTATCTCTTCTGTAATGTCCTCAAGCTCCTTCATGCTTAGTCCTGCCATGACCTCATCAAGCAGGAGTAAATCGGGCTTCATTGCAAGAGCCCTTGCGACCTCAAGTTTCTTTCGTTTTGCAAGTGGCAATATTCTTGGATCCTTGTCTTTTACATCTAATAGCCCTACAATACTAATAGCCTCCTCAGCAGCATCTCTTGCCTCTGCCTTGCTCTTTAGGTTTCTCTTGCCATAAAAAGCACCTACCATAACATTTTCAAGCACTGACAGACCACCAAAGGGTTTTACTACCTGAAATGTGCGTGCAATGCCTAATTTTGCTATTTCATGGGGTTTTTTGTCATTTAGCCTTATGCCTTTGTAAGTAATAGTGCCAGAGGTAATAGGTGAGAGGCAGGATACAAGGTTCATAAAGGTGGTTTTACCTGCTCCATTAGGACCTATCACGCCTACTATCTCTCCACTGTTTACATGAAAATTTAAATCAGTCAGTACCTTAAGACCACCGTAACTCTTAGCGACATTCTTTGCTTCAAGTAGCACCATGGTATTATTCCTTTATAGACTGTTTTCTCTGAGATTATTGAGAAGCTTTCTAAAAGAAAAGCCTCCCTTAAAGGTCTCAAAGATGCCTTTTGGTATAAATAATATTATGCAGATTATAAGCAAACCCAATACCATACCGTGTATAGCAATAAACTTACTCCAGACTAATTCGGAGATTATCTCAAGGATAAATGCACCTATAAGAGGACCAGTAACAGTAGTAGCACCTCCAAGAAGTATCATGGCAAACATCTTCACAGGGTATGTGCCTCCAAACACAGTGTGAGGGTCTATGTAACTTAGCCAATAGGCGTATATGCCACCAGCAATCCCAACAAGGGCAGCGCTGACTGCCCAGGCAAGTGTCTTGTATAGAGGTGTATTGATACCCATTACGCTTGCTGCATCTTCGTCAACCCTTATCGCACGAAGTGCGTATCCTATCTTGATCCGTGAGATAATATAGCAAATAAGAACGGATAGCAACATACAAAGCATCATCACATAATAAAAATACTTATATATAAACTCTGGTTCTCCAACCATAATAGGTAGTGTAAGACCCATGCCGCCACCTGTTGTCTCTACCATATTGTCAACTATCTCTTTGATAGTCTCCATAATTCCAACAGTTGCAATGGCAAAGTAATGCCCTTTAAGCCGAAGTATCGGGATACCCAAAATTCCTGCTAACACAAACCCTGAAAGGGCACAAAACGGCAATGTCACTAAAAATGGCACATTGTATGTAGTAGTCATTACTCCTGTTACATAAGCACCCACTCCAAAGAATGCAATATTTCCAAAGGCGGGATAGCCTGTAAACCCGATTATTATATTGCTACCTGTTGCAATAGAGGCAAACAGGAATGTCTGGGTGAGCACCCTTAACCAATAACCCGATACAATATACGGAAGGAATATAAGCACTGCGAGGAATAAAAAGAATAATATGATTTTTTTATCCTTCAATGTTTCACCTCCGCATAATACTTCCTGCCCATGAGTCCCGAAGGTTTTAAAACTAATACGAGCACCATTAATCCAAAAGCAATTGCATTCTTGTAACTTTCGCCTATTAGATAGGAGCTCAATGTTTCAACCACACCGAGTATAAGTCCTCCTAGTAGAGCACCTTCAATGCGTCCCAAACCCCCAAGGATGCTGACGATAAATGCCCTCAGGGTTAACCCACCAGCAATGCTTGGAGAAAACGCTTGTGTGAGGGTAAGGAGCGTGCCTGATACCCCGGCAATCGCAGAGCCCAATCCAAAGGTTATGGCATATATCTTGGCAGGGTTTATACCGCTCATCATGGCTGCTTCTATATCAAGCGATGTGGCCTTAATTGCCTTACCTGTCCATGTTTTATCAAGAAAGAGCCCCATAGCAATAGCAAATATAACACAGACAAAAAAGACTGCAAGCCTTATATATGGGATGACAATTTCCCCAATTACAAGGCTTTCCCCAGCATATGAAGGGGTCACAGACCTGAAGTCTGCTGAAAAGAATGTTGTCATAAAGTTCACCAGAAATATCTCAAGTCCAAAAGTAAGTATCAGGAGTATAAATATCTGTGCCTTTACTACCAGATTCATTACAAAACGCTGTAACATATACCCAAATAGGAAAATAGACACAAAACTCAATGGTATGCTCAAAAAAGGGTCTAACTGTATAGATACAAATAGATAGTATGTAAGATAGGCGCCAAGCAGGGCTATAGCGCCATGGGCAAGATTAATGATATTTGTCACACCCCAAACAAGAGAAAAGCCAATTCCTATAAGGGCATAGAAGCCACCAAGTAGCAGACCGTTTATTATTACCTGTAAAAGTACCATATTATTTCCATTGTGGCTTTGGATATATTGGCTTAGTTTCTGCAACATAATCAGGGAAAACAGTCTTCTGTGTCCCTCCAATTATCTGCACTACAGCCATACCTTTTCCCGTGACCTTGCCGGTAGAATCAAATTTAATCTTCCCGTATAGAGTCTCTTCGTTAAAAGATGAAAGGGCAGCCCTTATCTTTGCTATATCATCAATAGAGCCGGCCTTTTCAATAGCCCTTTGGAATATAACTGCTGCAGCGGTTCCACCTGCAGAATGATAGTTAGGGTCTTCCTTATACTTTGCCTTGTAAGCCTTGACAAATTCCTGATTGCTGCCAAAGACAGGGTCTTTGTACTTAAGCGTCATTGTCCACTGGGCTGACCCAAAGATGTTTTCAGCATCACCCTTTAGGGAATTTACAAAATCAGGAAGGGTTGGTCCAACAGAAAAACCAAGCACTTTAGGATTAACCTTGTAGTCCTTGAGTTGTTTGACCATAACTATTGTATCTTGAAAGTGTCCACACCCAAGAATGATGTCGGGGTTTTTGCCTTTTATTTGCACTATTACTGTTGATAGGTCCTGTGTCCCCTTTGGATAATCCTGATAAAAGACCACCTTCAGACCGTTTTTCTCTGCAGACCTTTTAGCCCCTTTTGCTACCTCTGTAGAAAATAGGTCATTTGAATATACTATTGCCACTGTTTCAGACTTTGGTGATTTGCCTTTAGTGAGTTCAATAATATCATCCATATACTCTGTTGCGACGGTATAAATGCCAAATAGATTTTTGAAATTTCGTGTATATAACTTATCAGCGGCTGCCCCACCCTGAACCATAATTGCACCATACTTTTCAGTTATAGCACTTGTTGCAAAAACAGACTCACTGCCGTAAGGACCAAGTATGAGTTTTACCTTGTCAACAGTGATCAGTTTTTCCACCAATTTTGCACCTCTGTTAGGGTCACTCTCATCATCGTAATATATAATCTTTACTGTGTAATTTTTACCTCCGACCTTTATTCCACCCTTCTTGTTAACTGCTTCCTTCCAGAGTTCATAACCATTCTTGACGAGAGTCCCTTCTTTAGCCAACTTTCCAGTTAAAGAAAGAGCGGCACCAAAGACTATCTCTTCAGCAAAAGCGGTTACGGCAAAAAGCAAACTGATTGATAGGATTACTGCGATAATGATTCTTTTCATGACTACCCCCTCTAAGTTTGATGTTATTTAAGATTTATTATTTCAAAAAAAGCCAACTATCCTAAAAAACTTTCTATAAGTCTTTATTTAAAAAACTTCTTGCTCTTTTTAAAATTCAAGATATACAACAATTAACCATTTGTAATAAAACACAAAGAAAAATCAAAATTAGGCGGTATTGTAGAACAAAAAAATAGAACAATGCAAGAATTATAGTAATGGATTTTATAAAGATGTGTTTTTTTAGTAAAGTCCAAATATATGTCTTATCCACCACCTATAGATGGGAATATGGAAAGGATATCTCCATCCTTTAAAACAGTATCTAATGTCTGATGTCTATTATTTATGAAGATTATTGATGCATCTTTTTCATCAACACCGATAATATGTAATACATCTCTTACGGTCGTATTATCCACAAGATTAAACATCTTTTCATCAAATCTACCTTTTTGAAGTGTTGCAAAGAGTTTTACCTTAATTTGCATTTGCCTTTGATTGCAATACCTGACCTAATTCCTTGATAAGTGTATTGAACAACTTAACCTTTACGATACCGACTTCTTCTTTTGTATCTTCTTTTTTCACATCATAGGAAATAGAGGTTCTGAGAGGTGAGATAAGTCCTTTCCTTGTCATTGCTGCACCTACAAGTCCGGGCATTTGTGATGACATTGCAATACACGAGCCATTTTTTATGATAGCCCTGTCTATGTCATCAACAGGACTGCCATCAAGAAATATGATGGCAATCCTGTTTTCAATAAAATCATTAGGTATCTCTAAGTGTTTGGTTAAAAAATCCCTAACACTACACCCTACCCTGACCTTAAATTCAACACCCTCCTGCCATGAAAGAGAATCAAAAATCAAAGATACCTCTTACCAATTAAAAACCTTATCTAAATCCTCATCTTTGACCTTAAAAACAACATTATGTGGTGCAATGGGCTCTGTATAGAAATATCTCGGCAGCCTGTCATGTTCTTTTGTGAAACCAGCCTTCATATTAAACTCTCTTTCCATCTTGAGAATGCTCTTTCCTAATTCGGTTACGCTATCAGCAGTGAGATTCAATCCGTAGAAGGCATTTAACATATCAATTAATGCCTGAAAGGTTTCTGGTTGGTCTAATAATGCAAATGCAATAAAGAGACACATCCCTGTAGAGTCAATTGCAGCTGTTGCTATTTGGAGATTTCTTGAGAGTTCAATCTGACCTTCGGGTGACAAGGGATCAACATGACCGCCAATCTTTAAGATATTTGATGCAATAGCATATCCAGCGGTATGGTCAGCACCCATTGTGCTTGTAGCATAGGTTACACCGATACCTTGCACTGCCCTTGGGTCATAGGCTGGCATAGATTGTCCCTTGACTACAGGGGCTCTTTCAATGCCAAAGACCTTAGCTGTCACAGCTGCTCCGCTACCCAATATCTTTCCTAAGTATGTCCCCTTTCCAACCTCATGAATTAATTGTATTGCTGCATTTGCATCACCAAATTTAGCAAGCCCTGCCTCCATAGCCACCGCTATTGTAGCACCCATTTCTATGGTATCAAGTCCGTAGTTATCGTCCCAAAAGTCAATCATAGCTATGGCATCTAAATCATCAATCCCGCAATTGCCTCCGTGTGCCCATACAGTTTCATATTCTGGCTGTTTGGTTAGATATTTACCGTCTTTGTCATGAAATATGCCAGAGCATCGTATTACGCACCCACGATGACAACCATGTGTGGCAACGCCACCCCTTTTAACCTCTAATTCTGCAAGGGTTTCACCGCTAATCTTTGAGGCACCAGCAAAATTCCCCTGTTTAAAATTATATGTAGGATATGCCCCAGCCTCATTGATTATGTTTGTTAAGACATTCGTTCCGTAAGCAGGCAGTCCCTGTCCTGTTACAGGATGTTTTTGTAGCCCTTCAACGAATCTTTTATTTGCATCTTTAAATTTCTCCGGGTCTTTTGGTTGTCTTACCTTTGTGCCAGTATCATCAAGGACAATGACCTTTACCTGTTTTGAACCCATCACTGCCCCCACACCACCTCTACCAGCGTGTCTTGTTGGCCTTAGTTCTGTATCAGTGCAAGCAACAGATGCTGCAGCAAGCCTCATCTCACCAGCAGGTCCTATTGAGATGCAGGCAATCTTATCTCCATATTGAGATTTCATCCTTTCTACTAAATCGTAGTTTGGGAGCATCTTGAGGGAGTTGTCCTTTTCGATCTTTACACCGTCATTTTTAATGATTACTTTATAAAGGTCATCAGTTTTTGGTTTGCCTTCAAGCACAATGGCAGCATAGCCCAGTCTTGCAAGTACTTGTGAGGGTTGACCACCAGAATTTGCCTCCTTAATAGTGCCTGTTAGAGGACTTTTGCAACCAACAGATAACCTGCCTGACATTGCACCAGCAGTCCCACTTAAAAGTCCCGGTGCTATAACCAATTTGTTTTCTGCACTAAGTGGATGACATTGTGGTGGAACCTCTTTTGATACAATAGCAGATGTCAAACCCCTGCCGCCTAATCCAGCGTAATTTCCTAATGGCTCTTCAACAATGGTTGGACCACCTTCCGACCCCATGTTAATCCTCAATATCTTTCCCATACCTTTACCTCCTCTTTTGTCTTTATTTTTGGCTCTTAAAGTGAAGCAAGTCACTTTTTGTTATGTTTGTGTATTTGATAATCTTCTTATCGCCTGTGTAAGATATTTTTATGTCATCCCCAGCACGCCATGCCTTTGGTGGTAAGTCAAGGTATTTTTTATCCACCTTAAATGTTGTATATATCTTTTGACGCACGGAATATAAGGTGATGGTTTCTTTGTTTTTGTCAATAATCGGGAATGCCCTCATTTCCTGCTTATTTTTGTCGTATACCATATCATCGTCTCTTTGAACATTCATCTTTTTATCAACAATGACTATATCAATTACATCAAAACTCTTTGTGTCGGGGTTAAAGATGGTAATCTTTTTGTTTTCTATGTCAAGTTTAATCCGATAGCCATCTAAAGGTTCAAAGCCTTTAGGTATAAGTGAGGATGGTATCTGAAACTGTTCTGGAGGTAATGTATTGTAATCAGGCCTTATAACATCTGTGTTTTTATCCTTGATAACATTTACTGTCTGGGTCTTTGCGTCATAATCTAAAACCCTGCCTTGTATAACCGTTTCAGTCTTTTGCTGAGTGCATCCTAAAATCAAGGTTAGTATAAGCATCAAGCCAAAAAATGTTTTACAATACATTTCTACCCTCCAAATAGAGATTTTTTTTACGATTTTTTTGATATAATAGCATAAATGTTAAATTATGAAAAATAAAATTTAGGAGGGATTTAATATGGCACAAATCAAAAAGATAGGTATCATCACAAGTGGTGGTGACTGCGGTGGGTTAAATGCAGTTATCAAAGGGGTTGCCAGATTTGCATATTCACTTGGTATTGAGTCTGTTGTTATTCCAAACGGTTATGCAGGTCTATATAATCTTGTTGATTTAGATTCTGTTACTATTCTCAATGCTGAAAGGGTAAGTAAGATTGAGGCATCTTTGGCTGGCTCAGAGGCAGGACACTCAAGGGTAAAGATAAGCAAGATAAAAGACCCAAACAGGTATGAGAGGATTAAGGAGGGGCTTAAAAAGTTTGGTATTGATGCACTTGTCATCAGTGGTGGAGATGATACGGGAAGTGTTGTTGTGGATCTATCATCACAAGGGATACAGTGTGTTCATGTCCCAAAGACGATGGATTTAGACTTACAACCATATAGTGTAGGGGCTGATTCTGCTATAAATAGGATCGCACTGTTTACAAGGGATCTAAAAACCACCGGTCTAAGCCACAACAGGATTCTTGTGATTGAGGTCTTCGGAAGATATGTAGGACATACTGCCTTTAGGGGTGGTGTTGGTGCAGAGGCAGACTGCATACTCATTCCTGAAATACCAGTAGATTTTGATGTTGTTTACAAACATATGAAGGTTACATACTTCAATAGGATTGAAAGAAGTGATGTAAAGGCTGGAACTTATATAATAGTCGTTGCAGAAGGGCTAAAAACAGCATCAGGTGAATTACTTTATGATGAATCCGCAGGTGTAGATGCGTTTGGACATAAAAAACTTGCAGGTGCTGGCAAGTATGTCCGTCAGCAACTTGAAAAAAGGCTCAAAAATGATCCAGAGGTTACTGACTTTATGAAAAGAACCGGTATGTTTGCACCGGGTGTTTATGAAGTGCCTGAGGTAAGAGAAGTAACCCCCGGTCATCTTGTCAGATGCGGATCATCCTCTGCGTTTGATGTAAACTTTGGTTACAGTGCTGGTGCTGCAGCAGTGTTGATGTTGCTTGAGGGGAAATCTGGCAATACTGTTGTTAGTGTAAATGGGGCAAAGGTTTCTTACATGCCAACAACAGAGGCAATCAAAAGAAGAGAGGTTGATTTAAGTGAGGTGGCAATATATGAGGCATTAGGTGTGTGTTTTGGTCGTGAGATTCAGCCATACAAACACTTCTTCTATGAGGTTACTGAACAACCTCAAAGACACTTATAACCAAAAGGGCAGGTCTATGACCTGCCCTTATCCCTAACCTTTATCCCTGATTTAGTTCTTTATGCCAAGAAGATACCTGTGCTTAAGTATTTATCACCTCTGTCAGGGAAAACCGTAACAATTGTTTTATTCTTGCCAAGTCTCTTTGCAATTAGCAGAGATGCAAAAAAGGCTGCACCTGATGATATACCCACAAATAATCCCTCCTTCAAAGCTAATTCTTTAACAGTATCAATAGCATCATCATCTGACACACATATGATCTCGTCAATAACCCCTCGGTTTAAAATAGGCGGGATAAACCCAGCACCAATACCTGCTATCTTGTGTTTACCGGGGCTACCACCTGAAAGCACAGGTGATGCCGATGGTTCAACAGCTACAATGAGTGCATCAGGTCTCTTAGATTTAAATACCTCTCCAACCCCTGTAATTGTCCCGCCTGTGCCAACACCAGTAACAAACGCATCAGGCACGAAACCTAAATCATCAATTATTTCATTAGCAGTGTATAATCTATGTGCAAGTGGATTAGCAGGGTTTGAAAACTGCTGAGGCATGTAGAAATCTGGATTTTCTTGCTTTATCTCTTCAGCCTTCTCAACAGCCCCTTTCATACCCTTTTCTGCAGGTGTAAGGACTATCTGCGCACCGTAAGCTCTTAAGACCTGCCTCCGTTCAATAGACATACTTTCAGGCATAGTTAGTATTATCCGATATCCTTTGTATGCACAAATCATGGCAAGCCCAATACCAGTATTTCCGCTTGTAGGCTCAATAATTGTACCACCCGGTTTGAGCGAGCCTTGTTGTTCAGCAGTTTCTATCATCTGCCTTGCTATCCTGTCTTTTACAGAACCACCCGGATTGTTGCCTTCAAGTTTTGCATAGATACTTGCACAATCTTGAGGAACTAACCTGTTAATCCTTACAAGTGGTGTATTTCCAATTAAAGTGGTTATATTTGTGTTCATATTTTACCTATCTAAACAATCTGACCTTTGATTTTTCAGCAGTGAACGGGGATACAAAATCTCCACCTTTGTATTGAGCAGTAGCCTCACCCCTAACAAACACAGTAACCTCCTCTTTATAAAGCCCTTTTATCACCCTCTCCATCACTTTTGTATAAGGCACATTTATGGGTAGTCTAACTATTCGTTCATAATCAGGCTCAATCCTCAATGTCCCTTTTGGTAACAGATGTTCTCCTCTGCCAAAATCGTAGTCATTTACCCTTAAATCATAGGTTATTCTTGTTATATCAATAGCAAAATCGTTGGTATTTCTAACCCTCATGGTTATTGTCAAAGGCATATCGGTTTTTCTTTGAGAGGGTTTACCAGTGAGTATATCAAGGATAGTGCCAAGCATTCCTGCACCTTCAGTGATAATATCAGAATCCACATCGACAGACTCCACAGCAAATACAACCCTCTCTGCAGGCCTTCCAAAGAATCCTGCACACGAAACAAGAAACAAACAGACTCCAATCAATAATATTACAAACCTTGTCATAAACTCCTCCAAGTTTTTTTAATGTATCTTAAACTTAATTGATATTTTTGTTCTACTAAAATCTAATAATATTGTCATTAAATCAGTCTGTTCTTTGGATTGAGATGTTGCACTTATTTGATAGTTCTTGAAAACATTATGTAGATTGTGATTAAATATACTGTTTTGGCGGCGTACCCAAGAGGTAAGGGAGAGGTCTGCAAAACCTTTATTCAGCGGTTCGAATCCGCTCGCCGCCTTCAATAATCAGTAGTTTAGTATCTCCAAGTAGTCAACAACATCCTCATCAGCCGTTTTTGAAGTTACACGGGATTTAAGTTCCTGCCTAAACCTTTCAACATCGCCTTTGTATCTTTCATCTAAAGCAATAGCCTGCATAAGTGTAGATGATGCAGCCCCATAATTACCCTTCTTGTTAAATGTTAGAGAAAGCCCATAATATGGCAATGAAAATGTTGGAACCAAGCGTATTGAGGTTTGAAAAGACTTAATAGCGTTGTCATACTGTCCAATTCTGTAGTAAGCATTTCCCAAATTGTAGTATCCTCGTTCTGGGAATTTATAAAGAGGATTTGAAAGAGCCTGATTAAAGGCATCAATTGCCTCTTTGTATCTACCGTCTTTTGAGTGTAATACACCTATATTGTTATACGCCTCCGAATATCTGCCATCTAATGCCACAACCCTCTTGAAATACTGCATTGCCTTTTCATCTTCACCGAGTCTCATAAAAACAATGCCAAGACTATTTAGTGTGTCAACATTGTTTGGGTCTAATTCATAGGATTTGTGTAGCTGCACATATGCCATCTTTAGATTACCTTCGTTAAGACTTGATATGCCCATCTTGTAGTAGTATTCAGCCTCTTTTTGCATATCTTCGGCAGGTCGTGTAGGTTGACCTGCACAGGAAATAAGCAATGTAGCCAATAATAAAACAAATGACATATCTCTGATCCTCTTCATTGAAACCTCCTTATAACCTCCTTTTTAATGTCTATAAGCAAATCTTCTAATTGATTAATACCAAAATCTCTCTTTTTTACCCTAAATCCGTCAGAAAAAAATGTCAATAATCTGTTTTTCCTGATAATCTTGTTTAATACCTCAATCAAAATCAAATGATAGTCAGGTAATATATCATTATCCTTTTGTAATTCTAAAGTTACATACAAACAATAACTATCAGTGTCTTCAACTATCTTTCTAATGTGTAGGTCTCTGCAAAGACATTTCAACCTCAAGATGCACAGCAGATTTAGTGTCTCTTGTGGGATCTCCCCAAATCTATCTATTAGTTCATCAGTTAAGTCAGATATTGCATCAACACTATAGCAATCTGCTAACCTCCTATAGATACTCAACCTTATCGTTACATCAGGTATATAAGACTCTGGTATTAGTGCAGTGAGATTCAGATTGATATCTACCTCAATCCTCTTTTGTGGTTTTTGACCTTTAAGGTTTGCGACTGCCTCTTCAAGAAGTTCCATATATATATCAAAACCTACGCGATGGATGTGTCCTGACTGCTCTTTGCCAAGTATGTTTCCAGCCCCTCTAATCTCAAGGTCTTTTAGTGCAATCTTAAATCCAGCACCCAAATATGTCATCTCCTGTATTGCCTGTAGCCTTTTGATAGCATCCTCACCAAGTCTTTCTCCTTCTGGAACAAGCAAATATGCATATGATTGGATGTTACTACGCCCTACCCTGCCTCTTAATTGATATAAGTCTGCCAAGCCAAACATGTCAGCCCTGTCTATTATAATTGTGTTTACGGTCGGGATGTCTAATCCAGAGCCGATTATGGCTGTGCAGACAAGGATATCTAAATTGCCCTCTAAAAAATCCAACATGACCTTTTCAAGAGATGAATCCTTCATGTCACCGTGTGCAACACCTATCCGAGCATCAGGCACTATCTCTTTAATGACCCTCGCCTTATCGTCCAACATATTTATACGATTATACACATAGTAAACCTGCCCTCCTCTTGACATCTCCCTTTGTATTGCCTCCTTGATGACTGTTTTATTGAATGTTACAACAAAGGTCTTAACGGATATCCTGTCTTCTGGAGGGGTCTCTATCATGGTCATCTCTCTAATACCTGATAGTGACATCTGAAGCGTTCTTGGTATGGGTGTGGCAGTAAGTGTAATTACATCCACTCCTTTTTTTAACTCCTTAAGCCTCTCTTTTTGCTGAACACCAAACTTATGTTCTTCGTCTATGACCAACAAACCTAAATCAGCAAATGATATCTCCTTTCTTAAAAGTGCATGTGTTCCAATGATTACATCTATCTCATGTCTTGAAAGCCTCTTTAGTATCTTTGCCCTTTCAGACGGTGGTTTAAACCTGTTTATCACCTCAATGTTTACAGCAAACCCCTGAAATCTTGCCTTAAAGGTCTTATAGTGTTGTTCTGCAAGTATAGTAGTAGGCACTAACACAGCCACCTGCTTCTTGTCAAAGACTGCTCTAAAGACTGCCCTCATCACTACCTCTGTCTTGCCATAGCCCACATCACCACAAAGTAGCATGTCCATCGGCTTTGGTGATTGCATGAAAGATTTTATATCTTCAATTGCCTTTAATTGATCTGGGGTCTCTTGATAGGTAAAAAACTCATCAAACTCGCGATGAACATATGTATCCTCTGAAAATGCAAATCCCTCGCTTACTGAACGCTCTGCATAGAGATTTACTAATCTTTGGGCTAATTCCTCTGCACTTAATCTTGCCTTTATCTTTGCCTTTAACCACCTGTCAGACCCCAAACTATCAATTACTATTGAAGTCTCTTCACCCACACTGTATTTGTTGATCAGGTGAATATCCTGCACAGGCATCTGAAGTCTACCGTTTGTGTATTCTATGTTTATCAGGTCGTATCTATTGCCATCAATTGATATAGTTTCAATACCGTCAAAACGCCCAATGCCATGCTCCTTGTGGACCACAAGATCACCTCTTGATAGATCTTCAAGGTTTAAGAGTATCCGTGAGAGCCTTTGTTTTTTAGATGATTTACGAGAAAGTCTCTCACCAAATATCTCTTTGTCAGTAAGAAAGGCTATATTTTCAAGACAGAAGCCTTGTGAGAGTTCACCAATAGTTATGCACCTACTACCTGCATAATCGTGTAGTTTTTCTAAATCTACAATAGGGATAATCTCACCCTTATCATACAAAATATCCTTCAGTCTTTCAGCCTGTCCCCTTGATTGCAGGAATGTAACAAGTGTTTTAGGCGTAGATCTAAAAAACACCACCAAATCATCCCAATCTTTTCTTTCTTTAGGTAAAATACCTAAACCACCAAAACCTGTTTCAGAGGTTGTAATCCCTAACTGGTGTATAGGTAGATGATGAAAGGTAACATCTATCTTCTGTAAGGATGGCATTTCACCGATACTGGATGTGAATAATCTTGCATCCTTAAAATCAAGCATCTGTGAGATGATATCTCTGTCTGAAGAAGTTTCAATTATAGAGTGCATCATTACCGTTTCTAAAACCTCTTTAGACCTCTGACTTTCAATATCAAATGTCTTAATGGTATCTATGTCATCTCCAAAAAACTCAATCCTGATTGGCTCATCCATGAGTGGTGAAAATACATCAAAGATATAACCTCTTTGGCTAAACTCACCTTTGTCAATAACCATTGATACCTCTTTATAACCCTTTTCAACAAGCCATCCTTTGAGTGAAGCCCTCTCTATTTCCATACCCACAGAGAGCCTCAACATATCATCATCTATGTTTAAAACATCAAAGGAGGTCTCAATGGCTGATAAAGATGTAACCAACGATGCTTGTGCGTTCAAGATAAATTCCCTCACAGCCTCTTTTCTCTGGGCTATTAGTTCAATGTTTAGTGGTGGCGGAAAGAATGACACCTTCTTTTGATTATCTGTAAGTCTTGCAAATAATTGGATATCTTTGAATAAAGAGACAGCATCTTCTTGGTTTTTCTCAATGAATATAAAAGGTTGACTGATTTCATTTAGGATAAGGGCAGTATGAGGTATAGAAACATTGCTTATCTCTTTGGTAGTTCCTGACAGTATGTGAACTATTACATCCTGAACCTCTTTTTTTAGTATTTCCACCAGAGGTAATACATCAGACATGGTTTCTTAACATCAATTCAAGTGGGTATGGGTTTAGATATATCTGTTTTTTCAGGTATGTGATGTCATACTTCCTTATGTAATGATTTAAAAGAGTAATCGGCACAATTAAAGGTATATATCCATTATAATAACTCGTTATCAGATCTGATATTTCAACCTTGTCGTCAGTGTCTAAATGTTTCTTAAAATAACCCATTATGTGCTGAAGGACATTCGTGTTTTTCTTAACTGTTGCAGGTCTTTTAATCCCTTCCATGAGTTTATGGATGTATTCATCTGATAAGGTTGTAACATCTCTATCTGAATGGTTTGCAACAAGACTGCCCAACTCTTTGTAACAGGCAGGATTGTGTGCAAGCAAAAGGAGTTTTACAGATGTATGAAACTCAACAAGTTTGTGTGAAGTAATTCCATTTTTTACAGTATCAAGCCATCTTTTATAGACAAATAGTCTTTCAATAAAATTCTCCCTTAATAAAGGGTCATTGAGCCTTGAGTCGTCCTCTACAGGTAATATAGGGAATCTCCTAACAAACTCCCTTGCAAATAAGCCTGATGATTTTTTATATGGAATGCCTTTTTCATTGTAGACCTTGACATCTCTTAAGCCAGATGAAGGCGACCTGCTTTTAAATACAAAGCCACAAAGTCCTTCGGCTTCAATCTCCTTTAACCGTTGACCGATCCAAGTCTTCATCATATCTGTATGATCAATGCCACTATTAATGGTTATTAATCGTGGGTTTTCAACATCACCAACAAGTCTCATCGCCTCACGAGGCACTCCAAGACCACACTCCACCTCTGGGCATACGGGATACCACTCTACGAACCTCCCAAGTGTAAACTTAAGGTAACTGTCAAGTTTGTGGTTGCCATCATACCTTACTGGTTCACCCAAAAGACAACTACTTATACCTATCTTAATCTTATCCATTTACACTGCTTTTTTGATTGTCTTTTCTATAATCTCTCCCAATGAACCCAATCCTGACTTTTCCTTGTCTCTTTGTTCTTTGATGTATTGTCTAAACTCCTCTTTGTCCTTGATGTCTAAATAGTCCTTTCTGCTAAGCGTTACCCTTGACCTTTCCTTGTCAACCTCTTGAATGACCACCTTCAAAACCTTTCCTTCAGCAAACACCGTTTTTACATCATCTCCCTTTGACAAGCCTGTCTCACTCATCGGTATCAAACCGACTAAATCATCATCTATCTTTGAAAGTATGCCAAAGGGCATGACCTTTTTCACAGTCACCTCGATTATCTCGCCTTCATTAGGATATGAAATTTCCTTTTTTTGAGGTGACCTTAAGGTAAGCGATATCTTTTTATTCTCTACATCAAGTGAGATGACATAGGCATCTACAATATCACCCTCTTTTACCACCTCAGAAGGATGTTTGATGTGCCTGCCTGTTGCAAGATTTGAGATATGGATTAGCCCTTCTACCCCTTCTTCAATACTAGCAAATACGCCATAAGGCATAATCTTTGTGATCTTTGCGGTTACTCTACTACCCACAGGATATCTTTCTTGTATGTTAAGCCATGGGTCAGGCTGTATAGCCTTACAACTTAACACTACCTTTTCGTTTTCAATGTCTGCTGATATTATCTTTGCTCGTATTGTCTGTCCAATATTAAACAAATCATCTATGTTGTCAACCCGCCCCCAAGACAATTCACTAATAGGTATAAAACCCTCCATTGCACCAATATCAACAAACAACCCAAAAGGCTTAATTGATGTAATTGGGGCATCAATCTCATCTCCAATATTTATCCTCTCTTTGAGTTCTGATATCCTTTTCCTTTTTGCCTCTTCAAGTAAGACCTTTCTTGAAAGGACTATCCCCAATGTGTCTTTTTTGTAGTCAATAATCCTGAAATCGTATGTCTTGCCGATATGGTCTTGATTTTCGTTCTTAAATCCAATCTGTGACTGTGGACAGAAACACCTTATGTTTTTAACCCTTACCTCAAATCCTCCTTTTATCTCCTTAACCACCGTGCCTTCTACAGGTATAGTATTTTCAAAACAGTCCTCAATATAGTTTATTAGCCTTATTGGTTGACCATTAATAAGTGTTGTAAATCTCATCAAACCATCATGTGTGCCTTCAAAAAATGCCTCAACCTTTTCCCCAATACTTACTGCCAACTCATTATTTTCATCATAAAACTCTGATGTCTTGATAACTCCTTCTCTTTTTCCACCAATATCCACAAATACATATTCAGGGGTAACCCTTATTACTGATACAGTAACCTTTTGCCCTCTATCAAAATATGTTTGAGACCGAAGGCTCTCTTCTAAAAGCCTGCTAAATTCTTGTGTTTCATCGTTAACAACCATCAACGCCTCCTCTTAATTTTTTAAATGATATTTTAGGTGACAATCAATTAAGATTCTGTGTATTTTAATGTCTGTTTTTGTGAGAGCACAACCTTTTAATTATCAAATCTAAAGCCTCTTGCGGCATTGTTTTATCAGATTCTATGGTTATTTCTGGGTTTAAAGGTTCTTCATATGGCACATTTACCCCCGGCACAGGCCAACCAGATTTAGCCTTTTCGTATATGTTAGTTGGGGCACCAAAATGCTCATCCCTTGTTTTTTCTCTTAACATACATACATCAAGTGGGCATTTCACATAGACCTCCACAAACCTTTCAATACTGTTTCTTGCAAGATCACGCCATCTTCGGAGGTTTGCAGTTGCATCCACAATCACCGTGTGGTTCATTTGATAAATCTTTAATGCCGTAAACACTAAAGCCCTATATACTATCTCCCTTTCTTCTTCAGAGTATGTTGGAGTTGGAGTAAGAAATCTCCTTATCTCATCTACCCTCAAGATAATGCTATCTTCAATCTTGTTTTTTAGAAGTTCTGCTATTGTGCTTTTACCACTACCCGGAAGCCCAGTAATCCATATAACACAACTATCCATCCCTTATCCTCTGCATCATCTTTTGGGCATCCTCCCAGACATCCCATTTTGCCTCCCTATTTCGCAATAGGTAAGAGGGATGGTATGTCGGCATTACAGGGATGCTCATCAACCCATCTGTATAATTATAAAAACTTCCCCTTGCCTTCATGATAGAAAACCTTTGAATTGGTTCTTGGATGTTTAGTAGCGTATGTGTAGATATCTTCCCTAATGCCATTATAACTTTAGGTCTTATAACAGCAATCTGCTTTCTTAAAAAAGGATAACATGCAGATATCTCATCTGGTTCTGGGTCACGGTTATTTGGTGGTCTACACTTTACGATGTTTGCAATGTAAACCTCTTTCCTACTTAAGCCAAGTTTCTCAATGAGACTTGTAAGCAATTGACCTGCCTTCCCCACAAACGGTCTGCCCTGCTGGTCTTCATCAGCACCAGGACCTTCACCAATAAACATTATCTCTGCATTTTCGTTACCTTCACCAAATACAATGTTTGTTCGCCCTTTATGTAACTTGCATCGCTTACAATCTTGTATCGCATTTTTGATATCAGATAGGCTTGGTTTGTGTAACGGTGTAGTATATACCTCAGAAAAACCGAGGGATTTATAGTATTGGAGTAAAGTCGTTAAATCAGATATCTTCATCAGGCTTGAGTTTAAAAAATGTGTTGTTATCTATGATTACACTATATGCAAAAAAAATGCAAACTGTCACAGTTTTAGTTGATATGCTATTGCTAAAACCTATGGATTGAAAATTGATTATGTAAATAGTTTATAATTAAATATACTGTCCTTGACAGTTTATATCTCAAAGAGGGAGGTAAAGAATGAAAAAGGCGTTTATGGTTGCAACCATATGTTGTCTTATTGGTGTGATAGGTATGGTTTTTACACTATCTGCATTTGCCCAAGAAAAACCTACCATTACACGAACCTGTGCCCAATGCCACAAGGCTGAAAAGGATGTTTTAAGGGGCACAGTAGGAGTAATCTCTGCTAAGGCAGAGACCATACAGATGACCGCTGGTGCTGTATGGGTTGTAAAATTTGATGATAACACAAAAATAGTAGGCTGGGGTCAGCCCATCAATAAACTACCAAGGGATAAGGAGATAGCAGTTAAGGTAGTCAAAAAGGATGCTGACCTATACGCAACAGAGATATCAGTGAAACAACCTGCAAAACTTCCACCTGAAAAGATAGCATCAACTGAATTTGTGGCTGAACATGTAGAAAAAGGAGATGCCGTCATCATTGATTCAAGACCCGCTCCAAGGTTTTATGAAGGTGCAATACCGGGTGCTATAAACATCTATGATGCAGAGTTTGACAAACATATTGACAAACTTCCAAAAGACAAAAACCAACTACTAATCTTTTACTGCATGGGTCCTACTTGAAGGCTTTCACCTGCTTCTGCCAGTAAGGCAGAAAAACTTGGCTATAAGAATGTAAAGGTCTATTTAGATGGACTTCCAGCATGGAAAAAGGCTGGTAAATTAACAATTGTTTGTAGTCCTTGTTTAAAAGAAAGGATAAAGAGAGATATCCCAACTGTATTAGTTGATTTAAGATCTCCGAGTGACGCCAAAAAGGGACACATACCGGGTGCTTCATTGATACCTATTACAGAGATAAGCCATGCTGCTGACAAGTTCCCAAAGGACAAAAAAGCACCGATGGTCTTATATTCCTATGACACAAAATCAGCCATTCAAGCATATGAAATAATGAGCATCTGGGGTAATTATACGAATGTGGGTGTGCTTGAAGGTGGTTTTGACCAATGGGTGAAGGATGGTGGGCAGGTTGCAAAGGGTGACATGCCTACAAAGGTTGTATATGAACCAAAACCAAGACCAGGTGAGATTGGGGTAGATGAGTTTAAAAAGATCGTTGAAACCAAACCAGCAGATACCTTCATACTTGATGTTAGAGATTCTGACGAGGCAGAGGCTGGTATGTTAGTAGGTGCAAAAAACATCCCTACACAAGATTTAAAACAAAGGGCAGCAAAAGAGATACCTAAAGACAAGGTGATTGTTGTCCATTGTGCAACTGGTGCAAGGGCTGACATTGCCCACAGCATCTTAACCAATGAACTTGGCTATAAAAATGTCAAATTCTTAAATGCAAACATAAAGATAGACCCTAACGGAAGATACGAGATTACAAAAGAATAACAAAAATGCCTCTTTTCATAAAAGTCCTGTGAGACATCACAGGGCTTTTATATTCATAATGTCATTATAACAACATAATGTATTCTAATAGTTCTTGATTTATCTATATTTTTTGTTTATAATGCATAATGCAAATTTTAGAAAACACAAACAAAGAAAAGCCCGTAATCATCCTTGACTGCGATACCCATTCAAATCAATTAGCAGACCCAATATTATACGAGATTGCATTTAAACTCTGTCCAGTGCCTCTTATTGTGATAAAAGACAGTGTGATCTTAGATTGTAACAGCAGTGCTGCAAGGCTCATGGATGGAGGTGATATACAAAGTATAATAGGCAAAAACATCCTTGATTTCATATCACCAGATATGCATGAAATAGCACAATCAAGGAT
>JAOAGP010000030.1 GCA_026415695.1 Thermodesulfovibrionales bacterium | reverse complement strand
CTGTGCCCAAGCCATCGCTTACGATATTTACTGCACGATTAACCTGCCCTGATAGGATGATTTTATATCTGTCATCACCAGATGTAACTATTTGCACCGAAGGGGAGGTCTTTGTTTCAGTGACAGGTTTTTGCTCAATCTTTGTCTGACCTGTTTTTTGTAAATCTTCAATCTGTCTTTGAAGACTCTTAAGTAATTCTTGCTGCTGTTTTATCTGCTCAGCCTGTCTGTTTAACTCCTCTTGTTGACGGGTGATGATTTCTTGTAGTTTTTTTAATTCTGATTGTGTTTGTTGAGATGTTTCTGTAGAAAAGACTGGATACGGTGATATTATGACATAGATTAAAAGACATAAGGTTAGGACGCGTAAAACTGATAAACTCTGCATTTGATTTAATACGCCCATCTTAAGCCTCATCAAAAGATTATGTTAATAAAAAAGGCTAATAAATCACTATACCAAAAACCATATGCAATGATACATCTTTCACTTACAAAAATCTAATAAATGTTTTGATAAGAGACTATAAAAAATTACAATAGTTGTTATTTGTAATTTCTCACAATATTCTACCTAAACACCCCTACATTTTCTCGCAATGTTTTGTATAGACTATTAAGATTCTCAAATTATATTGAACAGAAATAGAGGATAACCTTGCCAGAGGCTCACTCATTGCATCAGCAAAAGAAAAGATGAATATCGTTACACCAGAACATGTAAGGATTGCAGAAACAGAACTCATATAAATCAAAAAGGGAGGCACCACCCTCCCTATGAAATTATACAAAATAATTTGATAATCAAAATAATGTGCAAAATTTAGTCAAAGTAATGTCAGAGGTGACATTATTAAAAACGCACAAGGGGAGATCTACTCTTTTACAAATAATACATGACAATCAGTATCATTTCTCTGGATTTTTATGTCTTTTACTAAATACAAAATTACCATGCCTATAAGAAAAAGCAGACCTACAGACAACACAGCTGGTCTTTGGCTACCATAAAGACTTGATACATAACCAAAGATTAGCGGACCAATGATTGCAGATGTTTTACCAACAAGGGCGTAAACACCAAAATACTCTGCCTCTTTACCAGTTTTAATAAACCTCGCAAACAATGCCCTTGATGCAGACTGCACCGTGCCAAGTCCTAATCCAGCAAGTGTTGCTACCATGAAAAAAATCTCTTTGGTATAGACAAAATAAGATGCTACACTCACAGTAAGCCACAAACTCAAGGATGCCATTACAACCTTTTTTGCACCCCATACATCTATCGGTCTTGCCATGATAAATGAACCAATCAATGCCGTCACTTGAACAGTTAGATACAAGATGATTATCTCCTCTGTTTTAAAGTGAAGCGTTGTTGCCGCAAAGATACTTGAAAACACGATTACTGTGTTTATCCCATCTTCGTATATGAAGTAGGCAAGTAAAAACCTCCTTGAATCTTTGTCTTTTATGATGCCTTTGAATGTCTGTAGAGTTGTTTTTAAACCCTTAATTGCACTACTAATAATGCCATCATGATGTCTTTTATCTTTGGGAAGATACAAAAAAATTGGTATTGAAAATACAGCAAAGAATAATGCTGTAGCAGGCCAAACAGCGGATATATTGCCTTGTTTGATTAACCAGAGGGCAATTAATAATGAGCAGATTGATCCCGCATATCCAAGTCCAAATCCCCACGCAGAAACCCTTCCCTGTCTGCCAGATTCTGCAATGTTTATTAAGTAGGAGTTGTAAAATACCAAAGCCCCTTCCATACCAATATTTGCTAATACAATAAGGATAAAACCCTCAAGATACATGCCTTTCTGTAAAAAGTAAAATAAACTCACAGACACGATAGATAATGCAGTATAGACAAAAAGCATGGATTTTCTTTTATGGGCAATATCAGCTATTCCACCCAAAAACGGAGATGTAATTGCAACAATTGCCATGCTCAATGATATCGCCCTGCCCCACCACAAATCACCTAATCCTGATTCATTGCCTACTATAACGGTTGCATAAAAAACGGGGAAGATTACGGCAGCTATGACTGCAGAATAGCTTGAATTAGCAAAATCATACAGGCACCATGATAGAATCTGTTTATTCATAACATCCTTTCTTTACTTGAGATAATTTACCCAATGATTTTAAAACAATATCAGACAACCTGTGAAATGAAACATGCCAAATCCATATCCGATATGTTAAATTATACTATTGAAAAAACCAAAAAGGAGTAAAGAATATGGAAAGAAAAGGGATGGTTACAATCAAAGGAAATCCTATAACATTGGTTGGTAATGAGTTAAAGGTTGGGGATAAGGCACCAGATTTCACAGTGCTTGACGGTTCACTCAATGAGGTAAAACTACAGGATTTTAGGGGCAAGATAAAGGTAATAAGTGTAACCCCATCGCTTGATACCCCTGTTTGTGATTTTCAATTAAGAAGGTTTAACAATGAGGCACTTTCATTAGGAGATGATGTTGTTGTAATAAATATCAGCATGGACTTGCCTTTTGCAATATCAAGATTTTGCACATCTGCCGGCATTGAAAAGGCAAAGGCATATTCTGACCACAGAGATGCAAACTTTGGAACAAATTACGGTGTCTTGATTAAGGAATTAAGATTATTGGCAAGGGCTATATTTGTGATAGATAAAAACGACATTATCAGATACATTGAGATTGTAAGCGAGGTTACAAACCATCCAGATTACGACAATGCACTTTCAGTGCTCAAACAAATATAACTCTCTTTTAGGAGGTGCATTAAGGAAATGCCTGTTTATGAGTACGAGTGTAAGGATTGTAGACAGAGACTTGAGATTATTCAGAGATTTGATGATCCCCCTTTAGAGACCTGTGAATCATGCGGTGGGAGAATGCAAAAACTCATATCAAACACATCCTTTGTGCTAAAAGGTAACGGTTGGTATGTGACTGACTATGTAAGAAATGCTAACAACAAAGAAGACAAATCAAACGGTAAAAAGCAGGAAACACAAACTACTGAGACAAAGGTAGAGGCATCTACTTCGGAAAGTAAACAGACAGGGGTTGAAACAACTACGGTAGAGGCTAAAAAAACTTGATAAAACCACATGTCCATATACCTTTTGAAAGGTTTTATACTTATCTTGACTATGTTCTTAAGTATGAGATAAACCTTGAGATTTTTCTCAAGGCAGAAGTGCTTGATACCGCCGCAAAAGGTGATTTTTTAAAGGTGAGGGAGATACTTCAATACAATCCCTCACTTACTATACATGCACCTTTCATGGATTTGTCACCCGGAGCCATAGACACAAAGATACGACAGGTTACCATAGACAGATTTAGACAAACTATTGAGTATGCCTCTTTGATTAATGCTAAAGTGGTTGTATTTCATTCAGGTTATGAAAAATGGAAGTATGCACTTGATGTAAATCTTTGGTTACAAAAGAGCCTTGAAACTTGGAAACCATTAAATGAGTTTGCAAGGGATTACGGAATAAAAATCGCTATTGAAAATATTTTTGAGGATGAGCCATCAAACTTGAGATTGCTGATGGAGGAGATGGCATCTGAAAATTTTGGTGTTTGTTTTGATACTGGGCACTTTAATATCTTTTCTAACACCCCTCTTACTCTTTGGATTGAAAGTCTTAGACAACATATAATTGAATTACACATACATGACAACGACAAGACATTTGACCAGCACCTACCGATATGTCATGGGACATTTGACTTTAAATCCTTGTTTAGTCTCATCCCACCTGATAATCTCATCATTACTTTAGAGAATCACAGTCCTGATGATGTTATAAAGAGTCTTGAGAATTTCAAGCGACTTTTTGTTTAATCCAAACTGTTCAAGACATTTAAATCCCTAAAAAAACAATTAATATGTTGGCTAAATTTAGATAAGGGCTTCTAAAAGATGTGCAATGATAGGCAGAGTAATAAATGAAATAGCGGTGCTTAGTGTTATTGCAAGAGAGGTAAGGGTCTCGTTTAGTTTAAACTTTGCTGCAACAACCGCAAACAACACAATCACCGGCATAGCACTTTCCATTATAATGCTTTTGCGGGCTATTTCATTTAATGGAAATAGACCTGTTACATAAAATGCCAACAGAGGAGATAAGATAAGTTTAACAACTAAAAAGGGGATTAGGATTAAAGAGTATTTTAGGGTTGGTATCTTTAAAGACAAGCCAATACTAAATATCATGAGAGGGGTTACTGTATCTCCAAGCATAGTAAGTCCCTTTAATACAGGTTTGTCTAATTGAAAGCCTGATAGATTTATTACAACACCAATGACAATACCCCACAACGGAGGTAAAAGGGCAATATTCTTAATAGAGGATTTTAGGTTAAATTCCTTTCTTTCACCGTAATTACACGCAATAAATGCACCTACTGTCCATAGGATGATAGTTGTTGCAAAGAAATCAAAAACAACAGCGTGCCTAAATGCCTCACTACCGTATAGACCTGTAAGGACTGGTGCTCCTAAAAAAAGGACATTACCAAAGGATGTGATTGCAAGCATTACTCCAATGTCTTGTGATGGTGGTGAGTAAAAAAGTCTAAAAACCCTTAATACAACAAAGCCAACTAAAAGTGTGCCAAGTATTATCAACCATGCTGATACCACCTCAAAGATAAGGGAATGATCCAGTTTTGTAGTTGAAAATGTCTTTATACATAAGGCAGGCAACATTACATTAAAGACAACAGCATGGATGCCTTCTGAAATATTGTCAGTTTTTCCATAAAGCGACTTAAAGACAAGACTTATGAGGATAATGACTGCAAATATGATAAGTGTGTCAAACATGGGAGATTATTATACAATTTTTCTGCATCATATGAAAGTAGCATCAATACTAAAACCTTTTATATTTAAAAAAAACAAACAGGAGGATTTATAAATCAGTGCAAAAAGTTAAGTCAAAGATAAAATGTAGATGTAAAATAGGGTAAACCACGAGATAATCTGTAGGATATTAGTAATTTGGCACTTTACACCAATTATCCAATATGATATAGTTTAGACATGGGAAATACCATCAAATATGCTCTAATGATAATGTTTTGTGTCTTATTGGTTTTACCAGTGGGGGCAGATACCACTAAACAACAGGCATCATCTCAAGATAAATCAAAAAAGATAGTGCTTCTAATGGATAGTTCAGGAAGCATGAAAAAGACAGACCCCAAAAACTACCGAAAACCTGCTGCAAAACTATTTGTATCACTCATCGGGGAGGATTATCAGATTGCTGTGTTAAGTTTTGGTGATACTGTAAAGACCCTGCTTTCATTCACTGAAAACAAGAGGTCAAACAGGGATAAGATCCATTCGGCAATAGAGAAGGTTACATCAAAGGAATTTTCTACTCACATGCACCTTGCGATCAAAGAGGGATATGAATTACTTAAGGATACATCAGGGATTATAGTCTTGATGTCAGATGGCAAACTTACACTCGGGGATAAGGAAAAGGATGAAAAGGCAATGAAAGAACTCCTAAACATGCTTCCAAGCATTGCTAAAGCTGGTATTAAGGTTTACACTATTCCATTTACAGAGGAATCCGACATTGAGCTCCTTGAGAGGATTGCCAAGGAGACAGGAGGTTTTAGCAAACTTGCAAACACCGATAAAGACATACACATTATATTCTCAACAATATTTGAAAAGATTAAATCTCCTGATACCATACCATTAAAGGATGACTCATTTTCTGTTGATAGTGATATCAAAGAGGCAATACTCCTTATTACAAAACAACCGGGGACAAAAACTACATTGATAAGCCCATCTAAAAAAACCTTTACAGCTACAAAGACGCATAAAGATATTTTGTGGCACACGACCGATGTATTTG
>JAOAGP010000106.1 GCA_026415695.1 Thermodesulfovibrionales bacterium | reverse complement strand
CCAACAAACCTCCATTGAGGGAATCTGCGCCCATTTTTAATGCAACTTTTCTTTAAATCATCTTCATCCATATTTGAGCCATATGCAAAATAATACATTGCCTTGTCTCCAGATTAACGGTTGTTCAATAGAGTGTAAAGCGTGGTAACACAGGTTCTGATAACCACTTGCGACATAGATTTAAAGTATCTTGCCATTCTTTTATCTCAAGGTATTCGTCATCTTGATGATTGTTGTAGTATCCGATGCTTAAATTTACACCACATATTTTTTGACAAATTACTTTTATATCCGTTGCTGAACGACGGCCTGGTTCTTTATAACCAGTGATATTTTTAATGTATTTTCTAAAATTATCTGTTCCCACATCATAACACTTGAAATCCCTCATACTTCCAAAATCAAGATACAAAATCTATTGTTATCAATTTTAGATGTTTAGGCTCGTAGGGGTCAATGGTTTCTCTATCAACTATAGCCTTGTCAGTTAGAAATTCAGAAATATCCTTGAGTAGTTTCTTCCAATTTTTATGAAGGTCTTTGTAATCTCTCCAGACTGCCCTTAATCCTTTGAGTCTCCTTTTTGTTAGACTGGTTGAAAGTAGTTTTTCTTTAGTTTCTTCCCATAGTCTCTCATAAGCCTTGTCTTCGGGGAAATCAAGGATGTAATCATCAATCTGTATGTCTATTTCTCTAATCATACTCAATACAAACTTCCTGCTCATGTCACTTGATAATTCTGCAACCGAAGGGTCAACGATTTCTCTTTGCTCTACTTCCTTGTATGAAGCCTCAATGTCTTTTAGTATCTCAAGATTGATGTCATAGACCTTGTCAAAGAAATCAGGAATTACTCTTGCCTCATCAGGTGGACAGGCTATGTAGTCAAGTATCTTTGTCCTGTTTTTAATCATCTGTCCTGTAGTAATGTCGTAGAGATACCAGAAGTGGAAATCATCCTTATAGCGATAATAGAAGAATATCCCCTTTATGCCTTTCTTTAAGCCACTGTATATGCCTAATGGGATTGAGTTTAGATATTGTAATGTCTTTGTTTTGAGGTAATTCATCAAGGGTTGATAGAATCTCTCCCCACCTCCAAAGACCTCTCTTTCAAGGTCATCAAAGACGGTGTTATCTTTGTCCTTAATCCTTCTGATTATGCCAAAGACCTTTGGACTTATCTCCTCACCAAGCACAGTGGCATCAAGCCCTACAGAACTGTCAATGTCTCTAATCTTGCTCTGTAGTATCTGCACAAGGCGGAGTAAGTCCTCAAGTTCCTCTTCAGGAAAGAAGTTATAGACAAATATCTCATCATAGGGTGAACCAATCCTATCAATCCTGCCTGCTCTTTGTATCATCCTCGTTGGATTCCAATGAAGGTCGTAGTTGATTAGATACCTTGCCCTTTGAAGGTTCATACCTTCAGAAAGGACATCGGTGCTAATTAATATGTCTATCTCTGCACTCATAAATTTGCTAACAATATCAGAGCGGGTTTTAGCAGATGTAATCCTTCCCGAGATGTTTGCTATCTTTAGATGTGAAAAGTCAGGGTCATTGATAAGACTTTTATAGACATAATCAAGGGTGTCTGCATAGTAGGTAAATATCACTACCTGATTGTCACTGCCTGAAGTGGTAAGCCCACACTGGTTGATTAGATGAGATTTTAGTTCCTTGAGTTTTGCATCAGATCCTGTATCAATGCCTGACACCTTTTGGTGCATCTCGTTAAATAGGGATATGTCTTTGTCAATATCTGTTATCAGGTCTTCATATCTGTAGTCCTTGAGATTTATGTCTTCTAATTCTTCAATAATGTCTTCAGCATCTTCTTCATCTAAGTTTGATACATATTTGTAGAAACCTTGTTTTGTAAGCAACTTGCCCTTTGATAAGTATTCCTTGAGTTTTTCAAGGAATCTTACATGCATCATAAGACTTTTTCTAAATGCCTCCACGCTACTTTCAAGTCTTTTTAGAAGTATCGTCCTAAATATACCCTCCAATGCTATCATTCTACCCAATGACATTTCTTCAGCCTGTGAGAGTTTGTCCTGTTTTTTGTATTTGAGGATACGGTAATATGCCATTGTTAGCCCTTCACTGATAGTCTTTGAGATGTCTTTATAAAGTCCTTTGTAGGTTACATCAAGTTGGTAGTTTATGTTTTGAAGAATCCTTTTAGGAAATAAAATCCTCTTACCCTTTATCTCTGCATCAGGATAGTTTTCCTTGATGTAGTCTCTTGTGCGTCTGATAGAAATCTCGTTCATAATGTCATTGAGAAGGCTTGTGTCTCCTTGCTTTTCTATGTTTTTAAAGAATTTGAAGATGTCAGAGATGCCTTCTTTGAGAAATGCCTTTTGGTTCATCATGGTCATTAGCATCACCTGCCAGTATAAATCCCAGATGGTGTTGTTTATAGGTGTGGCTGTCAGAAATAGTATGTATGGTCTTTCCTTTGATTCTTTGGCTATGTGGTCAACTATTAGACTAAAGAGATTTTCCCACCTGCTTGAAAGGGGATTTCTAAAGTTGTGGCTTTCATCAACTACAATTAGTGATACCTCCTCAAGTCTACCACCTATTGCCTCCTTTGCCTTTTGCACAAATTGAGGACTTGAGACATCTTCCTGTGAAATCACACTATCGGCAAGTATTAGGTCCTTGACCTCATCCCTCCACATCTGTCTTAATTGTGCAGGGCATATGATAAGAAACTTCCTTCTTTTATAAAAACCAAACTCTTCAATTATCCTCTTTGCAATCCAAGTCTTGCCAAGCCCTACTGAATCCGCTACCATACATGCCCTGTATTTCCTTAATCTGCTAAATACCCTCTTTACAGCATCCTCTTGAAACTCTGCAAGATCAACCCTTGATAAAGGCTTAAACTTTTCAGATGATTCATCTTCTACATCCGCCTTAATCTCGTCCTTTTGCAGTTCAAAGAGTGTCTTGATATAGACCTCATAGGGTGAGTATTCCTTGTTGCCAAACCTTGAGTCTTTCAATAGGCTAATCAAATCACTCTTAAATTCAGTAGCCTCATTCCAAAACTTATCAAACCAGTTTGTCCTCACATATTGTGCCTCTGATTCAAGGGCTATAGAGTTTAGTTCTGTGTTTAATGTCAGTCCTGAAGGGGTAAAGTTTGATGACCCTATAACAACAATCTTGTCAAAGATGTATGCCTTGCCATGTAAAAACTGCTTTTCATAAAGCCTTACCTCTACATTGTCCTTTTTTAAAAAGGCGATAAACTCCTTGACAAGTTTATCTTTATCTTTACAAAGGTCAAATCCCTCTACCTCCTCTTTTATCATCTCCATTAGGACATCTCCTAATGTCTTATTAGTCTTAACATCAGGCACTCTACCAAGTAAGAGGCGAAATTGCTTAACACCTTGCAGATTGTCTTTTATAAGTGCAAAGGCTTGGATGTTAAAGAAGGCCGTGGCAATGTCAAATTGTGTATCAGGTATCTCATTGAGGACTTCGTTTAGAAAGGTTGAGAGTTTTACATCGCTATTGTCAATGATTTTATGGGGTATCATTCATTTAGGATTTTGAAAGATGTTCCATTGTTAAAACTACATTTAACCATTTCAGACTTTCATATAATGAGTGGTATTTGTCTGGTATTGTAAGATAGTCCTGAACCATAAATAAAGACTCATGTATGTAGTGCGAGATCTTCAAGGGTTACTTTCTTAAATACATCTTTACTGCCAAACCTTTTTATTGCATCCAAGATTTCAATCCCTGCAATTCTACCGTCTGCATCGTAGTCTATTGCAATGCCTTCATCAATATTCTTGGTTGTAACAGTAGTCTCAATAAAACGGATATACAAGGCATCTACTTCTGAATCATAAGTTATCCTCATATCATTGACCTCCCTCAAAAAAAATATGTATAAACTGTGATAACTACTATTTCATTGTCTTCTTCAACAAATATTGGTCTGACCTGTTTTGTTGTATAATACCTTTTATTCCAATCACTCTGAAAGATAAAATCTTTCCTACACTCAAGTCTCCCTGATTCTAAACTTTTCCAATCTGTAGTCCTAATTGCTTCGATAATTTCCTCCTCATTAGTGCCTCTAAAGGAAAGTTGTTCTTT
Organism: Thermodesulfovibrionales bacterium; assembly: GCA_026415695.1. Taxonomy (GTDB): domain Bacteria; phylum Nitrospirota; class Thermodesulfovibrionia; order Thermodesulfovibrionales; family Dissulfurispiraceae; genus DUZI01. The sequence goes on along the minus strand of JAOAGP010000106.1, from coordinate 362 downwards.
AGCATGTCTTGATAATCTTATCTGTTTCATATACTAAAAGTTCTTTGTTTTTTAATTCAGTTCACTTGTTTAAATGCTTTAGCATAAACATCCTCATCTGCAAGTATTTTCAAACAGCTACTCCTGCCTCTTCATCAACAAGTATTGATGCATAAAATATACAAGCCCTTATGTCTTCATCGGTAATGTTTGGATACGCCTTTTTGATACCATCAAAACTTTCTCCTGCTGCAAGCAGGTCAAGTATGACATGCACAGGGATCCTTGTCCCTTTTATACAAGGCTTTGAACTACAAATATTAGGGTCGCTCACTATGCGCTCTAAATGCTTTATCATGGTCTTATCACTCCTCTCTAAATTT
>JAOAGP010000060.1 GCA_026415695.1 Thermodesulfovibrionales bacterium | reverse complement strand
GGTGTCGGCACCGGAGTTGGTGTTGGCACTGGAGTAGGTGTCGGCACTGGAGTAGGTGTCGGCACTGGAGTAGGTGTCGGCACCGGAGTAGGTTCTGGAGTCGGAGGAGGAGGTGGCGGAGGTGGTGGTGGAAGAGGTGATGGGGGTTGAGGTGCGGGATTTTGGCTTGGGCTAATTACAATACTACCACCTGATGTTGCTGCGGGAGTTACACCAGTAGTTCCGGTTCCAGTAGGAATTACTTCTATTGTCACTGGAACGGATGTTATCTGTGGTGCACCTCCACCTATAAAAGAACTAATTATACCTGTCTCACCCGGTTTACCACCGTGTACAATATTTGTTTCCTTTGTTGGAGAATCTTGGCTAGTTGCAGGTGGCTGGTCTTTTGGTTTAGGTGTAACCTCGTTTAAGAAGTTCTTAAACTCCTGTTCAGCGGCTGGTTTTGCTGGTTGAGGTGCTGATTTTGGCGAAACAGTAGTCATTGTGCCTGCTGTTAGAGATTGAGATAATTGAGGCATCTGAGGGTTAAATACCAGTATTAGCCCTCTCTCAACCAAAAAACCAGATAGGTTTCCAGTATGAAATGAAAACCAACTTGTGCCTCTTACTCCTGCAACAGCGTTTGGAGTGTGAACCTCAAATTTATTTTTATCTGGATTTAGATTTATCTTGCCTACATTTACCGGTGCTACTACAGTTTGCATCTTGCCACGAGGCAGTTTAATTACACTTTTCTGTTCCTGATCTGAACTTGAATATTCACTTACATCAACCCTCGTCTTTTCAGCAAGCCTTAAAATATTGCCGTCATTAAATACAATCTCTACCTTCGAATCAGCCTTTGTCCTAATAACATCCTTTACAAATACAGGGTCTCCTATCTTTGCAGGGATAGCAGGTAGTTTACCCGCTCTTAAAAAGTCAGCAGATCCTTCTATTGCTGTTACCTTACCTACCTGTTCAGAGGCATAAGATAATTGACAAAATGAAAATACTAAAAATAAAATCAGGATTGACTTTAAAGTTATATGCATTTTTTTATTCATAATTGTCTCTCCTTTTTAAAATCTATATTCTATACCTGCCATAAAGACAGTTTTGTTGTAGTCATAAAGAGGGATATTGGACTTTACCTTTGAATAAACGATCTGCCCATTTGCATAAAGATTTCTTACAAATTCCCATGAAAAACCACCATTAATTGTATAATTATCATCCTTCCTTTTTATGCCAAAGATTGTGTTTTCGTTTTTATAATTTTGAAGATATGCCTCTACAGAGAATATTACATCTATCTTTTCTTTGATAGGGGCTATCAATGAGGCGTTGAACTTGCTGCCTCTATTTTTCCAATTTACACCCTTTGTGTTGTCCATGATGTATTCATACTTTAGATTTAACAATCCTTTACCCTCTGCAAAAGGATACATGTAACCAACACCCCCACTTACAAGGTTAGAGTCCCTTTCTTCATCAGGGTCAAGTGCCTTTTGTATCATATTCCTATTGGCATACGATAAAAAAACATAAGATATCTGCCCCGGTAAAAGCACATAGTTTAGTGTTGGTTTCACAGTTAGGGTTGCCATATAGCCTTTTTCATTTAATAGATTATATGCATAGGATATTGGGAGGGTAATTGAGCCATTTTTCAAACTATAACCCGGTGTAATAGAGATGTTCTGCGCTATTGCGTTGTAATCCGTTATCTTCTTATAAAATGTGCCTGATATGTTGTATTGGGCTGAAAAGATTAAATCACCCTCTGTTAATGGATTAAAACTGATGCCAAAGTTTCCAGTTATTGCACTGTCTTTTTTGTCTGAAGGAGGTAACCCTACATCCGTAGATGGTTGGGCTGTCACATTTGTATCATACACATAAGAAACTCCAATTGATAATCTCACAGGTTTGTATCCCTCAATTGAGCGAGATATTGCCTTTTCATAATCCCTTGCAAATCTTCCCAATTCAGAGTCAGGATTTGCCTCAATAACTGCCTTGAGGCTCCTCATTGCAAGGCTTGTCTTTCTCTGCCTTGTGTATGCAATTGCTATTTGAAGGTCAACAGCCTGTGTGATGGATGGATCTTCCTTTTTAGCCTTGTCAAAAGAGGCTATAGCCTTTTCATTTTCGTTCATCTTCATATAGACAAGCCCTTTAAGGAAGGAAATCTTTGCAGGTTGTATCTTTAGTGCCTCTGCTTTAGAGATGTAATCAAGTGCCTCCTTTGTTTTATCCAAACTATAAAGCATTTCTATCAATTCACCATATGCCTCAATGACAGGTGGTTTTAATTCAATAGCATCCTGAAAATACTCTGCAGCTTTTTCGTACTCACCAGTTTGCTTAAAAGTCAAACCAAGATAGAAAGCCACCATTGAGGATGATCTATTTTTCTGGCGTGCTTGGAAGAGGTATTCAAATGCCTCCTCATAGTTTTCTGCCCTGTAATTTTCAATACCCTTTTTGAGTTCTTCCTCCCATGCGTAGCCACTGTTGTATGAAAGAATAAGGATAAACATAGAAAAGAGTAAGATTATGATATTCATAGAAATTACCTTCCTTATCATTAAGGTTTTCTTTATCTGACATATGATACATCAAGATTTTTCAAATTGCAATATAAATTTTATATTGATATAATTTTATACAAATGAAAAATCTTAGTGCCGAAAAACTCAATCTTTTGCTTGAGTTATCTGAGATTCTGAATTCCTCTCTTGAGTTGTCAGAGGTTAAAAAAAGGGCTATTGAATCTGCAATGAAAACACTTGACGCAGATGCAGGAAGTATAATGCTTTTGGATACTCAAACAGGTGAGTTATTCTTTGACACTGCATTAGGTGAAAAGGGGCAGGAGATAAGGACTATCAGGTTGCCAAGAGGACAAGGCATCGGAGGATGGGTTGTCCAAAATAAAAAACCTGTAATAATTAATAATGTGCAAGAAGACAAAAGGTTTTTTAAGGATGCAGATAGCAAGAGCGGTTTTAAGACGATAAACATGATGTGTGCACCTCTTGTCACACGACATAAGATGATTGGCGTTTTGCAGATTATAAACAAAAAGGATGGCAATTTCACAGATGATGACCTCACATTACTGATAGCCCTTTCAAATCAGATTGCAATTGCCATTGAAAACGCCCTTTTGTATGAAGAATTGAGAGAGACCTTTTATTCTACCATTCATGCATTAGCCGAGGCTGTAGAAAAAAGGGATGCACTACTTTCAGGACACACAAAAAGGGTTACGAAGTATTGCATGGCTACTGCAAAGGAATTGAGCCTATCAGCAAAAGACACTATAAATCTAAAACTTGCTGCAATACTACATGATATTGGCAAGATCACTTTGTCAGACAGACTGCTTCAAGAAACTGACCCTCTAAAATATCATGAAAAACATCTGTTTGAGATGCATCCTATTTATGGTGCAGAGATAATTTCTCATATAAAATCGCTCAAGGATATCATACCTGTTATAAGATACCATCATGAAAAATATAACGGTAGTGGTTATCCAGATGGTTTGCAAGGGGATGATATACCGTTTTTATCAAGGATAATCTCTGTTGCTGATACTTTTGATATAATGTCGAGACAAAAAAAATTGTCTTTTGAAAATGCCTTAAAGGAGATAAAAGACAAGTCGTGGGTTGAGTTTGATGGAGAGATAGTCATGGCATTTTCAATAGGATTAAAAAAATTACAAGACAAGGAGGAAAAAATTACATGAAAATAAGGGTTTTAGGGTGTTCAGGAGCAGAAATGCCGGGTCACAATCCGTCAAGTTTTTTGATAGATGGAGTTATTGTCCTTGATGCTGGTAGCATTACATCAACACTCAACGAAAAGGAGCAATGCAACATAAAGAGCATATTTGTCACACACGCTCACCTTGATCATATAAGAGGGATACCGTTTCTTGCAGATAATCTAATCATCAACAAGCCCGATATAAGATTTGAGGTTTTGTCAATTAAACCAATAATTAAGGCGATGAAAGACAACCTTTTAAATTCTACAATCTGGCCCGATTTTACGGATATTCCGCATCCCAAAGATGGCATAATAAAACTCACAGAATTAAAAGAAAATAAGGAGAGGGATGAATTAGGTTATAAGATAACACCTATCAAGGTTAACCACACGGTGCCTGCAGTAGGATATCTTGTGGTTGATAAGAATGGTAAAAGCCTTTTTTATACAGGGGATACAGGCCCTACTCCTAAAACATGGAAAAGATTAAAAAACATATGCCTTGATGCCCTTATTATAGAGGTATCATTTCCAAACAAGATGAAAGAATTAGCACTTATGACAGGTCATCTTACAGCAGAACTCATGTTAAATGAGATAAAATCCATTAAATGTATGCCAAAGAAGATTTTTATTACACATCCAAAACCACAATACCTAAAACAGATCATTACTGAACTTGAAGCCCTTAAAATGAAAAACATTATCTTATTGGAAGAGGGTAAAATTATTAATATTTAATTTTATACAATGCGAGATTTTACACCAAGTCTATGCAGTATATTAGCCATAACACAAAAACCCGTAAAGGCAAAGATTAATAGATTAATACCGACAAGTCCCGTTAGTATTAGCCAATACGGACTATGAAGCCAAGATAACAATGCACTTGCAGAAGTCATTATTCCAGCTATTAGCCAAATGACCCTCTCAAGATACCAACTATCCGTCTTTGCGATATACATAGATCCCTCCTGCTAATGATTAACAAAATGCCTTTTTAATTTTACAACAAAATTCTACTTTTGACTAAAAGAATAATATCAATATGTTGTTTCAGGGTTTCACAACATTTGACATGACCACACTTTTTCTAATATTCTTTAGACCATTATGTCCGTTTTATTAATCATAATACCAATCTTGCTCCTCGTAAATACACACGCTTTTGCCGATGATATAAAAGGTTTTCAGCCTATTCAGCCTTTTGGAGTGTTTTCAACAATAAGTGCAGAAGGATTAAAGAAAAAAGACATTGGTTTTTGCATTAATTTAGAACGCTCAAGAGACCCTGACCTATATCGTATAAACATGCAACTTGCATATGGCTTAAGAGAAAATATGGAAATTCATCTTTCCCTGCCTTATCTTCTTAAGTATGAACAAGATATGTATGGATTTGAGGACATACTCTTTGGGTTTAAACACAGATTAAATGACGAAGGAAGGTTTGACCCTGCAATAGCGTATTTGCTCGTTGTATCTCCCGGATTTGGGCGTGATGAGTTTTCTACAAATGGACGCATTGGAGCAGGGATTGTGTTAAGCAAAAAAGTTGGCCCTTTTAAAGGACATGCAAACTTTTTGATTTATCAACCTTTTAAGTCAAGCATGACAAGGGAATATTTACTGAATTTAGGGACAGAACTTGCAATCACGCACAGTTCAAAGATACTCGCAGAGTTAATCAGTAGAAAGAATTATACAATAAATAAACTTGACCTACTTGAATGGCGTATTGGATTGAGGCAGGAAACGATTAACAACCTATTCACGACAATAGGGGCTGGCTTTGATATAAAAGACAGAAAGCCCGATTACCGTTTTTTATTTTACATAAGTTACATACTTGAGGGGAAAAAAGCCACTATCAAAAAAGTTTATGAGGATTAACTTAAGATCCTCCCCTACTCATGTCCCTAATCTGATAAGGGGAGGATTTATTACTTTAAAAAACAAACGAAAACAATGTGGATGTGATTTGTCATCCTCTCTTTGCACTCATTAAACTAACAACTATTCATAAGAAAAAGTCTGGATTAACCACAAGACTTAATCCTTTAAGGAGTGTATGACTTATCCTTAATCCTTTCATACCATATAGGATGTCTTCTCATTGCGTATTCTGCTTTAACATTACCGCTAATCATTGATTGAAAGAGATGTCTGTTTTCTTTTATAAACACAACAAAGGCAATATGTATGATAAGCATTATCATAAAAACCATTCCCATAATTGTATGTATTAGGGTATTAATGCTTTCACCTGTTGGAGAAAGCACAAGCCATTGTAGATTCTTTAACACCTTGATTATACCTGTAATTACAAGTGTTAGAACCACAATCCCAATGCCCAAATATGCTACCCTCTGTTCAGGTAGGAATTTATCAGCAGGGGGTTCATGTCCAATACCAAATGCAGCAAGGATGAATTTTATGGATTCTTTGAAATCACTTAACCTTGGAATTAAACCAAAATCGCCTCTAATACTGTGATACACAATATGAAACACCACAGCACATGTAAAGAATATAGCAGAGATGTAGTGTATAACAGTCACATTCCAGAAGTCTGCTGTCCAAGCAAAACCCGGTATATCAGTAATCATATACCTTTTGTATAATGGCAAGCACCCTAATCCAGTAAAAAGCAAAACAATGCCTGAAAATGCAATAATCCAGTGTTCCATTCTTTCAATCTTATTGTGTCTTTTTATCTTTTGCATAGTTATTCCTCCTTCCTGTCCTTTTTTGATGCAATTGCACCAACTACAGCTGCCACAACAGTTAAGGCAGTAGAGCCTATCAGGAACTTACCAATTGGATTTATGTCTTCCTTGAGTTTGCTCTTGACATTAGTAGCCATCGGGATTCTATCCTTCTTTTCTGATATAGCCTTTGAGATTTTATCAAATGCAACTGCTGACAAATAAAATGTAGATGTCCCACCATTTTGCACATCACCATAGACATGTAAGCCTTCTTTTTCTACCCTTTCCTTGACAATCCTTAATATCTCATCCCTTTTACCAAAATACATTGCTGGTCTATCCCCAAGCCTTGCTTTACATGCACCTACACAGGCTGGTTCTTGCCCTTTTACAATTCTATCTTTGCACAGATCACACTTATACATCACACCTCCCCCCGCATACTTTGGTAAGAGTTTCATGTATAAACCCACACCTGCCTGTCTTTGAGGGATACCCCATGGACACACATCCCTACACTTTGCACCTCCAAAACATAGGGAGTCATTGATAACAGAATTTCCCTCTGGTTGTTTCGTTAGTGCACCAAAAGGGCAGCCTCTCACACAAGGAGGATTGTCACAATGCATGCATCTTCTTGGAATGTTTAGATCCTCACCATCTACATTAATTCTTTGAACAAACAACCAATTGTAAGGGGTTAGTGTATCTATCCTATCCCTCTTATCAGACCAGTCTTCATAACCCTTTCTTGGCCAATATGGTTGTATCGGCTTTTGTGGTTCGGGGAACCTATCATTGTTATATTCTCTGCATGCCTTTACACAAAGGGGGACTGGTTCATCTTTACAACCATCACATGCTGTTAAGTCAATGATAGTTGCATACTTTCCTTCGCTTGCCTCTGAATCTTTAGGTATCACAAGGTTTGTAGTTGCAATGGCTGTTAAACCTAAAAACTGTCTTCTTGTAATTGACATAAAAACCTCCTAATTAAAATCTAACAAGTTATTATCTTGAGATTGTTTTTATAAAGTAGTTTAGATTTTCCCTAATCTCATGCGGTAAGACATTTTTATCCTGAAGACAACTTTCAATGTATGTCTCCATCAACTTTATTGATACCTGCCTCATCGCACCGTTGATAGCTGAAAACTGGGCTAAAACCTCATGACACTTTCTATCCTGTAATATCATCTTTTGAAGTCCTCTAATCTGCCCTTCAATCTTTTTTAAACGAATAAGCAATTCTTCCTTATTGTTTAATTGCGGTTTATCTGGTAACAATATATACCCCCTCCATGTATATGATAAATTATTATTTAATATCATAGCATTAATTGTCAAGATAAAAGATGTATATTTTAAGTTTCAAAAGATGTCTAAACGATTTGATTGATTTATAAAATTTTTTATTTGCTTCTTTTGATATGAAGATTTAATATAGACATCATGAAGGAAGTGACACTAAAAAGGACATCCCGTCTAAATGATGGACACTTGTGGATATTTTCCAACGAAATATCATCATCACTGAATCACTATGAGACTGCAGAGTTAGTCTCAGTGAAGGATAAATTAGGGCGGTTTTACGGTATAGGCTACATCAACCCACATTCCTTAATATCAATCAGGTTATTGACTAAAGAGGATGTTGAGATTGACGAAATGTTTTTTACTAAAAGGATTACTGATGCTATTACATATCGTAGAAAGATCATATCATCATCTAATGCCTATAGGCTTATTTATAGTGAAGGGGATTTTTTACCGGGTTTGATTGTTGATATCTACAACAATTGCATAGTTATCCAGACGCTTACTGCAGGGATGCAAAGGTTTCAAGATATCATAATCAAGATACTTGATGATTTAGTAAAGCCAGATTGTATTGTTATTAAGAATGATAGCAACATGCGAAACCTTGAAGGACTGCCACTGTATAAATCTATAGTCAAAGGAAATCTGAATAAACTACCAATGTATCAATATGAAGGTGTTTTGTTTGAATTACACCCCATTGAAGGACAAAAAACAGGAGGTTTTTTAGATCAAAGAATAAATGCACATGCCTTCGCTAATTATCTAAAAGAAGGTATGGTTGGATTAGATGTATTTTGTTATGCAGGGCAGTGGGGCTTACATGCCCTCAAGGTAGCAAGCCATGTAACATTTTTAGATGACTCAAATCATGCTATTGAGATGATCAAAAAAAATCTGATGTTAAATAGTGTTACTGACAAGGCATCAGTGGTTAAGTCTGATGCATTTGGTTTTTTAAATGAAAACAAGGATAAACATTTATATGACTTCATCATCCTTGACCCCCCTGCGTTTGTCAAGAATAAAAACAAGGTTAAAGAGGCAATCAATGGATACAAAGAGATAAACGCCCTTGCGATGAAATGCGTAAAAAAAGGAGGTTTTATAGCAACCTCTTCATGTTCTCATCACATAAGTAGGGAAATGTTTTTAGACATCTTAAGGATGTCAGCAAAACAAGTTGGTAGAGTGATAAGGGTAATTGAGATACGGGGACAGGCACCAGACCATCCCATACTTTTATCCATGCCCGAAACAGAATATCTTAAATGTGTTTTCCTTGAGGTGATGTAAAGTCTTCAGTATATGTAGTAAGTGTATTTATATGAATAAGTCTTGTCCTCAAAATTAAAAGATACTCTCACTTCCCACTCCCACTTATCCCTCAAATCAATCAGAGCCATGTATCTATTGTCTGATACCTTGTTTGCAACAAAACTCCTGTCAAACGCATTTGTTGTTGGTCTTCCGATGGTAACAGTAACTGTTCCTATGTTAGGATTTGGAATCGTTGTGTGTGTTATGCTGAAGACAAACAGATTCTCTCCCTTTCCCAATGATTTGGTCTCCACATTAACAATAAAATCCTTTTCAGATGGTATGTTTGCACTCTTTTCTTTTGGTCTATAAGGATTTTCAGTGGTAGGTGGTGGTGGTTCACAAGAGGATAAAGTAAAAGCAAATATTGTTGTGCAGATAAAAAGTAAAAGGTTCTTTTTCATCGTAATCACCTCATATCTTCTTATTTACAAACAACACTAATTAACGGGATTATAAAGGATATTGGTTTATAGGTGTAACTGTCAAGATTTGAGTATATATCTGACTTTAAGATATTTGACTTTTAGCAAATAATTACTTTGCGACCGGTTGGTTGGTCTTTCCTTAAAAGCATGTAATTGGATATTGTCTGTTTTAACTTGTAAAGATGGGATATTAGCCCTACAAGTTTATAATTTGGTTTAACACATTGGCAACAGACTGAAGCAACTTGTAAAGAGGAACTAAATGGCTCATCATGTAATTTTGCGATCTACTTATCGAAGTCAAATCGGGGCGAGAGGATTTGAACCTCCGACACCACGGTCCCGAACCGTGTGCGCTACCGGACTGCGCTACGCCCCGTTAGTCATAATCTAAATTTTGAGGTTGTTGTCTTTCAAGTCTTGATGGGGTTTTGGCGTATTCTAATGGGTGGTTACCCTCTTTAAAATACTCATAAACTGTAGAATCGTATGACAATAACCCTGTGTTGGGGTCTATGGGCAATCTTACAATGCCATCAGGTATCATAAAGCCATGTTCCCCTTCTTTACTTATCCAAGACCTCATGAAACTTGCCCATATTGGTGCAGATGCCTTCCCCCCTACCTCTCCTGGACCAAGACTCTTTTTCATATCATCAAATCCTACCCAAACACATGTCAGAATCTCTGGGGTATATCCAACAAACCAAGCATCCTTGTAGTCATTGCTTGTCCCTGTCTTACCAGCAGCAGGTATTCCAATGTTTGCCCTTCTACCAGTGCCGTATTTGATTACATCTTCAAGCATGGAGGTAATCAGAAAGGCAGATTGAGGAGACATAACTACGGTGCCTTCTGGAAGATTTTCCTCCAATACATTGCCCTTTGAATCAAGGATAAGTTTAATGGATATCTCTTTATACCTTATGCCTCCATTTGCAAATGGGAGGTAGGAAAGTGCTAAATCAAGAGGAGAGATGCTTATTGAACCAAGCGATATTGTTAGGTCTCTTGGAAGTTCAGCTTCAATGCCAATGTCTTTTGCAAAATTTATAAACTTATCTATACCTACTGATTGAAGTAACTTCACGGTTACCACATTCCTTGAATATGCTAATGCCTCTCGCAATCTTGTTGGCCCGTAGTATTTGTGGTCGTAATTTTCTGGTTGCCACGAACCAGACACCCCTGACGAAAAGGATATTGGCTCATCCACAATGATGCTTGCTGGCGTAAAGCCATTTTCTAATGCAGATGCGTAGATTAACGGTTTAAATGCTGAACCTGGCTGTCTTTTTGCAAGGGTTGCCCTGTTAAACTCACTCTTGATGAAGCTAAAACCACCTACCATTGCCTTGATGTAACCGGTATCGGGCTCTATTGCAACAATAGCCCCTTCGACCTCTGGTTCTTGCTCAAGTGAAAATACAACCTCTTTAGGTGTGATAGATTTAAACCTGACATATATGACATCGCCCTTTGATATGATATCCGTAAGTTTGGGATTTTTTAACTGTCTAACCCGTCCTGTTTTGCTGTCTAATATGTTTGATGCCCACATAGCATCCTGCAGATACATCTTGCCAACGATACCCCTTGCCTTTATTACTGCTTCTTTTGGTGTTACCTCCAAAACAATCCCTGTTGTGATATCGTTTATATTTGCGTTTATTACAGTCCTGTTATTTTCAGTAGTTTTTTCTTTACTTATGTCTTTCTTGCCAATAGCACCTCTCCAACCCCTTCTTTTGTCAATCTCCCTTAAGCCTTCTTGAAGTGCCCTTTGAGCCAGTATCTGTGCCTTCTTATCAATCGTTGTGTAAACCCTCAGATTGCCTCTATAGACTGTATCAGCACCAAACCTCTGCTCCAACTGGTTTCTTACATACTCAAGAAAATAGTTATGAGCATCTGTTGCACCCCTTGATGCCGTAAGATGAAGAGGCTGTTTTTTAGCCCATTCTCTTTCTGAAGGCTTTATATATCCCTCTTCTTCCATCCTCATGAGGACTACCTCTTGTCTATCCTTTGCCTTCACAAGATCGTTAAAAGGAGAGTAAGTGTTTGGAGCCTTGATAAGTCCTGCTATTAATGCACATTCAGGAAGGGTTAGTTGGGATACATGCTTACCAAAATACTTTTGTGCAGCCATCTCAACACCATAGGCACCATGACCTAAATATATCCTGTTGAGATAGAGTTCTAAGATCTCGTCCTTTGATAATTCTGATTCAAGTTTTACTGCTAATTGTGCCTCCCTAATCTTTCTCTTTAAGGTTTTTTCGGGTGTGAGAAAAAGTATTTTTGCTAATTGCTGTGTGATTGTACTACCACCTTCTTTGAGGCTGCCATGCATGATATCTTTTATTAGTGCCCTGCCAATACCTATGTAGTCTATCCCTTTATGTTTGTAAAACCGTGAGTCCTCTGTAGCGATGACTGCATTTTTTAGATGCTCAGGGATCTTTGAAAGCGTGACATAAACCCCCTTTTCCTCTTTAAACTCTCCTAACAGTGTTTCGTCATCTGCATAGACCTTTGTCCCTTCTGCAAACCTGTATTTTTTGAGTTCAGCAATTGAAGGGGTGCCTTTAGCAATTGCAAGGTAACTTCCTGCTGTTGAAATGACAAACAGGGCAAATAGGATCAAAATCCATTTAATCTTCATTTATCATATTATAAAACTATTTTATTAATGCTGACAATCTTAACAGTAATCACTTGCCAATACAAAACTTACTAAATATCCTATCAAGTATTGCCTCATCACTTATGACCCTGCCAGTTATCTCCCCTAAATAAAGCAAACCCTCTCTCAGTGGTATTAGAATTATATCAATAGGGCTATCTTGCCTAATCTCTTGAACCACATTATGTAATGCTTTTGAGGTCATGTCAATCAAATGTTTATGTCTTTCATTACTGATAATGGCATCGGTCTTAACCATATTGCCAACTGCAATCTTAAAGATTACATCCTTGAGTCCTGAAATGCCAAAGCCATTGAGTGCTGAGATATAGCATACTTCATGATTTGATAAAAAGTTTGTCTTTTGCCTTGCTAAATCCAAACCAGTAAGGTCAACCTTATTGATGGCTATGATTGTTTTTTTTCCTCTGGTTTGCTCAATCATCAAGAGGTCTTCTTGACTTATGCCCTTGCTGATATCACATACGACAATGACTATATCAGCAAGTTCAACTGCCATCCTTGTGCGTTTAATCCCCTCTTTTTCAATGATGTCATCCGTATCTCTTATTCCTGCGGTGTCAATTATCCTAACTGGTAGCCCATTGATTTCAAGACTATCCTCTATCACATCCCTTGTAGTGCCCGGTATAGGGGTTACAATAGCTCTGTCCTTTAAGAGTAGTTTATTAAGCAGGGATGACTTTCCGACATTAGGTGCCCCGATGATGCACACACCTACGCCTTCCTTGATTAGTCTTGAATAGTGAAACCCTTCAGAAAGTCTATTTAGGTTTTGGATTAGATCCTCAATGGTGTCTAAAACATTTTTAAGGTCATTGCCGTCTAAATCTTCTTCAGGGAAATCAACATGTGCCTCATATAAAGAGACTATATCAAGGAGCTTGTTTTCTAAGTCGGATAAGATGTCATTTAATTGACCTTGAAGATGTCGCATCGCAAGTCTCATTGCCGCTTCGGATTTTGCAGTAATCAAATCCATGACAGCCTCAGCCCTTGTCAAATCAATCCTACCGTTGAGAAATGCCCTTAAGGTAAACTCACCCGGTTCTGCAAGCCTTATACCGTTTTTTAAGAGTAGGTTCAATATCTTTGATAGTGTTAGATACCCACCGTGACAATTGATCTCAACAATATCTTCTTTGGTATATGTTTTAGGAGCCCACATTACAGTTAAAAGTACCTCATCAAAAATCTCATTGGTTTTAGGGTCTCTTATAAATCCATAGTGTATAGTATGGCTATCAACATCACTTAACTTGATGTTTCTTTTGGGCTTAAAAAGTGTTTCAGCAATAGGGATTGCATCCTTTCCACTAATCCTAATAATCCCAATGCCCCCAACACCGATAGGAGTGGATATTGCAGCTATTGTATCATTTAGGTTTTTCATCTTAACTGGGTATCCGATAGAGACTTTTTGTTATGATTAAAGATTATAAAAGAAAAACACACGGAGATTGCAATGATAATTACCCCTCAAGACACAAAGATTACCCTTATTGGTAACCCTTTTGCAGGAAAATGGGCTGAAGACAATATAAAAATGGCATATGACATTTTAAAGGACAAAGGCTTTCAAATACAATTAAAGACAACCCAATACAAAGGGCATGCAGAGGAAATGGCAAAAGAGATTGTGATGCTAAACAGTAAGGATGGCATTAATAATCTGGTAATATCAGCAGGTGGAGATGGCACCTACAATGAGGTAGCAAATGGATTGGTTAATTCAGGAATACCTATGGCAATACTTCCTATGGGGACGACCTCTGTGCTTGCCATTGAACTAAAGATACCTAACAACATAAATGATGCAATAGAATCAATCCTAAACGGAGCTGTCATTGAGATTAATACTGGTATTGTTGAGTTTTTTAGAGATGGCAAGGAGATGAGGCGACATTTTTTGTTGATGGCAGGTGTGGGTTATGATGCAGAGACGGTAAGATGTATCAATTCAAGTTATAAGAAAACCGTTGGCAAATTGGCTTACATATACAGTGGTATTGAGGTTTTCTTAAAACATAGAGGGCACATAATTAATGCAACAATCCACAAAGAAAATGGCATAAGCAAGGCTTGCACATGCTCAAACATAATAATAGGCAAGGGTGCTCATTACGGGGGACATTTCCGTGTTACACCAGATGCAAGTCTAATCGAACCATCTTTTTACTACTTTTTAACATACGATAACAGCAGATTAGCCCTCTTAAAGTATGTATATGGCATTGTGTCTCACAGACATCTTGGGTTTAGGGATATAGAATATGGCAAGGCAGATTCAATATCATTAGATGGTGATGCACCAATTCAGATTGATGGTGATTACATTGGTAATATTCCAGCGAAGATTAGGATTGGACAAAAAGCCTTAAGGATTGTTGTCAGAAAAGATTTGTAAGGGGCACAAAAATTATTTGCATTGAGATATGATTTTTTGTTATAAAAATACATCACAACCTGCTCTGCTGGTGGTTCAGATGAAAATGTTGATCCAGCGAATTAGATCTTTATGGGAGCCAGATTAAGGTAAGTGGTGAGCAGGCCTCTTAAGTGAGGAAGCCTAAACTATCTTGGAGGCACCCACCTGTTTTTACAGGGATCTAATTTTCATCTACACCGCAAGAGCGGGTGTGTTAAATATAGATTCATAGATTTGACTTGATGTTTAATGGTGTTGTAACTAAAACAAGGAGTTATTAGATTGAAGATAGATACTACTTTAAACTGGTATTCTCTCAAGTTGTTTATCATTCCTTGATAAATATCAACACATTACATCAATTAGGTCAAATCTAAGGTCTCTAAAATTAAATTAGGGAGAGTTCTATGGACAACATAATCATTATCATCTTTGCATCACTGTTATTAGGTGGTGTTGCAAGTTATATCTTTGTTTTACTCTATAAAAGGTCTTTAAAAGACAAGATTGATGCGATTGAAGAAGAGAAGAAGGCAATACTTGAGGAGGCAAGAAGGGAATCTGAAAACATCAAGAAAGAGGCAGTCATCTCTGCTAAGGATACCGCATACCAGTTAAAGACAGAGGCAGAAAAGGAGATTAGGGAGAGGACAAAGGAACTCAATCAGATTGATAAGAGATTGAGACAAAAAGAAGAGCAGATTGACAGAAGACTTGACCACATAGAAAAAAGAGAAAACGAGATAAACAGGAGGGAAAAGGAGTTGGCTAATAAGGAGAGTCAACTCGTTCTCAAAGAAAACAAGATTAACCAAATAATACTTGAGCAAACAAAGATACTTGAGAAGATATCAGGTATTACAACAGAAGAGGCAAAAAATGAGATACTAAAAAGGATAGAACAAGAGGCAAGGTTTGACGCAGCAAGATTGATAAAGAAGATAGAGGATGAGACAAGGGAGGATGCAGAGAAAAAGGCAAAAGAGATAATCAGTTTTGCTATACAAAGATACGCAAACGAATATGTAGCTGATGCAACAATATCTGGTGTAAGCCTTCCTAATGATGAGATGAAGGGCAGGATAATAGGTAGAGAGGGGAGGAATATTAGGGCTTTTGAGGCGGCAACAGGTGTTGACCTTGTTGTAGATGACACACCTGAACTTGTGACCCTTTCGGCTCATGACCCAGTAAGAAGAGAGGTGGCAAGGATAGCGCTTGAAAGGCTTATAGCAGACGGTAGGATACATCCAGCAAGGATTGAGGAAGTGGTTGAAAAGGCAAGAAAGGAAGTTGAGGCAACCATTCGTGAAGAGGGAGAAAAGGCGATATTTGAGCTTGACATATCAGGAATTCATCCCGAATTAGTCAAGACAGTTGGTAGATTAAAATATCGTTTTTCATATGGACAGAATGTCCTTGAGCATTCAAAAGAGGTAGCACACTTTGCAGGTATGATGGCTGGTGAGTTAGGCGTAGATATAAAACTTGCAAAGAGGGCAGGGCTTTTACACGATATTGGAAAGGCAGTAGATCACGAACATGAGGGTTCTCATCAGGAGATTGGTGCAAACCTTGCCAAGAAATATCACGAAAAAGACAAGGTGATAAATGCTATACTCTCACATCATGGCGATGTTGAGTTTAGCTGTGTGGAGTCTGCATTAGTTGCCGCAGCAGATGCCCTTTCAGCTGGCAGGCCTGGAGTTAGAAGGGAAAGTATAGCAAATTATTTAAAGAGGCTTGAGAAATTAGAAGAACTTGCAATGTCTTTTGATGGTGTAGAAAAATGCTATGCGATTCAAGCAGGTAGAGAATTAAGACTAATAGTAAAACCTGAAGAGACAGCAGATGAACTGTGTGCATTGATATCTAAAGAATTGGCTAAAAAGATAGAGCAAGAGATGACATATCCAGGTCAGATAAAGGTTACGGTCATAAGGGAGTCAAGGTTTGTTGAGTATGCAAGATGACAATATCTATACATAGTTTGGTTGAGGAATATTTGTGAAGGTCTTGTTTATAGGTGATATAGTTGGAAAACCCGGTAGAAACTCCGTTAGGTCTCTATTACCAACACTGAAGAATCTCTATAAGTTTGATTTTGTAATAGCAAATGGTGAGAACGCAGCAGGTGGTTTTGGTATAAATGAAAAAACAGCGAAAGAACTCTTTGATGCAGGGGTGGATGTAATAACAACGGGTAATCATGTCTGGGATAAAAAAGAGGCAGTTGCATATATATCCAAAGAAAATCGTATATTAAGACCTCTCAACTATCCGCCAAAGGCACTGGGTTACGGTAGTATCATTGTAAGTGTTAATGATGTTTCAAAGGTGGCAGTGTTGTGTGTCTCTGGAAGGATATTTATGAATATATTTGATTGTCCGTTTAGAACCACGAAGGCAGTTTTACAAGATATCTATGAACAGACAAATATCATCATCATAGACTTTCATGCTGAGGCAACATCAGAGAAATATGCATTTGGATATTATTTTGATGGATTGGTCTCCGCAGTCATAGGCACTCATACGCATGTCCAGACCGCAGATGAAAAGATACTACCTAAAGGCACTGCATATATTACGGATGTGGGTATGACAGGACCTGAAGACTCAATCATTGGTGTAGAAAAGGAACAAATCATTGAAAAGTTTCTTGATATGATGCCAAGAAAGTTTAATGTTCCGAATACAAAGGCTGTTTTGTGTGCCGTAGCAATAGAAATCAATGATAGAACTGGTAAAGCAAGGTCTATTCAAAGGATTAAGATGTCAAGCCAATAAAAAAGGGGGTTTTATGAAGGCTACAGTAAAGTGGGTTGATGGGTTTCAGTTTGTAGGGGAGTCAAAAAGTGGTCATGCAATAGTGATTGATGGCAGTAAAGACTCTGGCGCTGCAGGCACAGCAATGACACCAATGGAACTGTTGCTAATTGGAGTGGGTGGTTGTGCAGGGATGGATGTGATATCAATACTGAAGAAAAAGAAACAAGATGTGCATGGATTACAAGTTGTTGTAAATGGCAAGACAGCACAAGAGTATCCTAAAAGATACACCGACATAGATATTGAATTCATTGTAAAAGGTAGAAATATTGAGGAATCCGCTGTAAAAAGGGCGATTGAATTGTCAATGGAGAAGTATTGCTCAGTCAAGGCAACGCTTGAAGGCTCTGCAAAGATTACATTTTCTTACAGGATTGAACCAGTCTGTTCTGAATAAAGAGCATTTAGCAAGTTAAACTTGTATAGTCCTTTTTTCATGGATAGTGACTATGCCTTATAAAGTATAGTCCTAAAAATGAGATTTTAAAGACCGTTAGAATCGTTTGTGGTTTTAGTAATTTAGGCAAGTTACAATTGACATAAAGTAAATACTATGATATTGTTATTAAAAAGGTTTTTTATCTAAATAACAATTAGTCTCAACCTTTTTTCTTAAAAACCTTAAACAAATTGGAGGGGTTATGAGATATCAACAAGGAAGCATTGGTAGAGTCTTTGTACTGAGATTTGAGGACAACGACAGCATTCTGGAAGGGTTGCAGAAGGTTTCAATAGATGAAGATATAAGGGCAGGGGTCTTTTTCGTTTTAGGAGGCATAAAACAGGGTAGATTTGTTGTTGGTCCGGAGGATGACGCTGTATTACCTCCAAAACCAATGTGGCGTGAGATAAATGAAAGTTATGAAATGGTGGCAACTGGCACAATCTTTTGGCAGGGGGATGAACCAAAGATACACATGCACTGTGCCTTTGGAAAAAGGGATGATGTCAAGATGGGATGTCTTCGTCAAGATACAAAGACATTTTTGGTGCTTGAGGCAGTAATACTGGAATTAAAAGGTATATCAGCAGTGAGGGAATTTGACCCTCAATTTGGTCTTGCCTTGCTGAAGATGAATTAATTATAGAGTTCCAAGGATAATCTTTTGGTGATGCTATGGTCAATTTTTCCAATACTCAATAAAAATACAGGAGGGTAATACATGTTATCACAAAGGGCGGGCAGGGTAAAACCTTCTGCAACACTTGCTGTTGACTCAAAGGCAAAGTCAATGAAGGCAAAGGGCATTGATGTTATCAACTTTGGTGTGGGAGAACCAGATTTTGACACCCCTGAATATGTAAAAGAGGCAGCAATTAAGGCGATAAAGGATGGGTTTACTAAATACACCCCTGTTGGTGGCACTGATGAATTGAAATCAGCGATTATTGAAAAGTTCTCAAGGGATAATAACCTAAACTATAAGCTTGAAAACATAATAGTCTCCTGTGGTGCAAAACACAGCCTATACAACATTTCACAGGCACTTTTAAGTCCGGGTGATGAGGTCATCATACCATCGCCTTACTGGGTCAGCTACCCTGACCAGACACTACTTAACGACGGAGTGCCTGTCTTTGTGGATACATTTGAAGAAGACGATTTTATGGTCAATCCAGATGCCATCCAATCTGCTATCACCAAAAAAACAAAGGCACTTATCCTAAACTATCCCTCTAACCCCACAGGTTTTACCTACTCAAAAGAGGTCTTAGAAAAGATAGGGGAATTGGCTTTAAGACATGATTTTTACATAATCTCTGACGAGGTTTATGAGTATTTTATTTATGACGACACAAGACATATAAGCATTGCTTCTCTTAATGAGGAGATAAAATCAAAGACTATAGTGGTAAATGCCCTGTCAAAGTCGCATGCGATGACTGGTTGGAGAATAGGTTATGCAGCAGGGCCAACAGATATCATAAAGGCAATGACCAGCATACAAAGCCAGTCAACCTCAAATCCTACTTCAATAGCCCAAAAGGCTGCTGTTGCAGCACTTAAGGGGTCGCATGATTTTACAAACACAATGGTTAAAGAGTTTGATAAAAGAAGGAAGATATTGGTTGAAGGGATAAATGCTATAGATGGAATCAGTTGTAAGATGCCAAAGGGTGCATTTTATACCTTCCCCAATGTGTCGGGGATTTATGGAAAGAGGTATGGTGATAAGCAGATAAAATCATCTTTTGATCTGGCAATGTATCTACTTGATGAGGCAAATGTTGCAATGGTGCATGGAGAGGCATTTGGCAATGACAACCATGTAAGGCTTTCATATGCTATATCATCGCAGGACATTATGAAGGCATTAGAGAGGATAAAATCAGCAATAGGCAATCTCTCTTAGTATTAAACGATTGCATGACTGAAGAAACTGGTTTTAAAAGTGGTTTTGTTGCAATCATAGGCAGGCCAAATGTTGGCAAGTCAACACTATTAAATACATTGATGGGAGAAAAGATATCCATTGTATCTTCTAAACCCCAAACTACTCGAAAGAGGATACGAGGCATATTAAATATTGAGGGCGCTCAGATAGTCTTTGTAGATACACCGGGAATGCACAAACCTTTGCATAAATTAGGCGAGAGGATGTTAAAGGAGGTTACAGAAAGTTTAGATGAGGTTGATGTTATAATATTCATGATTGACAATGAAAATAGAAGAAGGGCAGACTTAAAGATAATTGAGATGCTTAAATCAGTAAATAAGCCAGTGATACTTGTAATTAATAAGATTGACTTGATAAAGAAGCCAAACTTATTGCCGATTATAGATGATTTCAGGAAATTACATGACTTTAAAGAGATAATACCTATCACGACAAAAGAGCAATCTGCAGTGCAACTACTTTTAAAATGCTTACTCAAATACATACCAGCAGGACCCAAATACTACGAAGATGACATCATCACAGATCAATATATTAGGTCAATGGCAGGGGAGATAATCAGGGAAAAGATACTACAAAACACAGAGGAAGAGGTGCCTCATTCTGTTGCAGTTGATATCACTAATTGGTTAGAAAGAGATGATGGCACCCTACTTATCAGGGCTGAGATTTTGGTTGAAAGGGATGGGCAAAAGGCGATTATAATAGGAGCAAAAGGTACTCTCATAAAAAAGATTGGGACATCCGCAAGGATGGAGATAGAGGAATTAACTGGTAAAAAGGTCTTTCTTGATTTGTGGGTAAAGGTAAAGAAGGATTGGAGAGAAGATGAAAAGATTCTTAAAGAGTTGGGGTACTAAAGATGCTAATACACATGAAGGTTGAGGGATTGTTGTTTGACCCGCGAAGTGGTATGTACATACTGCTTTTGCATCAGGTTGATGGTAAGGAAACCTTGCCTATTTGGATAGGCAAGCCGGAGGCAGACTCTATTGCACTTGCTATTGGAAATGTTATGACTCCAAGACCTCTAACACACGACCTCATAAAAAACATATTTCAAGCACTATCAGTGAAGGTTACGAGGGTTGTTATTACCGAGATCGTTGATAATACATACTATGCCCTTATTTATGCATTCAATGGCAAGACAGAGGTATTGATAGACTCGCGTCCATCAGATGCGGTAGCAGTTGCTTTAAGGGTAGGGGCTCCTATATATGTAGCCCAAGATGTTCTTGAGACAAGAAAGACGGATGAACTTGAAGAATGGCTCAAAAACCTAAAGCCTGAAGACTTTGGAAATGTTATGTGATATTAAGACCCTACACGATGTTTCATGTTAAAAAACACAGAGGGGATAGTCTTAAAGACATCGGTTTTTGCAGAGGCAGACCTCATAGTAACATATCTCTGTAAGGATTACGGCATAATTCAAACATATGCCAAAAGTCCGAGAAAGATAAAGAGCAGATTTGGAAGCAGTCTTGAGCCACTGACATATTCTAAAATCGCCTTTTTAGGTAAAGAACAAGCCTCTCTACCGAGACTTACGAGGTCTGACATAATAAAATCCTTTCATACAATACGAGAAGATGCTAAAACCTTTATGGATATCTCTGAGATATTGAGGCTTAATCTTAATTTTATTCATAAAGGGGCACCAGTCAATGAGTTGTTTTATCTTTTATACCATACACTTCAGCAGATTGATGACGGAGCAGATAGGGAACTCATTTTGTTGATGTATAGGCTTAAGTTTCTCGGTTTGCTTGGATACAGTCCGAATCTTCAAAGATGTGGAAAATGCGGGGTTATGATCCCTGAAAATAGTTCATCATCATGCCATGATTTTTTTATCAATGATGGGACGATACTTTGTAATAATTGTAAAGATGTATCGGATGGGCATATTAAGATAACGCAAGGGGGTATTAGATTTTATAACTCACTCATGAGATTATCTATAAGTAAGGCTAAAAATATTAAGGCTCATAAAGGACTTGTAAATGAAATGCTGTCGGTAATAAACTCCCACATAAGGAATCTGAAACATAGATGAACAATGCATGAAGTCGTTTACTAAAACCATCTTTTTTATGATACAATCTTATCTATGATAGATAAGACAAAATCTGTTACTGAACCGACTAACTACAACACACCAACCCATCGGGTTTTAAAGGGCAAATTCCATCAGATATTAAACGAGACTATGGATGGTTTAGTAACATCATCCCAAAGTTCTCAAATTTTATCATGTCCTTCTGTTGTGGAAAACAACAAAAGGGGTTTTGATGAGATGATGAAGGTAGTGTTCAAACATGAAGGCAGCAAGGTTGTTAAAGACGATGGAGGTAGAGAAACCTCTAAATTTGGGATACTTCAGAGCACTGCAAGACAGTTTGGCTATAGTGGAGATATAGCCAATCTTTCAAAGGATGAGGCAATACAGATTTATAAAAAATTGTGGGATAAATCAGGTGCTGGTTCTCTACCTTACCCTTTGAGTTTAGTCCATTTCGACACATATATTAACAGTCCATCTGCAGCAAGGAAGATGTTGATTCAATCAGAAGGTGATGTGGATAAATATCTTAATCTTAGGGAAACAAGGTTTAAAAGGCTTGCAGAGTTAAGACCAGAAAGGTTTTCAAAATATCTGAAGGGCTGGTTAAACAGGGTTGACAATCTCAGAACCTTGGTCAAGCAATACAAAGACTCTCAACCCCTTGCATTTGATACTACTTCTATCAATCAGATGATGGGCACGAAGGATTTTAGACTCCTATAAAATAACCTGAAAATTCTGAAATACAGATACAATCAACAAACAGACAGTCTGAAGGTGTCATTGCATATAAAAGTTGTTACTAATCCGCCCTGTCTTACGCATAAAACTACCTTGCAGAAGTAAACAGGGCGGTATGTTTTTTCGTCTGTCGCCTTTATAAGTGGGTTTATTTAAGTCCCAATACATCCATCATATCGTATAGCCCGGGCTTTTGGTTTTTTATCCACAAGGCAGCCCTCACAGCGCCCCTTGCAAATGTATCCCTGCTTGAAGCCTTGTGGGTTATCTCTATCCTTTCTCCAAGTCCTCCAAAGTAAACAGTATGTTCACCAACTATATCGCCAGCCCGAACAGTTTGAATGCCAATCTCCTTTTGTGTCCTCTCACCAATGATGCCTTTTCTGGCATAGACCGCAACATCGTCAAGATTTCTGCCCAAGGAATCTGATATAACTTGTGCCATTTTTAGGGCAGTGCCACTTGGTGCATCCTTTTTCATTCTATGATGCAATTCAACAATCTCTACATCGTAGTCATCTCCTAAAATAACAGCAATATCCTTGAGAACCTTTAATAAGAGATTAACCCCAACACTCATGTTTGGTGCCTGAATGATTGGTGTTGAAGTAGATGCTGTTTTTATTATTGTCATATCTTCTTTAGAAAGACCTGTTGTCCCTATAACCATTGCCTTTTTTGCAGACTCAACAACCTTCACATTTTCAATAGTTGCCTCTCTGTGGGTAAAATCAATCACAACATCCCCTGATGAGATGATATCTTGCAATGAATCTGTAATCTTTATCCCTATCTCGCCTATGCCGATAACACTGCCTATGTCTTTTTGAACTGCAGGATGTCCCTTTTTTTCTACACCACCAATTAGTTGGATATCTTTGTGCTCACTGCATATAGCCCCTATCCTGCTACCCATCCTTCCTGCTATACCCATGATTATTACTTTTGTCATCACACCCAGCCCTCCTTACCTTTGAGATATATTGTGCTAATTGTAAATCCCTTTAAGGTTTATAATCTTGATTGTGTTAACAAAGGGATTTTGTCCCTTTAGTATATTTGCTGGTTTAACACCTAATGGAGGTTTTGACAAGACTATCAACCTGTTGTCTGTGATATTGTAATCAAGCACTTCTCCATCAAGGTTTTCAATTATCTTGTTTTGTTCAACCGTTATACCGTTATACCATAGAAGTATTATATCAGTTGATTTGTATCCTAATCCCTTTGCATACCCAAAGATTGGATTACGCTTGGGGATTAACACCCCCCCACCCCTTGAGATGAGCCTGTCTTTTATTGACCATTGTCCCCTATCAATCATCTCAATGTTTGATAGTTTTTTATATGATTGTGAATATCCTCCAAACTCTTCATTACTTTGCCATAGTATGATGCCTTTGTTAGAAAAGACAGTAAGAAAACCGTTGTCGTTCAGAGTCAACAACGCCTTTTTACCATCTGGCGATTCAATTGGACAAAAGTCGTAAAGATTTACACCTTTTGGTATAGGAAATGCCTCGCTTTTAATGAGTTTACCATCTTTTATATGGTATTCAAAGACCTTGTTTTCAAAACCCTCTATCTTGGAGTATTCCTGTCCTATTAATGTATTGCCAATAACCCTTAAAAACAAGGAGTCTGCGATAACAAGTGGCTGCAATTGATTATTCTCCATCTTGTAGATGATAGATTTGACCTCTTTGTCCTTCATAATGGTTAAGACCACACTATCACCCTTAGTGTTGTTAAACCTTATCACATCCAACCACAGTATTTCATCAGAGACGGCAGTTTTAAACTCCCAAATCAATTTAAGATCGGTGCCAAGTTGATACACAGCGAAGTTATCACGGGTTGCAAGTATTATCTCCTGATTACCATCACCGTCAAGGTCAGTGAGGGCAATCCTTTGAATCTGCCTGCTGACTTGGTAAGTCAATAAGATGTTACTATCTGCTGATACGAATCTTGTCTGTTTATTCATTATTGATTGAACAAAACCTGAAGATAAATCCACCTTTTTTTCTGTTAGCATTGCCATATCTGATGCCCAATAGACCCGCTGACGCACCTGTGTCTTGTTAGCATCCTTTTCAGAATCAATGACTACTATTATCTCGGCTGATTGTTTCTTAGCCTCTTGAGATAACTTGGTGATGTCAAATGCATCAAGGCTACTATCTATCAATTCAAATCTACCATTTGATTTCAGGATATGATAGTAGATATCTGCAAGATACCAGTTGATATTTGTTTGCAGAAATAGTGCCTTTATCTTACTCTGTTTTATTTTATACTTAAGTCCATCAATAGACTCAATTTCACCGGATAGTATCTTTAATTGAGCGTCTTTTAGGCTGACATTGGTTATTTCTGCTAAACCAACCATCTTTTCAATCTTACCCAAGTTTTCCCTTGTTACAGGGTGCACAAAACCTAAATCTTCACGAAATAGGCTAACCCTCATCCCCTTCTTTATAGCCTCGTTTTGCCCTTTATCAATAACAATCGCATCATTTGTTTTTAAGACAACACCTGATACAGGTTTGAAGTATGAGACAATATCAGTGATGAGAGGTTCAAACTCTGATGCTATATCCTGACAGGAGGCATCTTTGTGGGTTGATACTATAAGGATAAAAGGTAGGAATACTAATAAAAAAATGCTGATAACCTGCTGATATTTCATTTAACAACCCCTTTTTTTATTGGTTTGTTAATACTTATCACTTAAGCATTCCTTACAATGAGGATTGACATTATATTGTAATCCTGTGGCAAGCCACAAGGATTATCAAAACAACCTATTATAACAAATCCTGATTTCTTGAACCTAAAATAATGCGAGTAAGATTCAACTGTATAGGTCAATATTGCTAAGAGGTTATTTTTTTCGCTCTACGATGAGATTATCTATCAGTCTTGTATCACCTATTTTTAGGGCAATAGCGAGGAGATTTTCATCTTTAAATTCATCCAATCTTTCAAGCGTTTTTACATCGTAAATGTCTGCATATTGTATCTCTTTGACAAGTGGTTCATCTGACAACATCTTATACATAATCTTGCTTACATCCCTACATGAAATCTTGTCTTGTAGTATTAGGGATTCAATATGTTTGAGTGTCTTGTATAGTATTGTGGCGGATTTTCTCTCAGCATGATTTAGATATACATTCCTTGAACTCATCGCTAATCCGTCTGACTCCCTGATAGTTCTACAACTGACTACCTCTACATCAATGTTGAGGTCATTTACCATTTGTTTTACGATTAGCATTTGTTGATAGTCCTTCTGTCCAAAGTAAATGCGGGTAGGCTTAACAATGTTTATCAACTTACAAACGACCGTAGTTACACCCTCAAAATGACCCTTTCTAAAGGCACCACAAAGTTTGTCTGAAAGTTCTCTGACCTTGACTGTTGTCAAAAATCCCTCTGGATACATGTGCTTGACTTGAGGAACAAATAGGATATTAGTCCCAACTGACTCTAACATTTCTAAATCCTTCTCAAGCACCCGTGGGTATTTATCAAAGTCTTCGTCTTGTCCAAATTGTAGGGGATTTACAAATATACTTACTACGGTTATATCGTTTTCGTTTTTTGCCCTCTCTACAAGGCTTATGTGTCCATTGTGTAATGCACCCATTGTTGGCACAAAACCAATCTTTTTTGCCTTAAGTATAAACTTTCTTGAGGTCTCTTGCATTACATTAGGGATGCTTATCCGTTCTAACATTGTCTCATCTCCTATGATTTTTCATCCTTGCTAATGCCAATAGTGTCGTTACCTCTTGGGTAAAACTTAAAATCATCTAATCCCTTGATGTAAAAGTCGGATTTACTTCTAACACCTTCTTTTAAAAGTTGTTTCATCTCAAGATATGCCATTTTGTAACCTGTTTCGTATAGACCACCAAAGTTAAAGGCAAACAACCATCCTAAAAGAAAACAAAATACGAAACCAATGGTCATTATAACCAATAACCGTTTGTCTTTTAGTTTAAGTGTTTTCATTTTTACCTCCTTAAAAAAGTAGGGTTTTCAGAAAAGCAAAATGTATGAAGTTATATTGAAAGGTTATTTATTTTATCAAAAACCTGACACATAATACAAACTCGCATATATCCTTACACAGTCTCAATCTTTTTGGATAGTTTAATAGGCTTTTCTGCCTTTGCCTTTCTTATCTTTATATTTAACATCTCAACACACACAGAAAATAGCATCGCAAAATAGATGTATCCTTTGGGGATGTGTATGTCCATACCCTCAGCAACGAGTGTAAAACCAATGAGTATCAGAAAAGACAATGCGAGCATCTTTATAGTTGGATGAGTATCCACAAAATTACCAATCGGCTTTGCAGCAACCATCATTATCATCACAGAAGCTATGATTGCAATAACCATAATGGATATATGTTTTACTAAACCTACAGCTGTTATAACTGAATCCAGAGAAAACACTATATCAATAAGTGCTACCTGAAGGAGTATCCCATAAAAACCTGACTTTTGTATCTGTGTTTCTGATGGACTTTCTTCTACATTAAGGCTTGTATGTATCTCATGCGTTGCCTTTGCAAGTAAAAATATTCCCCCTAATATCAAGATTATATCCCTTCCAGAAACCCCTTTGCTAAATAGACTAAATAGTGGTTGCGTTAGTCCCATTATCCAAGATAATGTAAACAGGAGTAATAGGCGAGAGACCATCGCAAGTGATAGCCCGAGTCTTCTTGCTAAATCTCTCTTTTTTTCTGGTAGCCTTGAAACTAAAATAGTGATAAAGATTATGTTATCAACCCCTAACACTGTTTCTAATGCAACTAATGTAATCAGTGCTATCCAACCTTCAGGACTAAAGATCCATTCAAACATTGCCAATGCCTCCATTTTTTAATGTTTTCTAAAGGTATCTATTATTGTGTTGTAAAGAAGATCAAAAGTATATGCTTGGCATGTTAAGCGATACAGAAGGATTTTTTTAGGTTTTTACTCAACCCCGTATTTTTTGTTGTTATCTATTAACGAGTCTTCATCCCTTTTTCAATATCCCTTTTTGCCTCTTTTTCTTTGATGGAGTCCCTTTTTTCGTATTGTCTCTTACCTTTTGCAAGCCCAATCTCAATCTTTACAAGGTTGTCTTTTATATACACCTTAAGAGGTATAAGGGTAAAACCTTTCTGGTTTATCTTGCCAAGTAATCTGATTATTTCTTTTTTATGTAATAAAAGCTTGCGTGTCCTTAATGGGTCGTGATTTAGGATGTTACCATGGCTGTATGGACTGATGTGACAATTTAATAAAAATGCTTCAAGATCCTTAATTATGACATAACTATCCTTTAGGTTGATCTTACCATCCCTGATAGACTTCACCTCAGTCCCTTTTAAGACGATGCCTGCCTCTAAAGTCTCTTCAATATGGTAATCATGATATGCCTTTCTATTTTGAGCGATAATCTTCATTTGTAGTAATCTAACACCCTTTTTAAGATATCATCCATGCCTTTTGTGTTTACGATGTAGTCTTCTTTGAAGCGTTCGGAATGGGAAGAGGTATTTAAAACATCAATCGTATCCCTTACCTTCTGATGTGTGATAAAGCGAGAGGTCTTATTTATCTGATAAATACCGTTTTTTCTGCCTTCATGATGTAGCGTAAGAAACAGTCTCTTTTTTGCCCTTGTTACAGCTACATAAAAAAGACGTTTTTCCTCTTCAATATCCTCTTGACTATCTAAAGAGAAACTTATAGGTAAGACCCCATCAATTAAGCCCACAATATATACTATGTCCCACTCTAACCCCTTTGCTGAATGTATTGTTGAGATACAAAGGGGTCTTTCCTCTTCCTTAGTCTCAGGTTCTTGAGACCATACGCCTTTTTCTATTGGTTCTAATGCAAAATCGTTTAACATGTCCTCAAGACTACTGTAGCGTCCAGCAATCTGCCTTAGTGTTTCAATATCGTTAATCCTTATGTGCCAATCATCAAATTTATCTTTCATAATGGGTTTGTAGTATTCAAAGACAATATCGTATATGTTTGAAACCGCTGGTGTTTTTAGTCTGCTTACCGACTCAAGGGTTTTTATAAATTCTTTGATACCCTTTGATATCTTTGTTTTTGAAGCATAGTTATTTAGATAGTCAATGATATTTGCAAATGAACCGATTTTGATTATCTCATCAGTAAGTCTTTCGGTAGTCTTGATGCCAATCCCTTCAATTAGGTGCAATGCCCTTTGCCATGATATCTCATCCTTTGGATTTGTAAGTATCCTAAAATGTGCAAGTAAATCTTTTACATGTGCCATCTCGTAAAACTTTATACCACCATAAGTCTCATATGGAATGCCCATTTTTGTGAGTTCTGTCTGGATGGGTATAGTCAGATACATTGACCTGCAGAGTATACATTGTTTAAAGAGTGGTGTGCCGTCTTGAAGGGATTTATTTATCTGCTGTGCTATCCATTCTGCCTCATCGTATGAGTTTTTGAAATAATATAGGGTAGGTTTGCAACCATCACTGTCCACTTTTGCTGAACGAAGGCACTTTTCATATTTATTTTCCATAGTTTCGAGTATTGCGTTTGCACAGTTAAGTATTGGTTGAGTACTTCGGTAATTTTTTTCTAATCTTATTATCCTGCAATCCTTAAATACATCTGGAAATTCCATGATATTTTTATGTGTAGCACCTCTAAATCCATATATACTCTGTGCATCGTCGCCTACAATCATGATGTTTCGGTGCTTTAATGCAAGATATGTAGCAATCTTTCCTTGGAGATAGTTGGTATCCTGATACTCGTCAACCATTATATGACTATATTTATCAGATATCTTATCTCTCAATTCATCATTCTCAAGCATAATTTTTAGGTAAATAAGCATGTCATCGTAATCAATATACCCTCGTTGGATCTTGTATTGAACATAGTTTTTCGCTAATGCATTAATCTCATCACTGTATGCAATGAAGTGAGGATATTCCCTTTTTATCGTCTCTGAAATAGGGATGTTTTTATTGATGGATATGCTTATAATGGTTCTTAAGGTGTCTTTTTTAGGGAATCTTTTTTCTTGTGTATAAAGTCCCATTGAATTAGCGCAACGCATTATTGCATCTTGAGTATCAGACTCATCAAGTATAGTAATGTCTTGGTTAAAACCAATAAATCTTGAATATCTTCTTATCATCTTATATGCGAATGAGTGAAAGGTTCCACCATCAATGTTTTGACAATTTTTATCATGCCTACAAGCCCTGTGTATCATCTCCCTTGCAGCTCTACGAGTAAATGTCAAAAGTAGTATCGATGAAGGATTTATACCGTTTCTGATAAGATTTAGACATCTATACTCAATTACCCTCGTCTTACCAGTGCCTGCACCTGCTATAACAAGTATAGGTCCGTGTAATGTATTGACTGCCTCAAATTGGGCTTTATTCAAGAGATTTTTGATATTTTCCATTATTCACCCATCAATTTGCATCTAATCTTTTCTTCATAACCATACATATCTTCAAGGTATATAGGCTTCTTGTTTTGCATATTGTATTTCATAATCTTAAAATTTAGTTCCCGTATCTTCTTTAATCTAATCTCCTCATCATCAATTGTATTGATAAGATCTCTTAAATGGATAATTTCTTTTCTGTCCTCAAGTTCGGGTGGTATCATACCAGCATTTTTTAATATCTTATAAGCCATTCTTAGATCTTCTGGTATTAGGCTCATATCTTCTAACTCTAATGGCTTGCCCTTATTTGGCAAGTCATCAAATATTCCTTCTTGTATAGCTTCTTTGATGCGCTCCTCTGCAATCCTACTTAGAAAATCCATCAAAACTCAACCTCACAATATAAAATAAATGATTATGTTAATCTTGGATAAAATATAGTATCATATTTTATGATTTCAGTCCCGTTTTTTTGGGTCTAACGATTGTTTATAAATGGATAGAGTGAGGTATATATTTTTACACTTGACATAAAAAAAATTTTTTGGTAATTTATATCTAATACAGTTTGGATAGTTTTTAGCTTCATAACAACAATAAGGTTTATCTAGCTTATCAACAATCCATTCAGAAGTTCTTTGAAAACTACAAGGTAGGTCTTAAAAGTTTATTAGTTTTGAAGAGTCATTCAAATGAGAGTTTGATCCTGGCTCAGAACGAACGCTGGCGGCGTGCCTAACACATGCAAGTCGGACGGGCGTACAGTTGAAGGGAGACTGGATGCTGTATGTTAGTGGCGAACGGGTGAGTAACACGTAGGCAATCTA
>JAOAGP010000100.1 GCA_026415695.1 Thermodesulfovibrionales bacterium | reverse complement strand
GGTGTTAATTGGGAAGGAACGATGAGCCTTGATAACTCTAAGATCTCCACAAGTTTGTCCACACTCGCTATGAGTGAGATTACAGATATTCCAAACTACGATAGTTATGCTGTGCTTTCTGATGACTACATGAATCTATCTATAAGGTTTGCCTATCATTTTGCCACCATAGATACACTTTGTCTTGACAACCCATCTCAAAACTACATCTCTTTACAGTTTTCTGGTGGTGGGGGTAATTATTATGGAAAGACGCTCAGAATCTCACTACTATCAATCATATTAGACAAGATGGGATTTCAGGTCTCAACAAAAGGTGATCTCATTGAGGCAAGTTTTGCAAGATATGATAAGCAAAAGACCATCAACACCATTGAAATACTCGGTCGCCTATTAGCATCAACAAGACTACTTGACATGACTCTGTCAAACCAACAAGATGTCATCTTATATGCAGACGAATTCTTTAAAGGAAACTATGACTTCTTAAGGGTGAAGAAGATTACAGAGATTGAAACGATCTTTTACCTAAAAGGAGGGAATTGGTCAATCGTTCAGGATGATACAGGTAAGCACTGCCTCCACGATGGGTCTTATTTCAACAGAGGTATAATGAGCAACATCACAAGCCTCATTGATAGATTTTTTACCAGTAAAAGAGGGGAATTTATATCTGCCCTTGAAACACATCACCACTTTCCATTGGCAATCTTAAAAGACAAATCATCAGGGATTTCCTATGTCTCAACAAGGATAAAGATACTTACAGGTAAAACAGAAAAATCTGCTGGATTAATAGTAGGACTTAAAAACCTCAACAACTATCTTGCCATTGCACTTGAGGTTGACAACGGTCAAGTATCCCTTTACGAACTCATCAACGGTAAGAGACAATTGAGAGTTGGCAAGAATAAAAAGATTGAAATCTCTATTTGGCACAGACTACAGTGCAATATCCATGAAAACTCCTTAAATGTTTATCTAAACGGGGTGCATCTGATTGAATATCAATCAGAAGAAAACATACAAGGGTATGTGGGCATTTGGTCTAAAGGAGATACTTTAGCACTTTTTAATAGCATTGAATTAACAGATAGTGTTGGAACAACCTCCTACCTCACTAATACTGCATAAATACACATCTGCGATGGGGATTTTAGCCTACGATAATCAATCTACTGTTTGATTTGAGAGTAGTCTGTCTATGTATTGGTTAATATCTTGTGTTTTGTAAGTATCCACTCAATCTCGCCTGCTGGCATCCTTAATAGCCTTGCTAATTTATCCAACATGGATGTCTTTAACTGAATGATGGAGTTTTTCCTTATTGTTTCATTCTGCCTGATAAACGAAAGTTCCCAGTCTATTAGTCTTCTGCCTAAAAACTCTTCTGCCTTCTGTATAACATACTGACTATCTAACAATTCATTCTGTGGAATCTGTAGCCTCCTTGCAACAATCTGTAGGTAATTAGTATCTATGTTTCTTAAACCCTCTCTTAGTTGATTTGTAAGTGAGATGAGTTGTTGCCTTTGACCTATCGTCAATTTTTGTCCCTTAAGTCTTTCAATGTCATTTATCAGTTGCATACGGATTTTATCAGTGCTATACTTTGATTATATCATTATTAAACGATGAGGTGGGTCATGACAAGGGCACATGTAATTATCAAAGGCAGGGTGCAGGGTGTGTGTTATCGGGCATTTACTCAAGAGGTTGCAATAAGGTTAGGGCTCACTGGATGGGTCAGAAACAAGAGAGACGGCACAGTTGAGGCTGTATTTGATGGTGAAAGACAAAAGATTGAAGAGGCAATCAAACTCTGTTGGGAAGGACCATCACTTGCAAATGTTACAGATATTGAAATAGATTGGCAGGAGATAGACAAAGGACACACCGATTTTAGAATAACACATTAAGAAGCAAACATCTTTTTAAAGCATTTTAGAACCTTCCTAAACGAGAAAAGAGGGGTCAAGGGTTAAGGGTTTGAGTATTCAATGCTAACAAGTAATCACTCTCATCCCAAACCCTTCACATAAGGTTCCCCTCTTCTATAATACTATCACATCTCTAACAGTCAAAAAGATTCACATCAATGGGCAAACTTAAAAAAGGTTGATTTAGATATTCTCAACCATCTCCCATACACCACATGGACAAATGCCAGCACAAAAACCACAACCAATGCACAACTCGTCATCTACTACATACTCATATTCGCCATTTTTATGCTCAACCCTTTTGATTGCACCCCAATAACATGTAACCTCACACATCCTGCAATCCCTGCAGGTTGCACAAGACATACACCTATTACCCTCTTCATCTATAGGTAATTCTGCCTTGCAAACCTCGTAATATTCCGTCCTTATACGACTGTAGTCAATCACCTTCATATCAAAAAGTGGAGCAACTGGTAGGTTCATCAATTGTGCGTGTATGTTTTCAGCTGCTACCCTACCTTGCCCTATTGCATGCGTTACTAATCCTAAAGATGTAACATCACCAATGGCATATACCTTGGGGTCAGTGGTCTGAAACAATTGATTTACCTTGATCCAGCCCCTCTCGGAATGTATATCAGGCAAGAGGAAATCAAGTCTTGGGATATCACCAATAGACATGATGACCACATCAGCATCTAAAGATGAGCCATCTTTGAAGTATATCTTTGCCTCATCCTTTGAATATCTCTCTGTAAATTTAGGCCAGAGTATGACTGTCCCTTTTGCTTTTGCTATCTCCATTTCCTTGCCAAAGGCAGCAGGTTTTTGTATATCAACAGCCGTTACTGAAGATGCCCCTAAATTAAATGCCTCTGATGCCACATCCATACCAACATTACCAGCACCGATTATGACAACATTCTTACCTTGTAGATCCACCTGTTTACCAGCATTTATATCCCTTAAAAAGTCATACGCCGATATAATGTGTTGTGAGCCTTCAAAATTGACCATCCTTGGTTGATGTGCACCACAGGCAATCACAACCGCATCAAATTCCTCATATATTGACTTAAACTTCTCCTTATCCACAGTTGTATTGGTGTGAACCTTAACCCCAAGTTCTATAAACCTCTGCCGTTCTCTATCAAGTATCTGCCTTGGTAGCCTTTCCTTTGGGATACATAGGTGCAATTTGCCTCCAATGTTGTCTGCCTGCTCAAATATCTCTACATCATGCCCCTTAAGTGCAAGTTGCCAAGATACACTCATCCCTGCAGGTCCTCCACCAATCACTGCTACCCTCTTATTTGTCCTTTCTGCCTTTTTAGGAGCAGGTATGTTGAGGCTCAAACTACCGAGCTTGTCTATGTTGAGAGGCATGTCAATATTCCCCCTCGTGCAACTTTGCATGCAGAGGTTTGGACATATCTCACCACAAACGGTTGCAGGTAAAGGGGAGTATTGTAAAACAAGTTCAATAGCCTCATTTAGTTTACCTTCTCTTATTAATCTTGCCCTCTTATGAGATGGAATGTGGGTAGGGCAAGCATATGCACATGGAGGGGCGTATTTCTCATTTGCCCAAACAGGCTTAAACCTTCTTTCTTTGCCAGTGGTAATGTATGGAAGAAGTGAAAAATCATGCTCTACATACTCAGCAAACAAACCACCTTTGCCAACCTCCTTTTCCCATACATCCCTCCTGAAATCAGCCGTAGATATCTTAAACCATCTTCTTGTCCTCTTTTCCTGTGGTGTGTAGGCAACGAGTTTCCTCCATTCATCAGGATTCCGTGTCAGTTCATCATAATATGACATTCTATCTATGGCATTGAGGTATGGTTTCATATTTTCAGTAAGCCACTGCCAATCTTGTTCTGAAAGTTCAAGAAGTTTTACATCCCTTTCACTAAACCCTTGAATCTTTCCTCTAAAATATATAGTGCCACCAACCATACCGACACAAGGTCTATAGCCAATTATGTTTTCAGGGTTCCTTGGGTTTACACCACAGATAACGGCAATCCCTCCTGCCTTAAACTCTGCAAAGGAGTCCCCGACATCCCTGAAATACCAAGATTGTGGAGGTTCAAATCTTGGGTTCCGTTTTGTCATTGTATCGCATCTTGCACCACCACCACCCTGAACATACAAGATACCCTGTGCTGCCGCATTAAAGGCACCGTTTGTCACATCACCCAATACCGTTATAGTAGCCCCACAGTTTATCCATCCTACATCATCTGAAACACTGTTTTTGACAAGTATCTCTGTGCCAAACATGCCCATACTACCCAATCTTTGACCAACAGGGCCTTCAACTATAAATCTTACCTTTTCCTCTCTTGGCCAAATCCTACCACCAATACCGTGTTGTCCTTGTGCAAAGACATGTATCTCCCTTGCACCTTCCCTTACGGCTTGTTGTATGTGTTCCTCAAGTATCCTTGATGGAACCCTCTTACCATTTACCACTCCTCTAATGATAGCAGTCTTACCGTCAATCTCAAGTATCCTTTCAGCACTACCGCTATCACCCAAAACACTATCAAACGATGTCTTTACCCCTTTTGTAGTTTCTTTCTTAACACGCATAGCTAATCTCCAATCTCTCTGCCATGGCCTTATCATCAATGCTTAAGCCATCAGACATTCCAATGGGCAACTCTGTGCTTCTACCCATTGGTGCAAATATCTTCTTAAGCTCCACATCTGCGGATTTGAATATCTCCACAACCCTCTCAGCTATCTTTGCCGAGTCAAGCCTTCTATATAGTTTAGGGTCTTGTG
Source organism: Thermodesulfovibrionales bacterium (assembly GCA_026415695.1). GTDB lineage: Bacteria > Nitrospirota > Thermodesulfovibrionia > Thermodesulfovibrionales > Dissulfurispiraceae > DUZI01. The sequence goes on along the minus strand of JAOAGP010000100.1, from coordinate 6,678 downwards.
TTGTAATCCCTCTTGGACACTTTCCAGTGTTACACAGATTGCAACGGTTGTATTCATCACCTAAACAATCTGCTGCACTTTGCATTATAAACTTACCAATTGAAACCGCTGATGCACCAAGCATTATAAGTGCAGCGGCATTTGCAGCAAGGTTTCCCTTCTTGCCAACCCCACCTGCAGCAATAAGGGGAAGTTCATTCTGCTTTCCCTGTTTGACCAAGTCAAGATAACAGTCTCTCAGATTTGATGCTATTGGATGCCCCATCTTATCAAGTGAAACATTGTAGGCTGCACCAGTGCCACCATCTTCACCATCAATAGAAAGCGCTGCAGCATATGGATTTCTTGCAAGATTATTTAATACGGCTCGTGCTGTCTTAGTGCCTGATATCTTTGGGTAGACAGGAACCCTAAAACCCCAAGCCATAGACATTGATTGAATCATCTTTGCAACCGCTTCTTCAATACTGTATTTTGTTTGATGTGTTGGCGGGGATGCCAAATCAACATACATAGGCACTCCTCTAATACCTGCTATTAGTTTCAATACCTTTTGTGCCATGAGCAACCCACCATCGCCCGGTTTTGCACCCTGCCCATATTTAATCTCAACCCCTGCAGGGTCTTCAACCATGTGGGGTAACGAGTGCACTATCTCATCCCAACCAAAATAACCTGATGCAATCTGTATAACAAAATATTTCAAAAACCTTGAACGCAAGAGTCTTGGTGGCACACCGCCCTCACCAGAACACATGACAACAGGCATCTTTTCAACCTCGTTTAGATAAGCCACTCCCATGGCAAGCCCTTCCCACATAGGTGGTGAGAGTGCACCCACAGACATGCTACCAATCATAATTGGATAGATCTCTCTAACAGGTGGCACAAATGAATCTATGCCACTTTCAACCATCAATCTATCCCCTTCAACCCTTAACGGGAGCCTTTCAGGAGGCAATATTCTACCCAAATATGTCCTCACCCTAAACTCATGCCTTCCAGCATCTAACGCTGGATCAGTAAGCATCGATATCCTTGTAAACTTTATCCTATCAAGGGTAGATACGGTCGGATCATTTCTTCTGCCACCCCTTTTGTATCCCTCTCCACCTTTATTTTTATAATGCAGGAACTTGTTGTGTGGATTGTATTCAGGCTCAATTGCACCATTTGGGCAAACAAGACTACAAATACTACACCCTGTGCAATAACGCTCCATGTCGTCAACCTGCTCTACTACATGGTAAACCCTTCGTTTAGCGGTTGGTGTAGGCATCGCACCTTCTGATGTTACAACCCTCTGAACCTTAACAGAAGGCACTATTGCCTTTACTGGACACACCGCTGTGCATCTACCACATCTCTTACATCTATCGTCTCTCCATCTGATTATGTATGGGAATTCCTTTAGCGTTAGTCTGTGATTTTGTCGTAACTCTATGCTTGACCTTGCAGTTGATTCCATACCTTTACCTCCTTTGCCTGTGGTGAGATTATCACCATATCGTATTTCATTGGGAAGATATCCTTTGATGTATCTCTTTGAGGTATGATGCTATCAAGCCCGCATATCTCAGACATCAAAGCATACTTGCCCTTTACACCTCCAACGACACCCGGTCGCAACTTCTTTGAATCCTGCACCATAAAGCAAGTGCCATTAGGAGTAAAACCAATTATCATATTCGGACCGTCAATACAAAGTGGTCTTAGTGACTGCTTTAACAACCTCAAGGCATCTGCATCAGGCCTATTCTTTATCTCCTCATCCTTAAGAGGTGTGATTACATCCTTGTAATAATGCAGAGGTAACTTTAGCTGACGGACAACATAGTGTAAAATGTGCGTAAATACCTCACTGTCGCTGTTGTAACCAATGTATCCGGGGAAACCCCTGCTCATAAGAAATTCTCTTATTGGAACAAATGCCGTGTTTTCACCGTTTGTCATTGAACAAAAACCTTGTATGAAAAATGGATGGCATGCATAAAGGTATATAGCGTAGTTTGTATTCTGTCTTCCCTGTGCAAGTATGATTTTTGCTTTTAATGGATGTTTATCCAAGCCAAAAAACTCAGCAACTTCAAGGGGGTCACCGACCTCTTTCAATGTTATTATGTCAGGATAAAATGAAAAAACAAATATAGACTCATCTACCTCTCCAATCTTTCTCAACGCAATCCTCGTCCTCATGAGTAAGTCTTCTTTTTCAGATATCGGTTTGTGCTTAAAGGTTGTAGGGTAATCATAGACATCAGCAAAATAAAAATCCCTTGCCTCAATACCCTTTTTATGCTTAATCTTTGGTGTCCACTGATGCCTTATCTTAAAACCAGCCTTTTTCATATAATCATCAATGACCTCTCTACCTTTAGTGGAGCAGATACCAGAGAGGATAGGAAATTGCTTCAACCCTTCAAACTCTCCGCCGAGGTCTTTTAATGTTAGTCCCAGTCCTGAACCGTCATGCCCTTCTTTCATCGTTTCAAGGGCAAGTATAGGCTCCATTGCAGATACATAGTCCTTACAAGTTATCGCTGCTAATCTACACATTGTTCAAACTCCCTGACAGTCTTATTATTTCAACAAAAAAATTTGTTGTGGCAAAAATTATGAGCGGTTATTTTATCATACTTCAATAACTATTGGCATGATTAATGGCTTCCTGTCCATCCTGTTTCTTATAAACTTCTTGAGATTACTACGGAGTTTTGCCTTTACAAGTTCAGCATCACTTAATATATCATACTCAACCCCTTGCAACATGTTATACAACATCTCCTTTGCCTCATTGAGCAGGTTTGCAGATGTATCTTCAAAGATAAAACCCCTTGTTACTATCTCGGGTGGTGATTGCACCCTTCTTGACAGTCTCTCAATGGTTGCAATGATTATAACAATCCCGTCCTCTGCAAGTACCCTTCTGTCTCTCAATACCATATCCTCAACCCCACCTAAATCCTTACCGTCAACAAACACCTTGCCAGTGTTTATGCGACCATTTTTTTTAGCCATCTCGCTGTTTATCTCCAATATCTCACCATTTTCCATAATGAATATCCTGTCCTTTGAGATGCCCGATTTTTCAGCCAACTTGGAATGATATTTTAGATGTCTGTATTCGCCATGAATAGGCATAAAGTATTTAGGTTTGATGAGGTTTATCATGAGTTTTAGTTCTTCCTTTGAGGCATGACCAGATACATGTATCTCGGATACCTTTTCATAAATCACATCAGCACCTCTTCTCATCAGATGATTGATTATCTTTCCTATAGCCCTTTCATTGCCTGGTATGACCTTTGCCGATAGTATTACGGTGTCTTCATCCTTTATCTTAAGGAGTTTGTGCTCCCCTGTTGCTATCCTTGAAAGAACACTCATCGGCTCACCTTGACTTCCAGTAGTTATAATGACAATCTTACCATCTGCGTAATCATTGATACTATCAAACTTTATCAATGTATCTGGCGGCACCTTAAGATAGCCTAATTTCATAGCAATGTTTGCATTACTGATGATACTTTTACCAGACAACGCAACCCTTCTACCAAATTGAACAGACACATCTATAGCCTGCTGAATCCTGTGGATATTTGACGCAAAGGTGGCAATGATTATCCTGCCCTTAGACTTTGCAAAGATATCCTCAAAAGACCGTCTGACCTCCTTTTCAGAGAATGTAAAGCCACCCTTTTCGGCGTTTGTGCTGTCAGACATCATAAGCAGTGTGCCTCTCTCACCATATTCTGTAAACTTATGGAAATCCATCAGCTCGCCATCAACAGGAGTGGGGTCAACCTTAAAATCGCCTGTGTGAACAACCAATCCAACTGGTGTTTCAATACCAAGCCCTACACCATCCACAATGCTGTGGGTTACCCTGATGAACTCCACCAAAAAAGGACCAATGCTTACCTTATCACGGGGTTTAATAGGTATCAATGTGGAATCGTCAACCCTATGCTCCTTGAGTTTTTCTCTTGCAAGTGCAAGTGTAAGTGCAGTGCCATACACATTCACAGGTATTTCCTTTAGGATAAAAGGCAACGCACCTGTGTGGTCTTCGTGTCCATGGGTAAGGACAATCCCTGCTATCTTTTCCTTATTCTCCTTGATGTATGTAATGTCAGGTATTGCAAAATCAACACCAAGCATGTCTTCGTCAGGAAACATCAAGCCGGCATCAATAATGAGTATTTGATCGCTGTATTGAAGAAGACACATGTTCATCCCTATCTCTTCAACACCGCCTAAAGGGATTACCTTCAATACATCAGGGTTTTCAGACATAGATTAAATGATAAGACTATTTTGAAGGTTCTAACTTTTTCTTTGCTAATTGAGCAAAGGGAGAGTTAGGGTATTTGTCTGTGAGGTCTTTGTATTTTAACCTTGCCTCCTCTGTCTTACCCATTGTCTCAAGTATAGCAGCACTTTGGAAATATGCAAAGTCCTGTAGAAAACCACCTTTTAATCTATTAATCTTTTCAACACTATCAAGTGCCCTCTGCACATCGCCTTTTTTTATATAAAGTGCGGATAACTTATTGTATGCTATTGACAAAACCTGAATGTCATTAAAACTTGAGACCAGTTCCTCAAGTGATCTTATTGCATCATCAACCTTACCTAATCCCTCATAACAGTTCGCTATGTAAAGAAGTGCGTAGGCAGTCTTCTTTGCATCATAGGATCTCTTAAATGCCTCCAATGCCTTGTTATAATTCTCTGAAGGATTGTCCTTTCCTGCTGCGTAAAAAAACCTGTAGCCTTCTGCCTCGTATTCCTGAGCCTTTTGATTACTAGCACTTACATACAAAAATCCACCTGATACAACCATTATCAAAAATATCGCTGCTACAGCAATGTATACAAGGGTCTTTTGTTTGCTCTGTATCCTCTCTTTAAACTCATCAATCGTAGTAGCGATCTTTTCCTCTTCTGAAAGAGTCTTTTTTGAGTATTGCAATTTTTTAACCTCCAAGTGTCTTTTTAACGATTGCCTCTGTATTGAGCATTATTGTATCAATATCCTTACTATTTAAACCAGCCCCCAAAAGCACAACACGAGCAAAATCAATATCAATAAGGTCTGACGGAGAGTGGGCATCTGTGTTTATAACAAGCATTGCCCCTATATCTTTAGCAAGCCTTGCTACATGTCCATTTGTGAGGCAATGCCCCTTCCTTGCAGTAATCTCTAATGCAACCCCTTTTTGTGCAGCAAGTATTACCTCCTCTTTTGAGATAAGTCCAGGATGAGCCAAGATATCAGCCCCTGATTCAATCCCAGCCCTGTTTGTGCCTTCAATCACAGGTTCAACTGGTGTTTGTCCGTGAACAACTACAATCTTAGCCCCCAATTCACGAGCCCTCTGCACAGCACCACCTATCATAGCAGGTGGCACATGTGTAATCTCTGCACCCGGAATGATATCAGTAGGAAACTCACCTTGTGACTTTAAGGCAAAGTCGCATATTCGTGGGACTACAAAATCAAGGTTTGAACAATCCACATGGTCTGTAATAGCGATTGCCTTATATCCCTTAATATATGCCCTTCTTACAAGTTCTGAAGGGACGAGTTCACCATCACTAAATAAACTATGGGTGTGTAAATCTATCATCTTTTTCTGTGAATTAGGATATCGGTAATTTTAATATTCAACACTAAATAAAAACAAGCCTTTTGCTGGGGCGGTAACACCAGCAAGCCTCCTGTCTCTTGATTTTAGTATAGTTTGCACATGCTCAACGGGGAATCTCCCAGCACCAATCTCAACGAGTGTGCCAACGATGTTTCTGACCATGTGTCTTAAAAAACCATCTGCCTTACACTCAAACCTAAAAAAACTGTCTGACAAAATGAAGTTCAAAAATACGAGGGTGTCTAAATTTGACACCTCAAATTTCATCATATTCCTCACTGTGTCTTTTACTGATGAGCCACTTGCCATGAAACCCTTAAAGTCCTTTTTTCCAAGTAGATAACTTGTTGCATCCTTTATCTTGGTGATGTCTAAATCCTTTCTAACATGCCAACAATATGGGTGTAAAAATGGCGATATTTCATCACTACAACTAACCAAATAGACATATGTCTTTGACTTTGCATCATAGCGAGGATGAAAGTCTAATAATACATCACAGATGTCCATCACCCGTATTGACGGTGGAAGCAAGGCATTGATACCTTTTTTCAGAACCTCAACTTTCATGCTGCAGTTTGTCTTAAAGGCAATTACCTGTCCAAGTGCATGCACACCCGTATCAGTCCTGCCAGATGATACAACAACTACTTCCTCACCTGTTATGCGTCTTATAACATCTGAGACAACACCTTGTATAGTATTGCCTCTTTTCTGTATCTGCCAGCCCTTAAAGTTTGTGCCATCATATTGCACGATGCACTTTATGTTTCTCTTGTATTGTGATATTGTCATTGAACAAGATGCCGTTTCATCCCATTTTACAATGCAAAAAAAATGCCTTACTTACACAGTCACAGTTATTTAGTTATCTACATTTTTAGATGACTTTAAAAAACATTAGCACTTACAATCCTAAATCACCTCACATGCACCGTTACTGCATGGTCTAATATCCCGTTGTTGCAATACCCGTGTGCATTATAATTCCCTTCAAACGGTTGAACATTACCCAGTACATCAG
>JAOAGP010000007.1 GCA_026415695.1 Thermodesulfovibrionales bacterium | reverse complement strand
TTTCAGACTATGCTAACCTTTGGATAAAAACCTATGCAGAACCTAAATTAAAACCGTCAAGTTTAAAAGGATATAAGGACATTGTCTTTAAGTTGTTAACCCCTTATTTTCAAGACCACATTGTTTTAGACATAACGACTGGTTTGTTACAGAAATATATTTCAGATAGAAGAGCGGTTGTTAGTGGTAAGACGGTTTGCAATGAGATTGTAGTTATTAAAAAGATGTTTGAGCATGCTTTGAAATGGGGTTATCACTACAACAACCCTGCTGAAAACATAGAACGACCCAAGACTGAGAAAAAAGAGATAGAGATACTCTCACCAGCAGAAATTGACAAACTCATAGAAAACACTCACCCCAATTATAAAGTTGCATTCCTTACTTGTTATCTAACAGGATTAAGGGCAGGTGAATTGTGGGGGCTTAAGTGGTCAGATATTGACTGGGTTTCAAAGCAAATCCATGTCAGACGGGCTTTATGGAAAAAGCAATTTACAACACCCAAAAGTAAATATTCAGTTAGAAAAGTGGATATCACTGACAGTCTTATCCAAGAACTAAAACACTGGAAATTAGCAAGTCCAATTAACCCCTATGATGTGGTTTTTTCATCACCTGAAGGGGCGTTAAATTACCATGATACTGTTGTTAAGCGTTACTTCAACCCTGCATTAAGAAGGGCGGGATTAAGGCAGGTATCATTCCATAGTTTAAGACATAGTAATGCAAGTTTAAGAATACATGCGGGTCAGAACATTAAATACATCCAACAACAAATGGGTCATAGCAGTATCAAGACTACACTTGATATATACGGACACTTGTTTAATGACCTTGACTTCAACAGACAACAAACAGACCTACTTGAAAATTCCGTTAGAAATCCGTTAGAAAAAACGCAAAAAATTGTAAAGTTTCAAAATGCCTAAACTTTCAAAAGTCATAATCGGTGAGGTTTTTAAGGTGAAATTCCTTGAAGAAGTGCTAAAGTCCAATAAAAAAGGGCTTTCATTTCTGAAAACCCTTGTCATTTCTGATATGGCGGGGGTAGGATTTGAACCTACGACCTTCGGGTTATGAGCCCGACAAGCTACCAAGCTGCTCCACCCCGCTATTTATAAAATAATTTATTTATAATGATTTAGTCAAGTTTAAGACAAGTAGATGTCAAGCCAAGATTAAAAAAAATTCAACGCTCAACAGGTGTGGCGCTATATCACAAAATCACTTCTCTATTGAAATCTCTCAAATGTCTTGCTGGTAAGTAAATTTTGGGAAAAATTTGTTTAGTCGTATGTTAAAATAATCACTAAACAAAAGAGGGGTTTTTGATATGCAATATGAGGCAGTCATAGGATTAGAAGTCCATGCTCAACTATCAACTAATACAAAGATTTTCTGTAGATGTTCTACAAATTTTGGTTCAGAACCAAATTCCCAAACCTGTCCAGTGTGTTTAGGATTACCCGGTTCTTTGCCTGTTTTAAATAAGAAGGCTGTTGAATTTGCCATTAAAACAGGTCTTGCATTAAATTCAAGGATTGCCTCCTATACAAGATTTGCTCGTAAAAACTACTTTTATCCTGACTTACCCAAAAATTATCAGATAAGCCAATATGAATTGCCTATCTGTGAGGGTGGCTACATCGAGATATCGGTTGATGAAAAACCCAAAAGGATAAATCTCACAAGGATACATTTAGAAGAGGATGCAGGGAAAAACATTCATGATGCGAAGAATCCATTCAGCCTTGTTGATCTAAACCGAACTGGAGTGCCTCTTATGGAGATAGTATCTGAACCTGATATTAGAACGCCCCAAGAGGCTTCTGAATACATGAAAAAATTAAGGACAATCTTACGCTATATAGAAGTATGCGATGGGAATATGGAGCAAGGTTCTTTAAGATGTGATGCAAATGTATCGGTGAGGCCTGTTGGACAAAAGGAATTTGGTGTGAAGGTTGAACTAAAGAATATGAATTCTTTTAAGTATGTTGAGAAGGCACTTGAGTATGAGATAAAAAGGCAAATAGAGATCTTGCAAGACGGTGGTAAGATAATACAAGAAACGAGATTATTTGATGCTAACTCTTCAAGAACATACTCTATGCGATCAAAAGAAGAGGCACATGATTACAGGTATTTCCCTGACCCTGATTTAGTACCAGTGATTATCAATGATGAGATGATACAGGAGATAATGAGTGGGCTTCCAGAATTGCCTGACAAGAAGATTTCAAGGTTCATCACTGATTACAATCTTACAAACTACGATGCTGAAATATTGGCATCTGATAAGTATCTTGCAGGGTGGTTTGAGGAGGTTGTCAGATGTGGTGTAAACCCTAAAACCGCTGCAAACTGGATAATAAACGAATTGTTAAAGTTTCTTAATGAAGATGACAAAACCATCTCTGATACACCCATCAAACCCCAACAACTTGCCAATCTTATAAGGATGATAGAGAAAGGGGTTATAAGTGGAAAGATTGCAAAAACAGTCTTTCATGAGATGTATCAGACTGGAAATGAGCCTGATGCCATTGTAACCCAAAAAGGACTCGTTCAAATCAGTGATACAGAGACAATACAAAAAACCATTGATGAGATATTGGCTGCAAATCCAAAAGAGGTAGAACGATACAAAAATGGTGAGACTAAACTGTTAGGCTTCTTTGCTGGACAGGTAATGAAGGTTACAAAGGGCAAGGCAAATCCACAGATGGTTAACGAGATATTAAAGAAAAGATTATCATAAAAAATTACAGGAGGAGACCACAAGATGATTGAAGTAAGGCTTGCGGATAGGGTAAGAAATCTACCCCCCTATTTATTTGCAACAATTGATAAGATGAAACAGGAGTCATTATCCAAAGGTGTTGACCTGATAGATTTAAGTATAGGAGACCCTGACATCCCTACACCTTCTCATATAATAGATTCACTCAAAAAGGCGTCTGAAGACAAAGAAAACCACCGTTATCCATCTTATGAAGGGATGTATGCCTTTAGGGAAGCAGTAGCAAATTGGTATAAACGGAGATTTGGTGTTAGCCTTGACCCAAAGAATGAGGTCTTGTCTTTGATTGGTTCAAAAGAGGGCATAGGTCACATACCGCTTGCATTTGTGAATCCAGGGGATGTTGTATTAGTCCCATCACCGGGCTATCCTGTTTATCCTGTAAGCACCATCTTTGCTGGTGGTGAGGTATTTATAATGCCTATTGTAGAAAGCAATGACTATTTACCAGATTTAGAAGCCATACCTGAAGACATTAGAAATAGGGCAAAGATGATGTTCGTAAATTACCCCAATAATCCAACATCAGCGTTGGCACCAGATGAGTTTTTTGTTAGACTGATTGATTTTGCAAATAATCACAATATAATCATCTGTCATGATTGTGCGTATTCGGAGATCTTCTTTGATGGAGTTAGACCAAAGAGTTTCTTACAATATGATGGTGCTAAGGAAGTAGGTATTGAATTTCACTCTCTTTCAAAAACATACAATATGACAGGTTGGAGGATTGGTTTTGCAGTAGGAAATAAGGATGTCATCTTTGGACTTGGTAAGATAAAGACAAATATTGATTCTGGTGTGTTTCAGGCTATACAGATTGCAGGGATTACAGCACTTAACACACCTGATGTTGTATTAGCACCAATTAGGGATGTATATCAGCAAAGAAGAGATGCACTATGTGACGGTCTTGATGAGATAGGGCTTAAACACATAAGACCAAAGGCTACTTTTTATGTTTGGGTAAAGGTGCCTGATGGCTTTGACTCAACAACTTTTACAGCACACATACTTGAAAGATGTGGTGTGCTTTGCACGCCCGGTGTGGGTTTTGGTGCACCTGGGGAGGGTTATGTGAGATTCGCCCTTACACAGTCTATTGAAAGGATAAAAGAGGCAATAAAGAGGATAAAGGGGGTATTCTAACCTGCCATTAATTGTGCTGGGTATTGGTTCAAATCAAGGAGACAGACAAGGCAATATAGATAAGGCCATTGAGCATTTATCAAGAATGGGTATCTCAATAAATAAGATTTCAGGATATTACGACACTGAGCCATGGGGTTATACAAATCAACCGAGGTTTTTAAATGTTGCAGTATCTGGGCATACAGACCTTACACCTGATGAGTTGCTCAATGTATCAAAAGGTATTGAGCAAGACATAGGGAGAACGGCTACATTCAGATGGGGACCTCGTGTAATTGATATTGATATATTGCTTTACGGTGATATGATTATAAATAAGGAGGATATTGTTATTCCCCATCCTTTTATGGATAAAAGGGAATTTGTGCTGAAGCCATTGTCAGAGATACTACCTGATATTATACACCCAATAAGAAAAAAGACTATCAAAGAACTTCTGGAGGAGTTAAGATGACAAAGACTATAAACATAAAGACAAAATCAAGGACAGAGTTTGTTGATATCACAGACGAGGTTTCAAGGCTGATAAAGGAATCATCAATAAAAAATGGCATTTGTTGTCTTTTTGTGCCTCATACTACTGCAGGTATCACGATCAACGAAGGGGCTGATCCATCAGTAAAAAGAGACATCCTCACAACACTTAACAGATTGATACCATTTGAAGGAGACTACCAACACACTGAAGGGAACTCTGCAGCACACATAAAGAGCACACTTACAGGGGTGTCTATTACCGTGATATTTGAAAACAGCAATCTACTACTTGGCACTTGGCAGTCTATCTTTTTTTGCGAATTTGATGGGCCAAGGCATAGAAGGGTGATATTAAAAATAACAAGTTCTTAGGAGGAGACGATGTCTGAGCAGCAATTGTGTATTATATGTGCTTATAGGGCAACTTGCCAGAAACAATTTTCACTACCTGCAGGTAAAAAGTGTCCTGAGTTTACCCGTGATTTGACTATTAAAGAACCAACTGATAAGCAAGAAAAGAAAGAGGCATGAAAAGTCTCTTTGTCCTGTTTCTTGTATTGATTATTGGAGTTAGTGGATGTGGCAAGAAAACACAGCCAAGCCTCAAACCATACGAGCCGCCACCATCAGTAAAGACATTTTATGCAATAATGTTTGAGGATTCTATAATCATCAATTGGGACTATCATCCAAAGGATAGAGAAAGGCTTGAAGGTTTTATAATCAAAAGGTCTTACGATAATAAGAAAACGGAATTCAAGGTCTCTGCAGTTAGCAATCAATTCATTGATACTGACATCAAAGAAAAAGAGGTTTACAAATACTCTATTTACGGTGTCAATAAAAGAGGCATTACAGGCTTACCATCAAATGAGATTTCAGTCAAGGTTTGTCCTATGCCTAATGAGAAGATACATCCAAATTACAGGGTTTATAATGATTATATTGAAATCATTTGGGATGCACCTTCCAGCACAAAATGGGACTCTGACTGCCCTTCTAATTTTACTTACAATATCTATAAGTCCGATTATAAAGACAATCCATCCTCAACACCAATTAATCCCAAAACTATAAAAAACACCTCATTCAAGTTAGAGATTCCAAAAGAAGAGGTCTCGTATTATCACATTAGACCAGTAGTTGAAACTAATATAATACAGATTGGTAAGGTATCTAATCCTCTAACAATCTCATTATCAGACCTTATACCATCAAAAATAGAGGGTATCAAACATGCAACAGCTGAAAACAGGATATTTATCACATGGAAAGAATCCCCAGAAACATGGGTAAAAGGATATAAGGTTTATAGGATGTTTGCAGATGGCATATTTAAGGAGATTGCATTTGTAAACACGCCCGTGTTTACAGAAATGGCAACAGAAAAGTTAAATCATTATAAAATATCAGCAGTAGGTCCTCAGAAAGAAGGGATACAATCTGACATTATTACAATAAAGGTGAAATAACATGGATAAGATACTTTTAGGTCATGGAAGTGGCGGGATACTGATGCACCGCCTCATTGAGGAGATAGTAGCACCAATGTTTAATCTCACGGATTTCAATGATTCAGCCATAATCGGATTAAATTCAAATGAAAGGCTTGCATATACTACAGATTCCTATGTTGTATCTCCACTGTTTTTCCCCGGTGGCAATATTGGAGACCTTGCTATCAATGGCACTATCAACGACCTTGCAGTTATGGGTGCAGAGCCTATTTGTCTTACAGTTGGGCTAATTCTTGAGGAGGGGTTACCGATTGAAACCCTAAAGACAGTTTTACAATCCATGTCAGAGGCTGCAAGAGTTGCAGGTGTAAAGGTGGTTGCCGGTGATACAAAGGTAGTGGATAAAGGCAAGTGTGATGGGATGTATATCAACACTTCTGGAATTGGAGTAATCAAAGATGCAATAGACATAGGTGTTCACAAGATAGAATCTGGTGATAAGGTAATAACAAGTGGCATGATAGGCAATCATGGTATTGCAGTGATGTCTAAAAGACATGGGTTAGTGTTTGAACCTCCAGTAGAAACTGACTCTGCCCCTCTTAATCTTCTTACAAGGGAAATTCTCTCATACCATGCACATATTAAAATGATGCGTGACCCTACAAGAGGAGGGATTGCAACAACGCTAAAGGAGATTGCCCTTCAAAGTGGACATGACATAGAGATTGATGAGGAAAGGCTCCCAATACCTCAAGGGGTGGTCGGCGCTTGTGAATTATTAGGGCTTGACCCATTGTATGTTGCAAATGAGGGTATACTGGTGGCAATTGTATCGGATGTAAAAGCTGAAGATGTATTGTCAAAGATGAGGGCAAACCCGTTGGGCAAGGATGCACAAATAATCGGAGAGGTGAAAGGCAAGGTAGTAGAACGAAAGCCAAAGGTCGTACTCAATACATTGATTGGTGGCAAGAGGATTATTGACATGTTAACTGGAGAACAACTCACAAGGATATGTTAATTAACGATTAAACAGGATTGTATATCTCAAGCCATTTTCTTTTGAACCCTTCAAACCTACCTTCATCTATTGCCAATCTCATTTGATTGAAGAACGACTGATAGAAGTAGAGGTTGTGAAGGGTGTTTAACCTCATTGACAGTATCTCCTTTGACATGAAAAGGTGTCTTAAATAGGCAAGGCTATAGTGTCTGCAGGTAGGACAATCACAATTTGGGTCAAGGGGATCAGGATTGTCCTTATATTCAGACCTTTTTATACTTACCTTGCCTTGACTTGTAAAGAGCGTGCCATTACGAGCATTTCTTGTAGGCATGACACAATCAAACATGTCAAACCCCGATTCTACAGCCTCCATCACATCAACTAAATCACCAACACCCATGAGATATCTTGGTTTGTTTGAAGGTAGTTGTGGAGTTGTGAAATGGATGATATCATACATCTCGTTCTTTGATTCTCCCACACTTAACCCCCCAACAGCATAACCATCAAAATCTATCTCTAACAACTGTTGAAGGGACATATTTCGTAAATCTCTGTACATGCTTCCTTGCACGATACCAAAGAGTGCTATATCTTTTGAACCGAGATTATTTGAAAAAAAGTCCTTGCACCTTTTAGCCCACTTAGTTGTAAGCACAACTGATTGGACTGCATACTCATAAGTAGCAGGATAAGGAGTGCATTCATCAAGACACATGATGATGTCTGAACCTAATGCAAGCTGTATAGCGATAGCATCCTCAGGGGTAAGGAAGTGTCTTGAACCATCTAAATGAGACCGAAACTCAACACCTTCATCAGTTATCCTTCTGAGGCTCGATAGGCTGTAAATCTGGAATCCCCCGCTGTCTGTAAGTATGGGTTTAGACCAATTCATAAAATGGTGTAGCCCCCCTAATCCTTCAATGATCCTGTGGCCCGGTCTGAGGTAGAGATGATAAGTATTGCACAGCAATATATCAGCACCAGTGAGCAATACCTCATCTGTTGTAAGTGCCTTTACTGTTGCATTTGTGCCAACAGGCATAAAGGCAGGGGTTTTAATACTGCCTCTTTGTGTTGTGATTAGCCCTATCCTTGCGTTGTTGTTGTATTTGATAACTTTGAAATCCATGTTGAAGTTAATTTAAAAGGTTTATAAAAAAGTTTTTAAAATAAATAAGGCAATGGACATCACAGGTGAGCAAATAGGATAGAAAAGTAAGACCAAATCTTGACTATACTATCTTTAGAGGTCCTCTTTATCTATACCCTTGAGCTCATCCATCAATTCTTTGGTAGTTAGTATCTTGTCAACCCTATAGGCATTTGTTCCTACAGTATAAAGAGGTTCTTCTTCATTAGGATTATACCCTGCAGAACTCAATAGTCCGTTACAAATACAAAAGTAGTTTGTATTGTCAGTCTTAGCCGGACAAACTGAGTAGTTTCCCTTGTCATCCTTTGTAAGAACATATCCCTTATCACATTTGGGCTTTCGCAATCCTTTTTGGGCGCTGACAAACATGGGTGAATGTTTTAAGACCCTAAAAGGTAAACCACATGGAGAGCCGGGCTTGATTGCAACAAGGATGTCTTCTTTTTGGGCATTTATAACAGACAGTTTATATTTTTCATCTGCACTGCTTTCAACGGTTGCCAGAAATCTTGTGCCCATTTGAACACCGTCAGCACCCATACCCAAAAATCTATTTATATCCTCATGAGTATAGATACCACCAGCAACTATTACTGGAAAGTCTCCATATTTCTTTGCCACATCCTTTACAGGAGGAAACAGATTTTCAAGGCTAAATCTTTCATCATCAATCTGTTCAATGCTAAACCCCAAATGCCCTCCTGCGAGCGGACCTTCAAGAACTACTGCATCTGGTCTGTAGCCTAAACGCTCCCATCTTTTGCAGATGATCTCAAGTGCCCTTGCTGAAGATACAATGGGAATTAATGCAGTATCTTTTGGTTTTTTGATTGCAGGTAGTGACAGCGGTAGCCCAGCCCCAGAAATAATTGCATCTACACCTGCATCAATAGCACCTATGACAGATTCTTGGTAGTCTCTCATAAGGGCTACCATGATGTTTATTCCTATGTAGCCACCCTCTTCCTTTGCCTCGCTAATCTCTTGATAAACAGCCTCATAGGTGTTAAACTTTTTGCCCAATCTCTTTGATACAAGCCTATCAAGACATGCACTTGAAATAACACCCATACCTCCTTCCTTTGCCACTGCCTTTGCCAATGGGTAAAGTGATACCCCAACACCCATGCCTCCTTGGATGATTGGAAAAGGGATTTCTTTGTCTTTAATAACGAGTTTTTTCATGGATTTGTTGGTCTTTCATCCCCTGTTTTTTCTTTTTTAGAACCGCGAATACGAATCTCCTTTTCAAGAACCTGCTCCTTTACCCCTTTTAATCTGTGGAGATATTCGTTTGTGGCATCCTTTGCATCCTGTTGGTCTTTGACAACACGAGGGGTAAGTAGAATAACCAACTCCGTCCTTGTATTAGTATTTGCAGTATATCCAAAGAGGTATCCAAGAATAGGGATTTTGCTTAAAAGCGGAAGCCCTTCTTGTGTTTTGTCTGTTTTGTCCTTTATCAACCCACCAATTATCACGGTCTCTCCATCTTGTACAACTACATTGGTTGATGTTTCTCTTTTGTATATAACTGGATATTCAGAACCATACATCGTCTTTAGTGTGTAGTCTGACACCTCCTGATTTATCTCAAGGGAGACAAGCCCTCCCTGATTAATTTGAGGTCTTACCTTTAATATTGTCCCTGTATCCTTGTATTGTATGGTTCTTTGAATATTTGTAGTGCCAGTCACATTTGTCTCTGATGTTACAACCGGCACTTGATCTCCTATTTGTATCCTTGCCTCTCTGTTGTCAGCTGCAAGTATATGTGGAGAAGCGATAACATTTAGTTTTGATTCAGAGGCAAGTGTTTGTAGCATTGCCCTTACAATGCCTGATGCATCCTTTGCAAGAAAGGTAAAACCGGTTAATTTTGTTGGATCGAGTCCCGATGCACTATAACTTACATCTCCGCCAAGAATGACATCCCTTTTAAAAGGTTTTACATTTGTAACCTTCAAATCTGTCTTTAATGACCACTCAAGTCCAAATCGTAATTCATCTGACAATGTTATCTCGGCAATGAGTGTTTCAATGATAACCTGACGGGGTATGATATCAAGCTTTTTGACTGTTTCAATGATATTTGAATAATCCTCAGGGGTAGCAAGTATTATGAGTGTATTAGTTATCTCATCCGCAAATATCCTTGTTAATTCCGATACCAGACTTACCTGACCAGTTGGAGTAATTGATGTTTGTGCTGCCCTTTGAGGGGTTGGAGTGGGTTGGGCAGGCTGTTGAGTAGGTGTTGGTTGTTGTGTTGTGCCGGGTCTCTGGGTCGGGGCTGTTGTAACTGTTCTTGGTGTGGTTGCAGCGCCAAGATATATCTGCTGAAGTATTGATGCCAAATCAGCAGCCTTGCCATTTTGGACATGATACACATATACAGTAGGCTTTGCCCCTTCAAAAATCTTGTCAAATGCCTGCACCCACTTGCCGATGTATTCCAATTGACTGGTAGTGTTTGCAATGACAAGTAGTGCATTTAATCTATAAATAGGCATTACCCTTACCACTGAACCTTGCAATGTCAAGCCTATTGCTTGTTCAATATCCTTTAATGAATCCCTAAGATTCACATTCTTAAAGGTAAAAAGATTGATAGCCACCTGCCCCGGTTCTTTTCCTATCTGTGAATAGACGAGTTCCTTTGAAACATCATCAAGTGGAACTATCCTAAAAAGGCTTTGTTCTTGAATGATACCAATACCATTTAACCTTAAGATAATCTCCATAATTGGCAATACCTCTTCTCTGGGTATTGCAGTAATTGTCCTAAAGTTGACCCTTCCCCTGACCCTTGGGTCAATTATGTAGTTTACCCTCAAAATATCACCAAATACAGACTGTGCAACATCAAAAATGTCTGCATCATCAAAAAAGAAACTTACAGGGGGTCCTGTAAATCTCTGTTGGGGTTGAAGCGTAGGTTGTGGTGGTTGTGGAGGTTGTAGTGGTTGAGGTTGAGGTTGTGGTGATTGAGGCTGAGGCTGTGGTGATTGAGGCTGAGGCTGTGGTTGTGGTTGTTGTTGAGGTTGGGGCTGTGGTTCTGGCTGTGGTTGGGGCTGTGGTTGCGTTTGTAACTGAGGTAGTGGTTGGATAGGATTTATTTTAGATGGTATATTTATCTTAGGCTGAGGCTGTGGTTGTGGTTGAGGTTCAGCCTTTTCTTGTGAGATTGCCTCAACAATCTGAGGTTGAGCAATAACTTGAACAGGTTTAATATCCTGCTGTGCAAGGCTATCTAAGTCGTCATAAATAAAAGTAACCTCTGGTGTTAAATTTTTAATATTTTTATAAGCATATGCATTTGAGCAGAATACCAACAAAAACAACACTAAATGAATAGATACTACCCTTTTCATTTAACCTCCGATGACATTTATGATTTAGATTGAAGATATGATTTTACACTTTTATTATTTGTAATGCAATTTATCTCTCTATACAAAGATGTCTTACAAACTCATCTAAAGCACCCTCATATTGAGAGCCTGTCTGTAAATCCTTCCACTTTATCTTATTTGCCTTTAATTCATCACTACCTAATATCAAAACATACCTCGCACCTAATCTATCTGCCCTTCTAATCTGATTCTTAAGTGATGTGCTACCGTGATTGGTCTCAGCAACAATATTGTATCTCCTAATCTCATCAGCAATCTTCTGGGCATGAATAAATGTTTCATCCCCTAAATGACATATAAAAATTCTTAAAGGATTAGACATATTAATCCTGTCCTTTATCAAATCAACTATCCTTTCCATGCCGATTGCAAAGCCAATAGCAGGTGTGTTTGTGCCTCCAAACTGCTCAACAAGATAATCATACCTACCACCTGCCAAAACTGCATTTTGAGCACCGAGTTTATCTGTGGTAATCTCAAATGCCGTTTTCGTATAATAGTCAAACCCTCTTACCAGCCTATCGTTGATTTGAAAGGATAAGCCGTATTCTTCAATATAACGAATGAGCATCTCAAAGTGTCCTTTACAATCTTGGCACAAACAGTGTCTAATAGCAGGAGCCTCATTCTTTAACTCAACACAATTAGGCACTTTGCAATCAAGGATTCTAAGTGGGTTTTTATCATACCTCCTCTTACAGTCAGCACAAAGTTTATCTAACTTATCCCTGTAATAATCCTTGAGTAACTTTATGAAATTAGGCCTACATGCACTACAACCAATTGAATTAATCTCTGTAGTTAGCGAATCCAATCCAATAGCATCAAGTATTGACCTTGCCATGAAGAGCATCTCTGCATCCAAAGATGATGCACCAATGCCAAAAGCCTCCACACCTATCTGATAAAATTGCCTTAGCCTGCCCTTTTGAGGTCTTTCATACCGAAACATTGGTCCATAATAAAAAAACCTCTGTGGTGCTGGTCTATTGAATAGCTGGTTTTCCAAATATGCCCTGACAGCAGAGGCAGTGCCTTCAGGTCTAAGTGTCAATGACCTTCCAGCCCTGTCGTTAAATGTGTACATCTCCTTTTCAACAATATCAGTGCCCTCACCAATCCCTCTATAAAACAAGTCTGTGGATTCAACTATTGGTAGTCTCATCTCTTCATAACCATATTGCTTGAGTTTATCAATAATGATTTGTTCTACTGTATGCCAGATGTGTATGTCAGGGGGGATTATATCACAAAAACCTTTCAGACGATTATATTTCACCAGCACCTTCTTGATCCCTTTCTTTGTCAAACTCCAACATCCTCATATGATTTTCAATGAGTCTTCTAATCTCTTCTTTGAAGTGCTTTCTTATACCCTTTAAGTCAGTGATGTCTTCATGTATCTTAATCAGTTTGTCTTGTGCCTCTCTTATTATCTTATCAGCCCTTAATTCAGCATCCCTTATGATATTTTCGGCTTGTCTCTTTGCATTGGTCTCGTATTCCTCAACCATCTTCTGCACTGTTATTAATGTCTCCCTCATTGTTGCGTCCATCTTCTTGTATTCTGCTAACTGGTCATCTGCCCTTTTGAGTTGCTCCTTAAGAGAACTGTTTTCCTTTAACAACTCTTCAAAATCCTCCCTTACTGTCTCTAAAAATGCAAGGACTTCATCTGGGTCAAAACCCCTAAAAAACCTTGTAGGAAACTGTTTATTTTGAATCTCAAGTGGTGTAATCTTCATTATCACCCTCCTTTATCTAAATGTTACTGCAAGATGCTTCAAGGACAAAACAACAAAATATTGTAAAAATATTATTGCAAGAATGACAATAATTGGAGAAACATCTATCGGTCCTAATCTGTATCCTATGGCATTTCTTATAGGTCTCAAGACAGGCTCTGTAACATTGTGTAAAAACCTGACAATTGGATTATACGGGTCGGGGTTTACCCAACTAACTATTGCCCTTATTATCACAATCCACTTGTAAATCTCTAATGCTATATCTATCACTACCGCAAGGGCGTTCAAAAGATTACCAATGAGAAACATCATAGCCTCCGGTTTTTTGCTTTTTTTTTAGACATACTATGATGCCTTAAATCGTCTTATTTTTCAATTCAAAAATTGACAACTGCCTAAATAATAAAGAAAACATCATAGGACAAAGTCCTATGAAAAATTCAGACTAAAATGGATTTCATATTAAAAGTCAAAAGATATTTAATAAAAGCAAAATAAAACTTTTTAGGAGGTATGATTATGACTTGGTCTATGAACATCGACCCCTTTGGGGCAATCGGATTGTCTGCAATCGTAGCAGCAATCCCAATTTTCTTCTTATTCATCGCCCTTGCATGGCTAAAGATGAAAGGGCACATTGCAGCAACCATAGCAACTGTGCTTGCTATTGGTGTGGCAATACTTGTTTATGGCATGCCTGCACAGTATGCGCTACTTGCAACATTTCAAGGGATGCTATTTGGGCTCTTTCCTGTGTGTTGGATAGTTATAACTGCCTTGTTTATCTACAACATGTCTGTCACAACTGGTCAGTTTGAGATTATCAAAAACTCACTTGCATCTATATCTGATGATAGACGCATGCAGGCACTCTTGATTGCGTTTTCATTTGGTGCATTCATTGAAGGTGCTGCAGGATTTGGTACACCTGTTGCCATGACTTGTGCAATGTTAGTCGGACTTGGATTTAATCCATTGTATGCAGCAGGTATTTGCCTTCTTGCAAACACCGCACCAGTTGCCTTCGGTGCTATTGGGATTCCAATCGTTGTCGGTGCTCAGGTATCAGGTGTGGATGAGATGGCATTGAGCAAACTTGTAGGTAGGACTCTACCATTTTTGAGTTGTTTAATCCCACTGTATCTTGTCATCCTCATGGCAGGATGGAAAAAGGGTCTTGAGGCATGGCCAGCCTGTTTTGTAACCGGCGGTTCATTTGCTATTGCACAGTATTTATCATCAAACTTCTTAGGCCCTTACTTGCCAGACATAATTGCATCACTGACATCAATAGTTGCTACTGTGATATTCCTCAAAGTATGGCATCCAAAGGAGAGTTGGAGATTTCCAAATGAACCAAAGAGCGAAGGCAGGGCACAGTTACTTTATTCAGGTGGTCAGGTATTCAGGGCTTGGGCACCTTTTATCATCCTTTCGCTCTTTGTTGCTGCATGGGGTATTAAACCTGTAAAGGCTGCACTTGACCAGATCTTCCTTTACAAATGGACAAATACAGGATTGCACAACATGGTAATTAACTATCTAAACAAGCCCGTTGCTGCAGTCTATACATTCAACTTCTTAAGTGCCGCTGGCACAGCGATACTATTTGCATGGTTTATCTCAATACCAGTGATGGGAGCATCCATTAAGACAGCCCTACAGGTTGCAGGCAATACCCTTAAACAACTGAGATGGCCAATCTATACCATTGCAACAATCTTGGGCTTTGCATACATTATGAACTACTCTGGTGCTGCAATTACATTAGGCACCGCCTTTGCTGCATCAGGTGCGGTTTTTCCATTCTTTGCAGCGTTTATCGGTTGGTTGGGCGTGTTTATGACAGGATCAGATACATCCACAAATGCACTATTTGGAAAACTTCAGGCAGTTACTGCTGAAAAGATTGGAGTTGACCCAGTTGTTACTATGTCAGCCAACACAAGTGGTGGCGTTTGTGGAAAGATGATATCTCCGCAGTCAATATCGGTTGCAACCGCAGCAACAAACCTCGTCGGACATGAAGGCGATATCTTTAGATTTACGGTCATTCACTCAATTATCCTTACTGCTGTAATCGGTGCCTTGCACTATCTGTGGGCTTATGTGTTTCCGGGCATCATCCCAACTTATGAAAAGATAGTAGCAGGTGCCCCAAAACCAGTAGTAGATGCAGCCGCTGAGGCAGCAAAGAAGGCAGCGATGATTAATGAGGGTTACATGTATCTCATTGGAGCATTTGTAATCATCATCCTTGTAGCAATTATTGCTCGTGTAGTAGGAAAAGGCGAGATTACACTCAAGACACAGACAGCAAAGGTTCACATGCACTAAAAAACTAAACTGGAGGCATTCATGGATTCCAATGTAATAGAAAGACTGAACGGCATCCTGTCAAAAGACAGGGTGCTCACAAAAAAGGCAGATTTAGTCACATACAGTTACGATGCAACGGCTGATGTGATGACGGTGATGCCAGATGTGGTTGTCTTACCAAAGACCGTTGAAGAGATAGTAAAGATTGTCAAACTTGCTGATGAGACAAACACACCAATTTATCCACGAGGATCTGGGACGAATCTGTCAGGGGGTGCAATACCTGTCAAAAAAGGCATCGTCCTTTGCACACAATTGATGAACAAGATTATAGAGATTGATCCAGATAATCTTACTGCCACAGTTGAACCCGGCGTGATAGTTAATGATCTAAACAATGCAATAGCCCCTCATGGTCTCATTTACCCTCCCGACCCTGGCACAGTTGCCACTGCTACGATAGGCGGCACAGTGGCAACATGTGCAGGTGGTTTAAGAGGACTTAAATACGGTGTGACAAAACATTATGTGATGGGCATGCAGGTAGTGTTGCCAGATGCATCAGTGGTAAGGTTTGGTGGTAAGACAGTAAAGAATGTGACGGCTTATGACTTTGCAGCCCTTTTTGTTGGTTCTGAAGGCACATTAGGCATAGTCACAGAGATAACTGTAAAACTCATTCCTGCACCAAAATATAGACGCTCTATGTTGGCACTTTTTAAAGACCTAAAGGATGCAGGCAATACTGTTCAGGGGATAATAAAACAAAGAGTAATCCCTGCAACCCTTGAGATAATGGATGCTATGACCATTGAGACCGTAGAAAACTATGCAAAGGTGGGATTACCGCAAGGGTATTCTGCACTTTTATTGATTGAGGTTGACGGGATGTCAAAGGAGTCCGTGGAATCAGAGGCAATGGCGGTCAAGGATGTAGTTACACAAAACAACGGTGAACTCAAGATTGCAGAAACAGATGCTGAGAGGGATAAGATATGGTCTGCAAGGAGGGCAGCACTACCAGCCCTTGCACAATTAAGCCCTACAACTGTCCTTGAGGATGCCACAGTGCCAAGGTCAAGGCTTACAGAGATGCTTTTAGAGGTTGATAAGATAGCGAAGAAATACAACCTCAAGATCGGCACTTTTGGTCATGCAGGCGACGGAAACCTCCATCCTACAATACTTGCTGATGAGAGAAACAAGGAAGAGATGGAGAGGGTTCATAAGGCAGTGGATGAGATATTTGCAGCTGCCCTCAAACTTGGAGGGACTTTATCAGGAGAGCATGGCATAGGGATTGCCAAACTCAAGTATCTCAAGGATGAGATTGGCGATAGTGGTATTGCCCTAATGAGAAACATCAAGACTGCCATTGACCCAAAAGGGATAATGAACCCAGGCAAGTTAGTGCCATAAAAGAGGTATTAAAGATGACAACACCTTTTGATGAATACCGTCTAATAGAGGATGAGATACAGAAATGTATGAAATGTGGCAACTGCCAAGCAGTCTGTCCTGTATTTTCAGTAGAAAAGACAGAGGCAGGGGTCGCAAGGGGAAAGATTGCACTTGCAGATGCTATCTTAAAGGGAAGGATTGACTTAGATGATCCAGACCTATACGACAGGGTCTTTAACTGTCTTGTTTGCAAGTCCTGCATGCAAAACTGTCCACCTCAGGTGAATTTTGACAAGATAATCCTTGCAGTAAGGAGTGCGATTGTAAAGAAAAAGGGGCTTCATCCACTTAAAAGAACCATCTTCAATCTACTCTTTCATAAAAAAGCCCTATTTGAAACTGGCATTAAAACAGGGGCTAAACTTCAATCCCTTCTAACAAAAACAACCCAAAGTGGTGAGGGACGGAATCTAAGATTCCCTATAGGAATACTTGACAGAAAGAGGGTTATACCAAGCCTTGCCCCTACACCATTTAGGGATAGGGTTGAAGAAAAGATTATTTGCAGCAATCCTCAAACCACAGTAGCCTTTTTTACAGGCTGCTCAATAAACTACATCTACACAGGCATTGGTGATGACATAGTTGAGGTCTTGAAGAAAAATAGGGTAAATGTGGCAATTCCAAAAGACCAATACTGCTGTGGCATACCAGTATTTGCACACGGAGATATAGACACAGCACGACAGATGGCAAGGGCAAACCTTGATGCCCTTGAAAAAACCGCTGCAGACTTTGTTGTTTTTGGATGTGGTTCTTGTGCAGGTGCATTTAGTCACGAATACATTGAACTACTAAAAGGTGATAATGTATATGAACCGCTTTCAATGAAGTGGAAGCAAAAAGCAGTTGAGATATCACAGTTACTCTTAAACAAGATTGATTTCGTAAAGCCCAAAGGACAGATAGATGAAGTAGTCACATACCATGACTCTTGCCATTTAAGAAAGACTGTGAAGGTTTGGAAAGAGCCACGAGAACTAATTAAAGCCATTCCGGGCATTACTTTCAAAGAGATGTCAAAGCCTGATGCCTGCTGTGGTAGTGGTGGGACTTACAATCTTACACATTACGATACATCGTCATCAATACTCAAAAACAAGATTAACGATATAAAAAAGACAACTGCACACATAGTAACTACTGCTTGTCCCGGCTGCATCATGCAGTTGGTAGATGGCATTGAGCAGTTTGGTGATGGACAAATTGCAAGGCACTATATTACCTTATTAGCACAATCTTACAAAAAGGAGGCATAGTGGACATCAAGACTATTAAAACAGAGGCAGCAAAGTTACTAAAACCCTATTGCAGGTGTTGTCCTCATTGCGACGGTAAGGCATGTGCTGGAGAGGTGCCGGGGATGGGTGGTGTTGGCACAGGACAATCCTTCATAGCAAATGTTGAGGCACTAAAAAACATCAAACTCAACATGAGAACCATACATGAAGTAAAGGTTCCTAAGACAACCATTGAACTTTGGGGTCATACCCTATCAATGCCGATTATCTCTGCACCAATCACAGGTGTTTCTTACAACATGGGCGGTGCAATATCAGAAGAGGAGTTTACAAGGATATGGACAAAGGCATCAGTTGAAGCAGGCACGATTGCAATGACAGGAGATGGGGCAGACCCTACGATGTTTGACAGCGGTTGTAAGGCAATCAAAGAAGTGGCAGGCAAAGGTATTGCCATTATCAAACCTCGTGCAAACGATGAAATCATCAGGAGGATCAAGATAGCGGAGGAGACAGGTGCAATTGCGGTAGGCATTGATATTGATGGTGCTGGACTTATCACAATGGCACTAAAAGGTCAACCTGTTAGTCCAAAGTCCCCAAAAGAGATTGAGCATCTTGTCAAATCAACAAGCCTACCCTTTATCGTAAAAGGGATAATGACACCAATTGAGGCAAGGATCTGTGCAGAAAGTGGAGCAAGTGCGATAGTTGTATCAAACCATGGAGGCAGGGTGCTTGACCAGACACCGGGAACAGCTGAGGTGCTTCCAAAAATAGTTGATTCAATCACATCGCCAATCAAGATATTCGTTGACGGTGGGATAAGAAGTGGTGTAGATGTCTTAAAGATGCTCGCATTAGGAGCACACTGTGTTTTAATAGGCAGACCACTGATAATATCGGTCTTTGGCGGTGGCAAGGATGCAATGGTCTTTTTACTAAACAAATACAAGACCGAATTAACAAACGCAATGCTCCTTACTGGTGCAAGTGATGTGGGTTATGTGTCAAGAAGTATTATTGAAGTTTAAACATCAAAACCTATAGAAATCAGGACTACATAAATAATTCCATCTATATTGCAACTCCCCCCGTGATATAGTTAGGAAGCGAGGATGCACGGAAGTGATAGGGTCGGGGAACACGGAAACAAAAAAGTCAACTTCCGCCCTACTAAACTTCCCAACTCCTCAACTTCCGGACTTCCAGACTTTTTCCCCTCTCCTAATGTAAAAGTGGCATGGGCAGTTAGTAGTTAATAAACCTCATCATGACTGCCAATATCAAGGAGGTGGACAATGTCGTCAGATACTTTAAAGACAATCCGTAACTCGTATGTAAGCGAGCAGGCGTATTTGCCTTTCATTTTGCCTGATAATGGATGTGTGCGTAACAAAGGATCAAAGGGATTTTGGGAAAGTTTATGAAGGCAGTTTTCTAATAGTGGGTCTAATTGTGGATTTTTAGCAAGAAGTTTACCTGCTTTCTTAAGGAAAGATGGGGAGAAATCAAATTCCCGCTTCATTCCTAATTGCCTTCATTGCCTCTTGAACAGTTTTAAACCTAATAGGGGGTTCTTGTTCTGCTTGCAATACATGGTTTTCAAATGCTTCCCGTTTTTTCTGCTTTTCAATGAGAAAATGCGTAAAGTTTTTTATTTCTTTTAGCATTTCCTCATCAAGCATTGCAAGCAACTCAGTAATGTCTTGTATTTGTCTTTCAGTGGTGTTCATAAAAATATTATATCATACTATCAAAGGTCTTGAATAAAAATAAGAAAACAGGGAGAGGCAGAAGGGGAAAAAATATCTCATCTCGTTAGAAAATATGAGTAATTATCCTTCCCTCAACATGTGGGGAAAATACCCTCACCCTTTCATCTCCCTGTGGGGGAGGAGATTTTCCCCTCTCCTAATATAAGAGTGGTTTGGGGAGTTAGTATCTTGACATCCCTTCAAAATTAGGGACTTAGAAAGGGGAAGTCTCTAAAGAATAAAACTGTAAAAAATAATACCTTTTTTCTGGTTGATAAAAACCATTTTATGATAAAATCTATATGACTTTTAATCCAACAAAGAAAGGAGGTGAAAGAGATGATTATCAGTTTTAAAAAGGGGTTGGTAGCCATACCATTAGTGATTTTGGTCTTTAGCCTCATCATATCTTTGTCCTCGTCGTATGCATGTAGATGGGATCCTATTGTTAACAAGTGTCATCCTGATAATTGCGAAGTAGTAGTGTATAAGCACAGTGGTTGTAATGGAAATCTTTATTATGCCTTTAACGGAAATAATCAAAATGAGTGGAGAAACCTCACAAATCTTACATGGCCGGATGGAACCAACATGAACGACAGCATATCGTGTTATGTAGTTGGATGTTACACAAGTTTCTTTTACTATGAGCATACCAACTTTGGAGGCAAGAATGCAAAACACGAAAATCCCAAATGCGATAATCTCATGCAAAAGGATTTTCGTAATGACTGGTGGAATGACAAGATAAGTTCTCTTAAGGTATTCTGCAAGTAAATAACTTAGACTATACCCTCATATGCTTAAAAAGTATATGGGGTCTTTTTTGTTTTTGACAAATCAGGTTATTTTTGATTTAATAAATATAAAACCTTTAATGGACAACCCTGTGAGGTTGAAAAGGAATCTATTAAATGAAAACACATACTCCATTACACCATCAAGCAGTAACCCCGACCATTTAAAATAATGCAAAAAGAATTACTCAATAAAAAGGACATTGACAGGATAATTTCTCGAATCGCCCACGAGATAATAGAAAAGAACAAAGGGATTGATGATTTATGCCTTGTTGGAATACAAAGGGGTGGAGTGCATTTAGCAAAGAGGCTATCAGAAAAGATTAAAGACATTGAGGGAAGTAGCATACCTGTTGGTACACTTGACATTACACTCTACAGGGATGATATAAACATCAAAAAACCACACCCAATTGTAAGAAGGACAGAGATACCCTTTGATATCACGGATAAGAAGGTAGTGCTTGTTGATGATGTCTTGTTTACAGGACGCTCTATTAGGGCTGCTCTTGATGCCCTCATGGATATTGGAAGACCATCTCAGATACAACTCGCAGTCCTCGTTGATAGAGGACACAGAGAGTTGCCAATAAGGGCTGATTATGTGGGTAAAAACATCCCAACGGCAAGGGCAGAAAACATTGAGGTTTTGCTTCAAGAAGATGGGCTGAAGGACTCAGTGATAATTGAATCAAGATGAAAAAAGACCTATTAGGCATAAAACAACTTAATGAAGAAGAGATACTAAACATACTTACAACTGCTTCTTCTTTTAAGGATGTTTTACAAAGGGATATAAAAAAGGTTCCTGCCTTAAGGGGTAAGACCGTTGTAAATCTATTCTTTGAGCCATCCACGAGGACACGAACATCGTTTGAACTTGCAGAAAAGAGATTAAGCACAGATGTATTAAACTTTTCAATACCAACAAGCAGTGTTGTAAAAGGAGAGAGTCTTTTAGATACTGTTAAAACAATGCAATCATACGGTGCAGACTACATTGTAATAAGACACCAATGTAGCGGTGTCCCACATCGTTTGTCAAGATTCGTAAAGGGTTCAGTAATAAATGCAGGTGATGGCATAAATGAGCATCCAACACAGGCACTACTTGATGCCTTTACAATCAAGGAAAAGAAGGGAGAGATAAAGGGTTTAAACATAGCAATCATTGGGGATATAGTTCACAGTAGGGTTGCAAGGTCAAACACATTATGTCTGCTAAAGTTAGGTGCCAATATCAGATACATAGCCCCAGCAACACTGTTGCCAAATTATATACCTCAGGAGATTAAGACATTTTACAACATTGATGAAGGCATAAAGGATGCAGATGTGATTATGGCGTTGAGGGTTCAAAAAGAAAGGATGGACAAGGCATTCTTCCCATCAGAAAGAGAGTATTTTAAGCTCTATGGGTTAACTCCTGATAGGTTGCAAAAGGCTGATTCACAAGCAATTGTCATGCATCCAGGACCAATGAACAGGGGCATAGAGATATCATCTGATGTGGCAGATTCAAACCAATCTGTAATACTTGACCAGGTTACAAACGGTATAGCAGTCAGAATGGCTGTATTATACCTCTTTGGTGGCAATGACAATGGATAATTCTTTATTGGTTTATAACGGTCATATCGTTGATCCCATTCAAGATATAGATGGCATTGGGTCAATACTGATTGAAAAGGGCAAGATTAAAGAGATTTATCAAGGCAAGATAAAAAAACCTGTCAACAAAAATCTCACAGTCATTGATGTTTCTGGTTGCTACATATTACCGGGGCTCATTGACATGCATACACATCTTAGGGAACCTGGATACGAACACAAAGAGACAATACATACAGGGACAAAGGCAGCAATCCATGGAGGGTTTACCTCACTGTGTTGTATGCCAAATACACTACCAATAAATGACAATGCAACAGTAACGAGTTTTATAATAAGGAAGGCTTATCAAGAAGGGTTCTGCAAGGTCTATCCAATTGGTGCTATTACAAAAGGACAGCAGGGACAAGAACTTGCAGAGATGGGTCTCATGCGTGAGGCAGGTGCTGTTGCCTTTTCAGATGACGGCAAACCAGTAATGAATAGCCTTGTTATGAGAAGGGCTTTAGAATACTCAAAGACTATTGATTGTCCTATTATTTCTCATGCTGAAGATATCAATCTCTCTGCAAATGGATTGATGAATGAAGGGGAATTGTCGTATAGACTCGGACTTGCAGGCATCCCTAAAGAATCTGAAGAGATTATGGTTGCAAGGGATGTCTTGCTTGCGAAACTTACAAAGGGGAGACTTCATATTGCCCATGTCTCAACCAAAAAATCTGTAAGCATCATAAGAAGGGCAAAAGAAGAAGGGGTAATGATTACTGCAGAGACATGCCCTCACTATTTTTCATTGACAGAGGATGCAATCAAGGATTACGACACAAATGCGAAGGTAAATCCCCCATTAAGGACATTAGAAGATGTAGAAGCCATAAAAGATGGCTTAAAAGATGGGACTATAGATGTCATAGCCACAGACCATGCTCCACACCATAAGGATGAAAAACTACTTGAATTTGATAAGGCTCCATTTGGTATAAGCGGGCTTGAAACTGCAGTATCACTATCACTTAAGATTGTCAAGGAAGGGGTATTAAGTATTTCAGACATAGTTTTAAAAATGAGTGTCAATCCATCTGCAATTCTAAAGTTAAACGCAGGTAACCTCAAGGTTGGAAGTGATGCAGATTTAACAATACTAAATACTGAAAAGGAGTTTATACTCACTGAAGATGAAATCTTTTCAAAGGGTAAAAACACCCCTCTGTTAGGTAGTAAACTTACAGGCAAGGCACTTTTTACGATTGTTAGAGGCAAAGTCTACAACAATGATTAACCCTAATCAAGAATGGTATAACTACGAAATTAGTTTTTTTGGACATACAATCCCAATATTCATTCCCTTAACATTAGTCTTTTTGCTTGTATTAGTGCTGTTTTTATTAATCAAAAAAAGGAGAAAAGACACGCAACCTAAAAATGAAAGTAAAGAAAGTTTGGTAACACCCCCTTCAGAAACAAAAGATACTACTGCTTCAGAGCTAAGGAAATTAGAGCAAAAACAAGATGAGATAAAGAAAGAACCCCAGTATGTAGAAAAAGATACATTGTCAGATATACACAAAGAGATTGAATCATTAAGCAAGAACATAGGGGATTTAAATAAAAGGCTGTCTTTGATGTATTCCTTTTCTGCACATCTTAAAATCATCTCCGAGTTAGAAGACACTGATAAGGATAGCCTAAACACCATTGATATTAGAAACAGGATTAACAGGCTCATTGAATATGCAGGGATAAACACATCTGTGTTAAACCCCCGTTCGCTATCGTTAAAAGGCAATAAGATTGATGATGACTTGCTCAAATACATAACAAAAAAGATGGATGAGTTTGATGATTTATACAAGACCGTTGTATTTAAGGCAGAACAATACAACCTCATCGGATGTGCGAATCTACTTTGTAATAGACATGATGATGCACAAAGTTTTTTTGAAAAGGCACTTACTGCAAACAAGAATATGGCTGATGCTTGGCATAACAAGGCGGTTTGCCTCTTAGAATTAGAAAGTCGTGATGATGCCTTAACTGCATTTAAGAGGGCAATAGAACACGACAACAAAAGTTACTACTCATACCTTGGCATAGGGCTAATACATTTAGAGAATAATTCTTTAGAACAATCCTTGGAGTTTTTTAAAAAGGCAACCATCTGCAATCCATGCCTGCCTGATGCATGGTTTGAGGCAGGAGCATTGTTATCAAACATGAAAAGATACGACGAGGCAATACAACACCTAAACAATGCCATACTTATTGACGCATCAGACGAGAAGGCTTTTCTTTACAGAGGTATAGCCTTAAGTGCTATTGGAAGACATGAGGAGGCATTCGATTCATATGAACAAGCTATAAGGTTAAAACCTGATTTAGAGGATGCTTGGTATGGCAGGGCAGTAGAGTTGAGCTACTTGGGATTACAAAAAGAGGCAATTGATTCCTTTGATTTTGCACTTTCCTTAAACAATCAAAACTACAAGGCATGGTTTGGCAAAGGGCTATCCTATCATTACATGCAGAAACACGACTCTGCAATCAAATCATTTGAAGAGTCAATCAGAATTAATCCAAACTATGCAAAGGCATGGTTTTATGCTGGTTTAAGTTACAATGCAATAAACAACACCGAAAAGGCAAAAGAATCAATAAATAAGGCTATAAGCATTGATGAGAGATACAAACAAAAGGTTATGAGTGTTGAAGGATTAAAGGCTTTACTCAACGAAAACGCATGAGGTGAATAGATGAAGAAAAAGGCAGTTCTTGTATTACAGGATGGCACAGTCTTTGAGGGGGCAGCATTAGGAGCCCAAGGGCAGACTATAGGTGAGGTGGTCTTCAATACCTCAATGACAGGTTATCAGGAGATACTCACAGACCCTTCTTACAAGGGTCAAATCGTCACAATGACATACACACAAATAGGAAACTACGGGATAAATGAGGAGGACATTGAGTCTGAAGGTGGCATCAAGGCAGAGGGTTTTATTGTAAAAGAGGCATGTCCTTATCCAAGTAATTGGAGAAGCAAAACAACCCTTGATGAATATCTCAAACAGCAAAACAAGGTTGCCATACAGGATATTGACACAAGGGCACTCACAAGGCTTATAAGGATCAAGGGTGCTCAAAGGGGAATAATCTCATCTACCGATTTAGATACCCAGAGTTTATACAAAAAGGTCAGAGAATTTCCTGATATCTCCACCCTTGATTTAGTCAGTGATGTTGCTACAGGTGTTTCATACAAATGGCAGGAAGGCTTGTGGGGATACAGGGATGTAAAAATGACAGATAAGAAGGTTGTCGTGTATGATTTTGGTGTGAAACTAAACATCTTAAGGAGCCTTGTAAGTGTGGGTCTTAATGTTGAGGTGGTGTCTCCGAAAACACCTGCAGAGGCTGTTTTGGAGATGAAGCCAGACGGGATACTGTTGAGCAACGGACCTGGTGACCCTAAAACCGTTTTATCTGGTATCAGAAACACAAAAAAACTGATGGGAAAGGTGCCAATCTTTGGTATATGTCTTGGTCATCAGATAATAGGACTGGCTCTTGGTGGTGAGACCTACAAGTTGAGATTTGGTCATCATGGTGGTAACCACCCTGTCATGGATCTACATACCGAAGAGGTAAAGATAACATCACAAAACCACAACTACTGTGTTGATATAAAAAGTCTCAAGGGGAAGGTTAGACTCACACATAAAAACCTTTTTGATGGCTCCGAAGAAGGGATGGAGCATGTTGAATACCCCTTGTTTTCTGTTCAATACCATCCTGAAGCAGGACCCGGTCCTAATGATGCAAAATATCTGTTTGAAAGATTTTTAAAACTACTTCAGAGGTAAGAATTGAGCATCTTGAAGATTTACACATACCCTGATGATGTGCTAAAGGAAAGGGCAGAAGAGGTAAAAGACATTGATGGCAGTATAAAGAAACTAATTGACGACATGGTTGAGACCATGCACAATGCATCTGGCATTGGACTTGCTGCAAATCAAGTGGGTGTTTTAAAGAGGATTTTCATATGCGATATTTCAACAAAAGAAAAGCCTTTTCCACTAATAGTAGTGATAAATCCTGAACTGGTTTATTCTGATGATAAGGTTGAATCAGAGGAGGGATGTTTGAGCATCCCGGGTTGTCGTATGAATATAAAAAGGGCTAAAGAGGTCATTCTTAAGGGTTATAATCAACACGGTAAACAGATTGAGATTGGTGCAGATGGTTTACTTGCAAGGGCTATCCAACATGAATACGACCACCTAAATGGTATTGTGCTATTTGATAAAGTGAGTTCCCTAAAGCGAGAGTTCCACAAAAAGAGATACCTAAAGCGTATCAATAAGGGTGAGTAATATCTTTTTAATCATAATAATCCCATGTCAATAGTATTCTTCGGAACCCCAAGTTTTGCCTTACCTACTCTTAAACTACTCGTTGAAACAGGCGAGGATGTCAGACTCGTTGTTACCCAACCTGATAAACCTCAAGGCAGAAAACGGGATGTGATCCCTCCACCTACAAAGGTTTATGCTTTGTCAAAAGGGATTGACATCATCCAACCCCATTCTCTAAAAGACGAAAAGGTATGTGATGTCTTAAGAAAATACAACCCAGAATTCTTTGTAGTTGTGGCATATGGGAAAATACTCCCAAAGGATGTTCTTTCTATACCCTCTATTGCACCAGTTAATATCCACGGTTCTTTGTTACCAAAATACAGAGGGGCAGCCCCTATCCAATGGGCAATCATAAATGGTGAGCAAAAAACTGGTGTTACAACCATGTTGATGGATGAAGGACTTGACACCGGAGACATACTCCTACAGGCTGAAACTGACATAAGCAACGATGATGATTTCATAACCCTATCAGAAAGGCTATCAACAATAGGTGCTGACTTATTGATGCAAACCTTAAAAGGATTAAGAAATAAAACCATTAAGCCAATGAAACAAGATGATACCCTTGCAACCTATGCACCGCCTTTGAAGGTTGAGGATGCGAGGATACTATGGCAGAAGACCTCTACGGAGATCTTTAATCTGATTAGGGGCATCAATGTCTGGCCTGTTGCGTATTGTTTCTACAAGGGTGAAAGATTAAAGGTTTTTAGTGCTGAACCAGTCTCAGAGGATGGACTTCCGGGTAGGATTGAGGATATAAGGGATGGGAGATTAATTGTTGGCACAGGTAGGGGGTCAATCGCAATAAAAGAGATACAGCCTGATGGCAAAAGGAGGATGTCTTGTAAGGATTTTTTATCAGGCAGAAGGTTTTTAATCAAGCATGATTACCTTGATTAGGGCATTGTTATTAAAGATAGGATACCCAATACTGATGTTATTTGGAGGTGTATCATCAAACCTAAAAGAGCGGTTTCAAAGATGGGTTATACATCTCAACAACGCACTTATTAGGAAGTCAAAAATAAAGGCAGAAAAGATACTCATCCTACTGCCACACTGTCTTCAAATAAATGAATGCAACATAAGGATTACCAACGATATAAATAACTGCCAACGGTGTGGTAGGTGCTTTATAAGTTCATTGATTGGCATAGCAGAAGAGCACGGTCTCAAGATATTTGTAGCAACAGGTGGAGGCATGGCAAGAAAGATAGTAAAGGACAACAAACCTGACGCAGTCATTGCGATAGCATGCGAAAGGGAT
This sequence comes from Thermodesulfovibrionales bacterium, assembly GCA_026415695.1. GTDB lineage: Bacteria > Nitrospirota > Thermodesulfovibrionia > Thermodesulfovibrionales > Dissulfurispiraceae > DUZI01. The sequence continues at coordinate 40,127 of JAOAGP010000007.1, read as the reverse complement.
TTAAGTAGTGGGATTGTGGATTCCTTCCCGCTACCTGTTTTAGGGGTTTACAATCAAAGACCTCAAGGTCCTTGTTACAATACAGAGGTCAACACAAACGATGTCAAAGAGGCAGTCCATTTTTTCATCTCAAGATGACATCTAAAAGGATATACGCAATCAACATCCTCCTTGATATATTTGAAAAGGGAATGAAGGTCAAGGATGCGATGGAGCAATACTTTTCTTTGATAGACGAACGAGACCGTTCCTTTATCATGGAAATAGTCTATGGAGTTTTAAGGAGGATGTTTTATTTGGATTGGATACTAAACCACTTCATAAAAGATATGTCATTGGTATCAAAATCAACCCTTAATAACTTAAGGACAGCGATTTATCAAATCATTCATATGCGTGTGCCAGCAAGGGCTGCAGTGCACGAGGCAGTGGAGATTGAAAAGTCATATTCAGGCAGGGTAGATTTCGTAAATGCCGTCTTGAGAAATTACATCAGAAAGGCTGATGGTATCAAGACCAAATCAATTGATGATTTGAGAGAGAGAATAAGCATTGAGACCTCTCACCCAAGATGGCTAATAGATAGATGGGTCAATCGGTATGGGTTACAAGGTGCCGAGGCACTTGCACGATACAACAACGAGCGTCCACCAATAGTTGTGAGGGTAAGAAACAAGGAACAATTCCAAAAGGGTTTACATACACTTAAAGAGCAAGGGTTTAAAACCTCTATATCGCTTTATTGTCCAAACTGCATCTTGATACATGATACAATCAAGTTTGCAACATTGAGAACAATCTTTGGCGATGATTTTGTCCTTCAAGATGAGGCATCGCAGTTGGTGTCATTGTTGTTAAATGTATCAAAGGGCATGAAGGTGCTTGATGCATGCTCTGCACCCGGTGGCAAGACATCCCACCTTGCGGATATGATGGAAGATACAGGCATCATCTACTCTGTTGAAGGCAATACCAACAGATTTGGTTTATTAAACGAGACGATACAAAGATTGAATCTTAAGTCAGTAAGACCTATAAATTGCTATGTAGAGGACATTAAAAAAGTCCTTTCAAAAGATGGAATTGATAGATTTGATAGGATACTGTTGGATGCTCCATGCTCAGGACTTGGTGTCATTCGTAGAAAGCCCGATGTCAGATACAGACACACCGAAAATGATCTAAAAAGGTTTATGTCAAAACAGGTGGATATGCTTACTGGACTGTCAGATTTATTAGTCCCAAATGGACTGATGGTATATGCTGTATGCTCAAATGAACCTGAAGAGGGAGAGCAGGTCATAACAAGGTTTTTACAAAAAAAGTCTGGTTTTAGTATCATTAATTCAAACAAGGATATCTTCAGGTCTTTTAGGACAGCAAGTAAACATGGTTTTATCTGCTATAACACATTGCCACATCTACACTCAATGGACGGATTTTTCATGGCTCTCATAAAGAGGATAGCATGAAGAGATTTATCAAGATTCCCCTTTACATAGTCTTGGTAACAGTATTTGGTATCATCACAGGTCATATCACTTTTACCCTTCTTACTCACAGTAAAACAGTAACCGTTCCAGACCTAAAGGGTAAGAGCATGGTAGATGCCAACGCCATACTCAAGAAGAATAACCTCTACATAAGGCTTGAGGGTGAAGAATACGACATCAATATCCCACAAGGGCATGTTATGTGGCAACACCTTCCACCCGGGAGCGTTGTCAAAGAAGGTAGAGAGATTGGTGTGATGATTAGTAAAGGGGCTAAGATCAGATATGTCCCTGATGTAGTTGGGCACACCGTAGATGAGGCGGAGGCATTATTGAGGGATAGAGGGATAAAGATTACTAAAACCATATATGTATCACATCCAAAGATACCAAAAAATACCGTTATAGCACAAAGACCCGAAACACATGAAAAGGCAGCAGACTACTTTAATATCATCGTAAGTGCTGGCATAAAGGAATAAAAGGAGAAAGAGTATGACATTAATAGCCCCATCAATACTTTCTGCGGACTTTATGAGGCTTGGTGAAGAAATAAAGGCCGCAGAACAATCAGGTGCAGATTGGCTACATCTTGACATCATGGATGGCCATTTTGTGCCAAATATAACATTCGGACCTGATGTTGTAAGAGGTATAAGAAATGTTACAAGTCTTATACTTGATGTTCACTTGATGATACAGAGACCGCAAGACTTTATTGATGAGTTTATAGACGCTGGAGCCGACTATGTTACAATCCACAGTGAGGCGTCTTACCATCTACATAGACTGATACAGACTGTTAAACAACGGGGGAAAAAGGTAGGCGTATCATTAAATCCCTCTACCCCAATAAATACCCTTGAATACATCATCAATGATTTAGATATGGTGTTGATAATGTCTGTAAATCCGGGTTTTGGTGGGCAGGAGTTTATCCCATCAATGATACCGAAGATAGCCTTTTTAAGAGAGATGATAGATTCAAGGGGATTAAATACCTTAATAGAGGTTGATGGTGGGATAAACCTTGACAATATAAGGACTGTTGTAAACGCAGGTGCTGATGTAATAGTAATGGGTTCAGCCTTTTTTAGATCTAAAGACTATAGTCAATTTATAAAGACAATAAGGGAGAGGTTAAGTGGCTCAATCATCGTATAGTGATTTATTAACGAAGGCAGATAGACTAAGACAGAAGTCAGATTTTCACAGCGCTATCAAAATATACAAAAAGGTCATTGATAACACAAAGGATGACCTTGAGATAAATCTAAAGGCAAATTTAGGTGTAGGACATTGTTTGAGGATAACAGGTGATTTCATCAATTGCATGGAGTTTTATCGGAATTGTATTGATTTAGCAGACGCACTGGATGACAAACAAACACTTGCAGATAGTCTTGTTGGGCTATCCCTTGCACTTAAAGGGATGTCAAGGTGGATTGAGGCAGAAGAGACGATTAAAGATGCCTTGAGGATTTATAAAAGACTAAAAGATGACATCGGACTTGCATATGGGTATTGGGCAATGGGTGCTATTTACAGGGTAGCAGGAGACATCAAAAAGTCAATATCGCAATACAATAAGGCATTGAGGATATTTCAAACACAAGGTTTTAAAACTGGCATTGGTTACACACTGTGTGGTTTAGGTGGTTCTACAAGAATAGCAGGGGATTTCAAAAAATCATTAGACTTCTACCAAGATGCCAATAAAGTATTTTCAGAAATCAAAGATAAGTTTGGTAGGGCTTACTCACATTGTGGTATTGGCAATGCCTACAGGATGATGTTTAAACTCAAAGAGGCTACCAACCATTTTAAAAAGGCAACAAGGTTATACGAAGAGATTAGGGATATTGTCAGTTACTCCTATACCCTTTGGAGCATGTCTATTGTATGTAAATTAGAGGGACGGTATCATGAAGCAAAACAACTTCTAAAGCGTGCACAAGATAATTTCAAGAAGACACTTGATATAAGGGGAGATGCCTATTGCAATATTACTTTATCAGAGATTGCCTATCTTGAGGGAAAACATGCCGATGCCTTAAAGATATTGGATGATGCCCTAAAGATGTGTAAGAGAAATAGCCTAAAACTTGAATTGATACATTGCCAAATGCTGAATGATATGTTTTTGGGTAAAGGAATAGATAAACATTTACAAGATTATAAGACTTTAGGTGTAACCATTAAACACCATTGTTTTCCATTAAATATGCCTTGAGTCATAAGATACCCACTTATAATTGAGCGGACTGATGTCTTTTTTGAACATACCAAATACCTTAACAATGATGAGGATACTCATAGTGCCTATCTTTGTTATGGCACTCATCTACGGCAGATACAAAATTGCCCTTTTTTTATTTGTCTTAGCAACCATCACAGATACCCTTGACGGATTAATAGCAAGAAAGACAGGGCAAAAGACACTAATTGGAGCGTTTCTTGACCCTCTTGCAGACAAGGTAATACTTATGACCTCTTTTATCATCTTTGCAATACTTAAGTGGATTCCTTATTGGCTCGTAATCATAGTTATCAGTAGGGACTTGATTGTAGTCATTGGATGGATGGTCTTATACATCATTACAGGCTCATCAAGGGTTGAGGTTAGTTGGTTTGGCAAGATAGCAATAGCAGCCCAATTTCTACTTATTGCTTACAAGTTGATATCCATCAACTTCCCTAAAACAATACCACAGCCAACAATGGAGGTTTACATCCTTGTTGGCGTATTAACTACAATATCAGGCGTTCATTACATCTACCGAACACTTACTCAACAAGATGAAAAATAACAAAGGCGTAATCATAGAATCCATAAATCGCAGATCCATGCTCTTTGAATTGGGTGTAAGACCTAACGATGCCTTGATTTGTATTGACAATAAAAGGATACGAGATGTCTTGGATGTGATGTTTTATTCTGCCGATAACCCTAAAGTCATTGAGATAAATAGAGACAGCCAAAGGATTTCATTACACATACCAAAGGAATCAAATACAAACATCTTTTCAGGGGTAAACTTTCAACCATTTAGGATAAAGACTTGTAGGAATAACTGCATATTTTGTTTTGTAAATCAGATGCCTAAAGGCTTAAGGAAGAGTCTCTATGTCAAAGATGAAGATTATCGGATGTCATTCCTTTATGGAAACTACATCACGCTTTCAAATCTCACCGAGTATGATAAAAAGAGGATAATCCAGCAAAGGATTAGCCCTCTATACATCTCAGTTCATGCCACAGATACAGATGTTAGAAATTCTATATTGAGGAATAAAAATGCACCAAACATAATGAATGAATTAAAGACCCTCGTTAAAGGAAAGATAAGGATGCACACACAGGTTGTTGTCTGTCCAGATATAAACGATGGAGAGGTATTGGAAAAAACCATCTTAGATCTATACAAGTTATACCCTTATGTGATGTCTATTGCGGTAGTTCCCGTAGGTATAACTGCTCACAGAAAAGAAAAACTCAAGGGGTTTGATAAAGAAAGGGCAATACAGGTTTTATCAATAGTCAACAAATATCATCAAAGATTTAGGAAAAAACACGGTGAGGGTATAGTCTATCCTGCAGATGAGATGTTTATCAAAGCAGAAATGCCAATACCACCATTAAAATATTACGATGACTTGCCACAGATAGAAAATGGTGTGGGCATGGTCGCACAGTTTTTACATCAAGCCAAACATATCAAGTATAAAAGGCTTACCTCAATGATAAATCAAAATAATGCACCTCACATTACAACATTTACAGGGACATCTTTTTTGAGTTATTTAACAGAATTTGTCAAAAACATACAATCATTTGGTATCAATATCCGTGCAATAGGCATCAAAAACAGTTTTTTTGGTGATACAGTTACCGTAACAGGCTTACTATCAGGTAGAGATGTAATAAAGGCACTTGAGGGGGATATTGAAAAAAACTCGGTGTTACTTATCCCTGATGTCTGCCTAAAAGAAGGGGATAAAATCTTTATAGATGATGTTAGCACAGATGATATTGAGGGTATCCTGAATGTAAAGACAAGGATAATAAAAAGCAATCCAAGTGGCTTGATAAAGGGGATATTAGATGTTTATAACGCTGTTTGATTACATTTACTTAAGAGGTGTTTGATGATAAAGATTGATGCAAATACAGACATATATTGTATTTTAGGTTTTCCTGTAAGACATAGCAAATCCCCATTGATGCACAACAAGGCATTTGAGATACTTGGTGTCAATGCCTGTTATGTGGCATTTGAGGTAAGACCTGAAGATCTGACTGATGCCATAAAATCTATAAGGGCACTTGGCATCAAAGGGGCAAATATCACAATTCCCTTTAAAGAGGATGTGATCCCTCTGCTTGACAGTATCTCTGATGAGGCAAGAGACATAGGGGCAGTAAATACAATCAAAAACGATGATGGCATCTTAAGAGGTTTTAACACAGATGGTGTGGGGTTTATCGCATCATTAAAAGAAAATCTCATAAATCCAAAAGGGCTAAAGGTGCTTGTATTAGGTGCTGGTGGTGCATCAAGGGCAATTGTCTATAGCCTTATTAAAGAAGGTGCTCATGTTTATATCTCAAATAGAACGATGCAAAAGGCAATACTACTTTGTAATCAAATGAGACAGTTCTCAACATCAATACAGACTTTAGATATAAATGACACAGGTGCAAGGGATACCATCTCTGATGTCAGCCTAATCGTAAACACAACCTCTTTAGGACTTAAACCAGATGACCTACTGCCTATTCCCATTACTTATCTAAACAAACAACACATTGTTTGTGACATTATCTATAAAAAAACTCCTCTTCTCAAAGAGGCATCAAGATTAGGCATTAAAACCATTGACGGCTCTGGGATGCTCTTACATCAAGGTGTCATTGCATTTGAGATTTGGACTGGCTTACAGCCTCCAGTAGATGAGATGAGAAAACAATTAGAGATTAGTTGAAGCATACAATCATTTTACTGATTTGATAACGGTATCACCAATACATTGAAAGGATATCTCCCTTGTTGTAAACCTTGAAACCTGCCCTGTATGGATATTTATCCTCCTAAAAAAGATGTAGAGTCTATCCTTTGTAATATTATATGTGCCTACTATTGCCTCACTGAAGGGATAACCTTCGTTTTTTATCTCGGAGGCATCCCTTGTCAACACCACAAGACCGTTTTGGTTTAATTTGAAATATCTACTAAATTCAGCCTGAAAAATCTTGTTACAACACACATTATTAAAACTGTTACGAAGCATCTCTGACATCAACATACCTATCCTTCTTGGTTTTAGCGACTTGATATCAACAACATCTGTGATAACAATAGGTGTGCACATCCTCTGTTCAGTATCGCCACAGAGTTCAAATGCCATAGTATTAATAACAGGCTGAAGGTCTAACTTTGAGACTATTTCTGACTGTAGGCTCTCTGAATAGGAAAGGTCTTTACATCTAAAAAGTGTTGTGGTTTCAACAACCTTGACACATGATGTCAAAAAAAAACAGGAAATTACCACAATCAAGGTAAAAAGTGTTTTATTAACAGATAATCGCAAAACCCTTATCTCCCCTATTATCTACTCCTTTTTTGATGTATCTGCACCTGCCCCACTAATCTTCATAACCTGTAAGGACTGATTGCTTAAGAGAAGGCTTTCAAGTCCATCAATAGGTATTGCAATCTGACCACTTGACTTAATAACGCCTGTTTCAATATCTATTGCCCGTGCATTGACGATTATGCTGTCATTTGTAAAAGCATATGTCCCTGTTACTACACCGCTTATGTTATATGAGTCCTTCAACTTTTTTATGTCCCTACTGATAGAAAACTCTCCTTCTTCATTTATGATTATCTCCCTTACTAATCTTACATCAATGACACTCCATCTTCTAATTTGAAGTTCATGCATTAGGCTCTCTGCAATCAGTCTACCAAGGTTTGAGGTCTCTTTCATCTTGTTGAGATTTGGAAATGATGTGACTACCACAGGATTTTGGATGTAGTTTGCATCAAGGTTTGTTTCCAATTGGTCTGCTAAAAAAATAATAAGGGAGTTGAGATTGCCTGTGGCGGTTTTACTATCAATTAACTTAAGAGGCAGTCTTTCTTTGATGATATATTTTGGAACTGGACATGGTTCATTTGCAGGACAGTTAACAACCTGTTGAGCAAAGACCGTAGATGACAATAAAATAATCAACAAAATAGCAGATAAAATTCTCATCGCAAGACCTCCTTTTTATTGATAACCAGTCTGTCCAGTAGCCGTTTGACTTATGGGCACACTACATTCTCTATACTTCAACCTGTAGTCCACTGGAAAGTCTATCTGTTTTATCTTTGTATAAGAATATTTCTTGTCGGCACATCTTGAGGCATGCCACTGCTCATCACAATAGGCATAATTTTGGTAGTAAGATGTATCATAGATTGAGTATCCTGATGAATTCATACTGCTTGCATAGTAAGAAGAGCAACCTAAAACAAAAACACAAAAAGACATAAGCGGAATCCAGATTAACCTTCTCATTATCCCTCCCAAATTTAAATTTTTGAAATTATTATCGTTAGAGCAAGAAATAACTTGAGACAATTTTAACATATCTCATGCAACATATTTGAGTAATCCAATTCCTATTTTTAAAACCTAAACCAATAGTGTAAAATCATCGTATGCCTCAAAATCATCTTTCTAAAGAGAAAGCCCAAACAAGCACAATTTACCAGTATTACATCCTGTGTTTCATTTATGGCGGGCTTTTGATGTATTTTGAGATAACAACAGCAAAGATGATAATCCCTTTTTATGGTGCCTCTTTAAAGGTATGGGCAACAGTGTTGTGTGCAGTGTTGTCTGGACTTTGCTTAGGGTATTATTTGGGGGCAAGGATAAACTTAAGGTCTTTCCCATCGTTGTCATCATTTATTGCTGGTATCTTAATCTTATTATTGCCATTTATCACACCATTTTATTTCAAGGTCTTCCATCATTTCGGACATAATACAGGAATTATCCTATCCTCATTTTTTATTTGCTTAATGCCCTCTGTATTCTTCGCAATGATGTCACCATGTCTTGTAAATATAATCTGTAAAAACCATGAAAACACTGGCAATACCGCAGGAATAATCTTTGCCGTATCAACATTAGGAGGGGTAATATTTGCTATAGTCGCAGGATTTTGGCTCATTCCATTATTGGGTGTTACAAATTCATGCCTCTTGATATCATCTCTGCTATTCTTTGTAACATTGGGATTTTCGCACCTTTTAGATGTTAAAAACATGAGGACACTGTCTATCAGCCTTATAGCCTTAAGTGTAGTAATCTCTATCTTCTATGGAACTGCCAAAAGATATCCCGAATTTATCAAATACAAGAATGTCGGTTTTTATGGCGAACTCATCGTAGCAGACCTAATACATGAAAAGGATGGCAAGGTGGTGAAGGCAAGACTGTTACTCAATAATAGGATTGCACAGTCATTTATCAATCTTGAAACAGGATTATCAGAATGGAGATACATTCAGTATTTGGATTTGCTGTCAAGTATTAAGCCAGCAGGTAAGAATGCGTTGATGCTCGGACTTGCAGGAGGTAGTCTTGCAAACGAGATGATTGACATGGGGTTTCATGTAGATGCAGTGGACATTGACGATAGGGTTTATAAGATAGCATTAAAGTATTTTAATCTCAATCCAGAATGTAGATTTTATCCAGATGATGCACGGCATTTTATCAATTCTGTCAGCAAAAGATACGACATCGTTATAATTGATTTGTTTGCCGCTGAAAGCCAACCTTTCCACATCTTCACCCTTGAATCATTCAAAAGAATACACGAGATACTTAATGATGACGGTTTTGTGCTTATCAATTTTCACGAATCCGTGACAGGAGATAAAGGTAAGGGGCTAAGATCCACATATAAGACTATGCTTGAGGCTGGATTTATCACAAATTATATAAATACATCAGAGAGAGAAGAAGAGAAAAACAACATACTCATCGGTTCAAAAACACACCTTGATTGGCAAAAGGCAGAACTACGAAAGAAATCATACTATCAAAAAAGGGGCATCAATCTGCCAATAAGGATAAAGTCATTGCCACCAGAAATGACAAAAAACGACTACATCCTTACTGACAACAATCCTGTCTTTGAGGTAATCAATGAAGAAGCATTCAGAGAATGGAGAGAACATGCAATACAGAACTATCTCTTGGGATTAGATAAGATGGGGATGCCAATCTTATAGATATGATTAGAACTGTCCTTTTGATTGCATCATTCATAGAGGGGTTTTCGGTCATGTTACTTGAGATACTTGCACCAAAGATGATTGCACCCCTTTATGGTGCATCTATGTATGTGTGGTCTTCTGTTATAAGCGTGTCTGTTGGTTCACTTGCAATCGGATATTACATAGGAGGCAGGATTTCACAAAAACAAAACCTAAAAAGATATCTATTATTGCTTGTAGTTTTTTGCTTAACATATACAGCTATCTTGCCATACCTATTCAATGCCCTTAAATCATTCTTGTTAGGATTTGATGTAAAATCTGGCTCACTCTTGATATCAATCATCTTGTTATTTCCTGTTTTGACATCATTTGGTGCAATGTCACCTCTGATAATACAGTTGTTAGCCACTATGTCCAAAAATAGTCTATATACTGGACTAATCTTTGCTATATCTACATTTGGTGGGATTGTTGCCTGCATCATTGGTGCGTTTTACATGATACCTTTTATCGGGATATTAAATAGCATTCATATTGGTTCAGCATTTTTGCTTGTAGTATTCTTTTCATTGTTAATATCCTTCAAAAGAGGGATTGAATGAAAAAACTTATAGACAATCACATAATTTTAGTTGTATATTTTATACATGTTACATTATTGTTACAATAATGTTAATTTATCATTACATTAGGAGGTTGTTATGGCACTATTAGACAATGGGTTAAAAGGAAACATCGTTACTGGTTTGGCTATTGGGATTGGCACTGCGATCGTCGCACCTGTAGTAATACCAATACTTGCAAGTGTGGCAAAACCAATCGCAAAGGCACTAATCAAAAACGGAATACTACTCTATGAGAAGGGCAAAGAGGTATTTGCAGAAACAACAGAGATAGTAGAGGACATCGTGGCAGAGGTAAAGGCTGAACTTACAGAGACCACAGAAAACAGTGCTGGACAAGGGTAAAGATGGATTGTAGTGCAAAGATAATCACTAATCAAACGGGCAGGATAAGGTTCCGCCTAAACAATAAGAAGGCGGACTATCTTGACAACATTGGGCAACAACTGTTGACCTTTGAAGGGGTGTATTCAGTTAAGACAAATCCTACAACAGGTAGCATCTTGGTATTGCATAACACAAATGGGGAAGAAATACTAAAACAGATTAAAAACAGGGGGTTTATGGAAATCAATGAAACAGATAAAAAGGAGATTTCCATAGTTGATGCAACAAGAATCTCTTACGACCACTTAGACAATTTTGTTAAAAGATATTTAGGAGGGCTAAACATACATTCTTTAGTCCTTGCATCATTACTGATTACTGGTGTTTATCAACTGTTAAGAGGTAATATCGGTTTGCCAGCATGGTATGTCGCATTCTGGTATGCCATGACACTTGCAAAAAGATAGTTATTTTAACAGTCATGTAATAGGATTGTAATAAACCTGATAATGTAAACCATGTAGAATTAACTTTCTGGTGTGGTATAAGAATGTCCATAATCTCTGTTTAAAAAAGATGGGCATTAACAAAAACATATCAAACACTGATTTACAATAAAGTGCAAACCCTCATCTCTGTCTCTAAGTAGTGAGTGGATGAGGCAGGCTTAAGGAAATTGGGGTTGGTTATAAATAACCACGGTCTTTCTTAAACTTATGTGGAAAAAATCACACTATGTAAATAAGAAAGACTTAAATCAAACAACCTGAAACCCTAAGCCTAATCAAAAGAATCAATATTACAAAAAGGAGGTTACACCATGTCAGAAGAAAAGATATTAACTGGTGAATCAGTTGGTAGGCTTGGTAGTGCCATCAAGAGTGGTGTTGTTAGTAGTCTTAAGGGTATAAATGAGATTGAGGCAGAGATTGTCACTCTCGTAAAATCAACCGTCTCAAACTCATTAAGGGCTACTGGGAGCATTGCAAACGAGAGTATCAACATAACAAAGGATGTAGTCAAGGGTGCAATTCAGGCTACTGAAGAGGTTGGCACTGGTTTAATCTTAAGCACAAAGAGTGTGGCAAAGGGTGTGGTAATGGGATTTGCAGAGGTTGGTGGCGATGTAATGACAGCAGCAAGTCAAACGGTCAAAGGTGCTGTCAAGGGTGCTGCAGAGATTGGGGCAGATGTTGCACTTGTAGCAAGAAGGGCAGTGGACGGTGTGATTGAGGCTACAAAAGAGATTGGAGGCAATGTAGAAGAGACAGCAAAGGTTGCTGTTGGAGGTGCGATTGAGGCAGCAGCATCGCTTAGTAATACTGCATTGAAATCAGTTAAAGACATGCTTGTTGGTGTGGTAGAGGGGGTAAAAGAGGTTGCAAGTGCAGCACTACCAAAACCAAAGACCTCATCTACCGAAGAGACAACTGTTAAACAAGAAACCGCATCTGAACAGACCTCTTCACCAGAAATAAGCAGTCCAAGGAGAAGGAAAACAGAAAGCTAATACTCAATGGTAAGTGTAATACACAACGCTGTTCAGGGCAGGGTTAGGCTAAAGATAAAATGCCTATACCGTTCTGAACAGACGAAACTGTTATTAGAAAAGACCTTATCAAACATCCCGGACATCTGCGGTTTTAAGATAAACACCCTTACCGCAAATGTCTTGATACTATATCACAACCCAATAACACTTGATACTATCATAAAAAAACTTGAAACCGCTTTAAATACTAACAAGCAGGAATACAAAAATCACAACCCAGAAAAACCAAAGGTCAGTCAATCCAATATTACAAAGAGTCGGCGTAGGATTAGAAAATTAGTATTAGACTCTGAGGAGCAAATACAACAGCCATTTTATACATACACAAAATCTGAAATTTTAACTATCTTTCAAACTGATGTCCAGCATGGGCTTTCAACAGAAAAGGCAAATGAATTGCTCAAAAAATACGGACCTAACATACTTCCAGAATCGGTTCCTCGTTCAGGTTGGAGCATATTTATAAATCAGTTTAAATCCCTTCCTGTTGCCCTTTTGGGCTTTGCTGCAGGTGTGTCAGCCTTTACTGGTGGCATAATGGATGCCCTGATAATCGCAGGTGTAGTAGTGATAAATTCATTAATCGGATACTTTACTGAGATGCAGGCAGAAAGGACGATACATTCACTTAAAAGTCTCGTTAAACCTAACGCATTTGTCAAAAGGGATGGCAAGATAAAAGAAATTCCTGCCGAAGATATCGTTCCCGGTGATGTTATTGTGCTTAAACCCGGTAGTTATGTATCTGCAGATGCGAGGCTTCTTGAGTCAACCCATCTAAGTGTTGACGAGTCTGCATTGACAGGCGAGAGTATGCCTGTTATGAAAAACATCAGGGTCATCAATAATATCAACACCCCCATTGCTGATAGACTAAACATGGTCTATATGGGAACACTTGTAACAGGAGGACAAGGTATTGCGTTAGTTGTTAACACGGGTAGATTTACAGAGATTGGCAAGATACAGACCCTTGTGGGTGAGGCAAAGCCACCTGAAACCCCTATGGAGATCCAATTAGAAAAGATAGGGACTCAACTCGTCTATATAAGCAGTTTTGTATGTATGATTGTTTTCTTAATAGGACTTTTGAGAGGGTATGGTCTTTTGGAGATGTTTAAGATTGCTATAAGCCTTGCCGTTGCTGCTGTGCCTGAAGGCTTACCTACTGTTGCAACCACGACACTTGCTTTGGGTATAAAAAACATGAGGAGACACAATGTCCTCATTAGAAGGTTAGATGCAGTAGAGACACTTGGTTCTGTGCAGTGCATATGTCTTGATAAGACTGGCACCCTTACATTAAACAAAATGACCGTTGTGTCAATATTTAGTGGAATGAAGTATATAAATATTGATAACAACGGTTTTTATTGCCATAATGAATTGATAAACCCTTTAGAAAACAAGGAGATTGAATCACTACTTAAGGTATCTGTGCTTTGTAATGAAAGTGAGATTGAAAACAATAATGGTAACCTCATCATTAGGGGTTCATCCACTGAAAATGCACTAATCTACTCTGCAATCACTGCTGGGATGGATGTAAAGACCATACGAAAACAATATCCTCTGCAAAAGATTCGTCATAGGTCAGAAAACTGCAACATCATGGTGACCATGCACAAAAATAAGGTAGATGCAGAGTATAAGACCTTCGTTGCAATCAAAGGAAGTCCAAATGAGGTGCTTGCATTGTGTGACTGGCATATTTCTGACGGTGAGATAAAACCACTAACGGATGATGATAGATTAACAATAATGACAGAAAACGAGCATATGGCTGGTAGATCCTTGAGATTACTTGGTATGGCATATGGGGCTACAGGTGAACTTGAAGGATGTGAACAACCAATTGATCTTTGTGATATATGCGAGTTACCTGTAGGAAAGGCAAATTTCATCTGGCTTGGACTTACAGGCATGATTGACCCAATAAGAGATGGTGTAAAAAATCTGATTCATTCATTTCATCAAGCAGGTATAGACACAATCATGATTACAGGCGACCAAGTGCCTACTGCGTATTCCATAGGCAAGGAACTTAATCTAAACAAGGATGAGCAGTTAGAGATACTTGACTCCACACACCTATCAGAGATAGAACCAGAGTTATTAACTGCCCTTGCCCAAAAGGTTCATGTCTTTGCAAGGGTTAGCCCTGCAAACAAACTACAAATCGTGCAGGCACTCCAATCTGCAAATAAGGTCGTTGCCATGACAGGCGATGGTATAAACGATGGACCTGCCTTAAAAGCAGCAGATATTGGTATAGCATTAGGTCATACAGGCACAGATGTAGCTCGTGAGGTAGCAGATGTGGTTATTGAAGATGACAATCTTGAAACGATGATTGTTGCAATTAGACAAGGACGGACTATATACAACAACATCAGAAAATCCGTGAGGTTTTTACTATCTACAAATATGAGCGAGATTATGGTAATGTTTACCTGTATCTCCACTGGTATAGGGCAACCACTCAATACAATGCAACTGCTTTGGATCAATCTTTTGTCTGACATTGCCCCCGGTCTTGCTTTGTCAATGGAAGAGGCAGAACCAGATATCATGAGGCAACCTCCAAGAGATCCAACAGCCACTATTATTTCTACATCAGATTTCAAGAGGATAACCTTTGAGGCAAGCACGATAACATTAGGTTCGTTGGCATCTTATATCTATGGTATTGCAAGATATGGAGCAGGAGCAAGGGCAAACTCTCTTGCATTCTTGACACTGACACTCACACAGATGCTTCATGCTATAAGTTGCAGGTCTGATAAAAACAACATATTTTCAGAAGAAAAACTCAAGGACAACAAATATCTAAAATGGTCTATTGGTGGGTCATTTTTGCTGCAGTTTTTGGCATTTCTGATACCCCCTTTAAGAGGTATTCTTGGCATTACCCCAATTGGTATAATAGATACGCTTGTTGTAGGTGCTACAACCGTAACACCATTTTTGATAAATGAGTCAACCAAACTGAAGACAAAGAATTTTTGATATAAATGAGGTGAGAACCCATGAAAAAAGACTTTATGTTTTCATCCGAATCGGTTACCGAAGGGCATCCAGACAAGCTTTGTGACCAGATTAGTGATGCAATTGTTGACCATTTTTTACAGCAAGACCCATTTTCATCAGTTATTGCAGAATGTGCAGTTTCAACGGCAATAGTCTTTATTGCAGCGAGATTTTCATCCACAGCACATATTGATTTTTCAAGTATCGCAAGAAGTGTAATCAATCAAGTCGGTTATGACAAACACGATTTTAGTAGTAAAACATGCAGTATAGTTACCAGTTTAAAGGAACTACCACCTGATGAACAGAGAAACTTCAATGAAAGGGAGATGACAGAGCATCAACTTGATATGCTCCCTGTAAAAAATCAGGTTACGAGCTTTGGATTTGCATGTAATCAGACGCCATCACTCATGCCATATCCAATATGGTTAGCACACAAACTTTCAAGAAAACTAACATCAGTAAGGATACAAAAGATACTTCCTTATTTAGCACCAGATGGCAAAACACAGGTTGGAATTGAATACAAAGGAGGCTATCCATTTAGGATACACAGTATTACAGTAGTTGCAAGTCAACAACAACCTGAAAAATATGGAGGACCGTCCCTAAATAAACTCAAATCAGACATCATTGATACCGTCATAGACTCTGTATTTGCAGATGAGGAACTTCAACCTGATGGAAACACCCGTATTTTTATCAACCCTGATGGCCCATTTATAACTGGTGGTCCTTCAGTGCATTCAGGTCTTACTGGTAGAAAAAATGCAATAGATACTTATGGTGAATACTCACGCCACAGTGGTGCTGCACTTAGCGGAAAAGACCCGATTAGGATAGATAGGGTTGGGACATACGCAGCAAGATATGCGGCGAAAAATGTGGTATCCGCTGGTCTTGCAGAACAATGTGAGGTGCAGTTGAGCTATTCAATAGGTTTGGCAAAACCAGTAAGCATACAGGTTGAGACCTTTGGCACTGGCAAGATAAGTGATGAAAAGATTGCATCTTTGATTGAAAGACACTTCGACTTCAGGATTGGAGGCATACTTAGACAATTTAATCTTAGGTATCTACCATCTCAAGTAAAAGGTGGATTCTTCAGAAAGTTGGCAGCGTATGGACATGTAGGCAGGATGGACATTGGCTTACCATGGGAAGTAACTGATAAAAGTAGCATCTTGCGTAGTGAAGCTGGCTTATAATGACTGTAACATGTCCGGGCATTGCTCACATTACTAATCCTTATCCAGAAGAAATAACCTGTCCTTATTGTTTGTCCCAAAATGAGATTTGGTCAGATGAAACCACGATGAAGTGTATAAATTGTGGTCAATACATCTTTCGTGAGATATCCCTTGATTGTATTAAATGGTGCAAATATGCAATCCAATGTATAGGTGAGAAAAAATACAAAGAGCTCATGGGAGACAGCCTATCAGATGATAACGCCCTATCCCATCCTTCTTGATGAGATGAGGTAGGAATAATACTTTGCTGCAGTAGTAGGCTGTCTTTTGAATGTTTTAAAATCTACTTTATACAAACCAAATCTTGCATCAAGACCTTGTAGCCACTCATAGTTATCAATCAGCGACCAATAAAAATATCCCCTGATGTCATATCCCTTTTTGATACACTGCTCAACTACATCAATATGTCTTTTCATATATACAATCTTTTTATGACTGTTCTTTGTTGCAATGCCATTTTCGGTGATGATGATTGGGACATTTAGCCTTGAGGCTGTTTTGATTACCTTTTCAAGTCCTTTAGGGTGTATCTCCCAACCCAAATCAGTTAGACCAAAACCATCCAGGTCCCTGTGCCTTATCTCAATAAACATCCTCCTAAACGGATTAAACCTTAAGTGCAGTCTCGTGTAATAATTTAATCCAAAAAAATCCAATTTGCCCTTGATAGGCAGTTCTTTGATGAATTCTTCATAAAAAGGAAACTTCACCTTCAGCACCCCTGTCATAAATGCATCAATGATGGAGTGGTTGTAAAACCTCTTTGCTATCTTTGATAGTATCCTGTCAAATGGATTATATCTATGCCACGGTGCAAATGATGCCATGTTATGAGCAATACTAACCTCTGCATCCTTTACATGACTATGTATTAGGTCGTATGCCATGCTATGACAGATAAGTATGTTTTGGAGTGCCTTAACAGAGGTCTTCACATCCCTTATGCCCGGCGGCATACAACCCTCAATATAACCACCTAACAGCAATACATAAGGCTCATTAAATGTAATCCAGTATCTTACTTTAGAAAGTGTCTTGACAACCCTTTCAACAAATAGCATAAACTTTTCAATAGATGAATCCTCATGCCATGGGTATTTCTTGATAAACCATAGAGGATGTGTAAAGTGATGTATGGTTACCATTGGTGTAATGCCATTATCAATGAGGATAGATACAATATCACTGTAATGTTGGAGTGCTGATATATCCCATCTGTTTTCCCTTGGCTGTATCCTGCTCCATTCCACAGAGAAGCGGTAGGCATTTACACCAAGTTCATTCAACAGTTTGAGGTCATCCTTGTAGCAATAGTAGTGATTTGTGATATCTGGGCTTGCACAAAGCACATCATCCCACGATGTCCAATCAGCATATGGAGAGCCTTCTAATTGAAATGCAGAGGTCGCAACACCCCACAAAAAGCCCAATTTAACCCATCAATCTCCTATCTCTTACTAATGACGACCTTCCAAAGAGGTTTGATTGTTGCTTTGCCGCCTTCTTGACCTCCGAGGCAATGGAAGCAAGTTGTGCATATGAGTCTATCTTATAAACCTCTGTGCTTACAATTGCAATAGACAAAGATAAGAGTTTAAATGTTTCTATCTCGCCCTTTCTATTTTTAGTTGTGTAGCAACCGGCCTTGTAGTCTTCAGCACCATGATACTTTACCTGCTGTTGTTCAAACATTGCTATGACCTGTTTGCAGATCTTGATTGAGTTTGAAGGGTGTGAAACCATTATAAAGTCATCACCCCCAATGTGACCAACAAATATATCATCGGTTTCATAGCCATCAACAGCATTTGTAAGTATCTCTGCAAGTGATTTAATCACATAATCACCCATTGCAAAACCATAATAATCATTAAAAGGTTTAAAGTTGTTTAGGTCAAAATAGGCAACATCAAAATGCATGTTTTGTGTAATCCTCTTTTCAATCTCTCTTTGGATTGCCTCATTCCCCGGCAGTCCTGTCAGGGGATTTGCACTCTTTGCTAAAACAAGGCTCTTTTGTGTTATCGCATCAAGCAGATTGCTGATTGAAACCACACCGTAGTATTTCCCATTTTTAGTCACAGCAATCTCATCATAAAGGTATTGATGGTCTCTCTTTTGAACCTTGTTTGATACATCCTCAAGTGTCTCGTTGTATTCAACGATCGTAAAGTGTTTTTCCATTACCTGTTTTATCTTCTTGTGATAATTAAGATGTAAACCATAACCATATTTACCCACAATCTGATTCTCAATAAACCGATTCCTAAAGACCATACCCTTAATCATATCCTCATCTACTATTGGCTGACATCTTATATCAGGATTGTCTATCAGGAGATTGACTATCGTTTTAACTGGGGTATCAGAAGACAAGCCCTCTAATCTTTGAGCGATATCACCGATGCACTTTGCATCTGCACTTATCCTTTGTATGTTGTTTAGTTGGGTTTCCTGTCTGCTTGTTACCGCATCGTTTATGGAAATGTCTTTTAAGTATGGCTGTGGCTTACATATGAAATACCCTTGAAAGAAGTCAATATTCATTGACGAAAGGGTATCAAATTCTTCTTTTCTCTCAACCCCTTCTGCTATCACCCTTATACCCATTCTGTTACAGGTAATGGTTATAGAGTCAACGATGTTGTATTTTACTATCGCCTTATCCAAATTTGAAATAAAATGTCTGTCAATCTTTACAAAATCTGGCTCAACAATAGACAACATCTTCAATCCGCCAAACCCTGCTCCAAAATCATCAATCGCTATCTTAAAACCAAACCCCTTTAATCTCTGGATGTTGTGCTTAAATAGTTCAAGGTTATGAGCCATACTCTCTTCGGTTATCTCAAACACAATGTTTTCTTTACTAATAGCCGTGTTTTTAATGATATCCTCACTGATCTCTGCACCAAATGCCTTGTCACATATGGTTTCAGGAGATAGGTTGATAAAGAGGAGATAATCCTCATCATTAGTTTGCTGCTCTGAAAATGTCTTTATTGCATTAAAACAACATGTAACATCCATCAATGATAATATGCCGCATTGTCTTGCCTTTGAGAATAAATCAATGATGTTTTTTATTGAAGGGAAGTTTTGTGGTTCCTTTATCCTTGCAAGTGCTTCAAACCCGTATATTGATTTGTGCTTGAGTGAATAGATAGGTTGAAAATGACTGGTTAGCCCTTCTAAATCTATTAAATCAAGAAGCTGTGTCTTAATATCTTTACCATTACCAGACTTGTCAACACAAGGTTCAATATATGTTTCTTTCACTCCCCTTTTAAACTCCAATTCCCATTTAAGTCTAACAGCCATAAACTACCTCCCAATTAAATCCAACAGAGAAAAAAACCAAAAAACTAGCATTAAGACTTTAGTCTCCATTACCAAAACATTATTAAGGTATCAATGTCATCCTTGTTAATTGCCTTTAGTTGCACCACTTAAGATTTTTATTACATCTTCATCATTAGAAATAGTCTCAAGATATTTCTCAATGTCAATCTTTGAAGGGTCATATGTGATCACAACACTACCTGATAGCGGGTTAGGTCTGACATCCGTTATCCCATCGGGTATTTCTAAATTAGAAAGGTTTCGCAGACGAGATATAGATATGCCCTTAATCTGCGGTATATCTATCCTAATCCTTCCTTTTACATGATGCTTAATAGAATACTTAATCATAGCCTGACACATTTTTTTGCTAAATTTAATCTATCACAAAAATTATTACATTAATATTAACTCTGTTTTAAAAAACATCTTACACCACTGTAACTAAATCTTAACACCCTGTTAAAACCATATTAACTTGCAGTTTTTATAATGTTAGTAACCGCACTTTAAACACACAATACAAAATCATTGTAAGGCTTCTTTAAGAAGTCAATATCTCAAATTTTAAGGAGGAAGGTTGATGTTGAAGGAAAAACAAACTTTATTGAGAATTATCGTTACTGTCCTGTTAGTATTGTCTCTTTCTACCTCTGCATTAGCAGGTCAGAAAAACATCCTCATCGCTATCGGTGATGGGATGGGTATCGAGCAGATCGGTCTATTGCACATGTATAATGAACAGGTGCTTGATACCAAAGCAAATCTTACAAGTATTATGAAGGATGCTGTAATTGGTATCGTCAACACTGGCGCACTTGACACACCTGTAACAGACTCTGCCGCAGCTGCAACAGCCATTGCAACAGGTCAAAAAACCAACACAAACATGGTAAGTATGAAACCAGACGGTAAATCCCTTACCACAATATTTGAGACAGCCAAGAAAAAGGGATATCTGACTGCAATTATCACAACTGATACTGTTGTTGGTGGCACACCAGCACCTTTTGCAGCCAAGGCAAAACATCGTACCGAGTATGACTCAATAGCAGAGCAGTATCTCAATTTAGGTGTGGATTACATAATTGGTGGTGGTAGGATGTATTTTATCCCAGAGGATAAAGAGAAAAAGCAGGCTGGAAGAAAAGATGGGAAAGATTTACTAAAGGATGCAAAGGAAAAAGGCTATACAGTTGTAACAAAACTTGAAGACTTTGAGAAATTAGAAAAGGCAGATAAACTCATCGCACTATTTTCAGACAAGGAGATAAACTTTGCAAATGGTGACAGAGACCCAACTACACAGCCATCACTCTCTGAAATGACAGAAAAATTCATAGGTTTGGTCTCAAAAACTGGCAAACCATTTATAGCAATGATTGAAGGGGCGAGGATAGACCATGCAAACCATAAAAACGATGCAACCGCAAGCCTTGAGGAGACAAGGGATTTTGATGATGCAGTAGGGATTGCATACAAGTTTTATCAAAACAATAAAGATAATACAACACTTATTGTAACATCTGACCACTCAAATGGTGGAATGGTGCTCACCTGTTATAAAGAAAAGGACAAGACCGTATGTCCAAAATATGATGATCTTCACAACTTCAAGAGAGTGCCGTTCTCCTTTGAAAAGGCACTAAAGACCCTTGATTCAATACATAAGGGGATTAAGGCTGGTAATCCAAATATGCCTGATGAAGAGGCATACAACAAGGCTGTGGAGCAGTTATTAGAAGAACATCTTGTTGGTCTAAAGGTAACCGATGAAGATATCAAGGCATTGAGGACTAAAAAGGTTCCTTTAGCATATCAATACGATGCACAGGCATCAGTATTAGGCAAGGCATACTTTCCGATACTCTTTACCTCATGGGCAACAACCTATCACAACGCTACACCTGTTGTTTCATTGAGTTTTGGTAAAGGTTCTGAAAGGTTAAAAGGCTTTATTGACAACACAGATATTGCAAAAGTTTTATTTAGTCTTGTAGAGTAATCATCTAAAAATTTTAGGAGGTATGGATAATGAAAAGACTTTTGGCTTTAGTAATAGCAACAACTCTATTTATCACAGTCACGCTTGTTTCAGGTGTTTATGCAAACTGGAATAAGCCCCTTACTATTAAAGGTTCTGACACAATGGTCATATTAAATCAGAGATGGGCAGAGCACTGGATGAAAAAGACACCTAATAAAAGGGTGCAGGTTACTGGTGGTGGATCAGGAACTGGAATTGCTGCACTTATTAACGGCACAACTGACATTGCCGCATCATCAAGACCATTAAAGGATTTAGAGATAAAGAAGGTACAATCAAGGTTTCAGTCAACAGTCATGGAGATTGCAAACTCAAAGGATGGCATTGGGGTTTACATCAGTGAGTCAAATCCTGTAAAAGAATTGACATTAGACCAGATAAAAGACATCTTTACTGGAAAGATAAACAATTGGAAAGAAGTAGGCGGTAAGGATGCAAAGATAATAAGATACAGTCGTGAGAGCAATTCAGGGACTTATCTTTTCTTTAAGGAAAATGTCCTAAAGAAACTTGATTATGCAGCCGACTCACAGAATATGCCCGGCACAGCCGCAGTCATCAACGCAGTATCCAAGGATCCAAACGGGATTGGTTATGGTGGTGCTGCATATGCATCCGGAGTAAAGATGGTATTTGTAAAGAAGGATGCTAACACACAAGGATATCAGGCTACAGAGGAAAATGTAGCATCAGGTAAATACCCAATTAGCAGAAATCTTTATTACTATGTCCCCAAAAAGATATATGATAAGGATGTAAGGATGAAGGAGTTTATTGACTTTGTATGCTCAAAGGAAGGACAGGACATAGTTAAGGCAGTAGGATACTTCCCTATAAAACAATGCCAGATAACTGAAAGAAAATAGACTTATTTAAACAAGGGCAGGAGGATGTTTCCTGCCCTATTCTTTTTTTAGAAAAGGAAAACAGCAGAGATGAGAATTGACCCAAAACTCCTCAAAACAAGGAAAAAAATTGACAAGATAATGGCTCTTTTTATAACCTCACTTTCTCTGACAGCCGTTTTTATGGTGTTGATGATATTTGTATTTCTTTTTAAGGAGTCCTCTTTACTTATCACATCAGAACATGTCAAGGCAGAGATGCAAGAGTTGGGTATGAGCCTAACAGACCTATTAGGTAAGGAGTATCAAGCGGTTGCCTATCCCCCTAAATTTGGGTTACAACCACTCATTACCTCTACAATAAGGGTCACCTTTGTTGCCATACTCTTTGCAACCCCATTAAGCCTATTAGCAGCCATCTATGTGTCCGTGTTTGCACCTCGTTGGATTAAGGAAACGGTTAAACCTGCAATAGAACTGCTCGCAGGTATCCCTACAGTTGTTTTAGGTTTTTTTACACTTATAGTCCTTGCAACATGGATACAGACCGTAACTGGCTCTGTATATAGATTAAATGCACTCGTTGGAGGCATAGCACTGTCTTTTACAGTAATTCCTATAATGTTTACACTCATGGAAGATGCGATATCAAGCGTCCCTACCCCAATGAAAGAGGCATCACTTTCGTTAGGGGCTACCTATTGGCAAACGGCAATAAAGGTCTTAATCCCTGCTGCAAAGTCTGGTATGATAGCGGCATTTTTATTAGGGGCATCAAGGGCGTTTGGTGAAACTATGATAGCACTCATGGCAACAGGCAATGCGGCAATTACAACATTTGACCTCCTCATGCCTGCAAGAACCCTTGCCGCCAATATCGGTCAGGAGTTAGGTGAAGTGGCATTTGGTGATTATCATTACGCTATCTTATTCTTCTGTGGTTTTATACTATTTATAGTCACATTTACATTTAATGCTATAGCAAACTTCTATGTCGGTCATCTGGTCAGTAGAAGTTTAGGCAAGGTATAGGAGACTTTCTCTATGACTAACATGATAAGAAGTCTATTCAAAAGACCGGGTGACTCTATAATGGTGTCATTGACATTCATAGCTACACTCATAATTTTGGCAATATTAGGGGTCATTCTTGGAACTATAACGATAATTGGAGCACCAAATGTAACCATAGATTTTTTGATAAAGTCCCCGGAGGCAGGTATGACCGAAGGTGGCATATTCCCTGCTATTTTAGGCACAACACTTTTGGTTATCATAATGTCTATAATGGGGTTACCAATAGGTCTAATCACTGCTGTATTCTTGCATGAATACGCTGGAGAGAAGTCAAGGTTAGCAAACATCGTCAGGTTTGCGGTCAATAACCTTGCAGGTGTACCTGCTATAGTTTACGGTATATTTGGGTTGAGCTTCTTTATCTTCTTTGTAGGTGCCCAGATTGACAATATCTTTTATGGCGGAAGCCTAAAATGGGGCAAGCCTGCTCTAATATGGGCATCAGCAACAATGGCACTTCTTACATTACCAGTTGTAATTGTCTCAGTAGAAGAGGCATTAAGAACTGTAACACAGGATGAAAGAGAGGCAGCATACGCCCTTGGTGCAACACATTGGGAAGTGGTTTATAGGGTGGTAATTCCAAAGGCACTTGGAGGAATTCTCACTGGAGGTATACTTGCAGTATCAAGGGGTGCTGGAGAGGTTGCCCCTGTGTTGTTTACTGGTGCTGCGTATTTCTTACCTGAATTACCAAAATCACTATCTGATCAGTTCATGGAGATGGGGTATCATATATTTGTCATGTCCACACAGTCGCACGATGTAGATGCTACAAAACCAATACAATTTGCAACAACACTTGTACTTTTGTTACTAACCTTTTCTTTAAATTTCGTTGCAGTCTTATTAAGACGCAGAATAAGGATTACAAGGAGATAGAATGGCTGAAGAGAGGCTAAAGATAGAGGTAAAGAATCTAAACTTTTACTACGGTAATGTCCTTGCACTAAAAAACATCAATCTCACATTTATGGATAAGTTTGTAACTGCAATCATTGGTCCTTCTGGCTGTGGAAAGTCAACATTCTTGAGAACACTCAATAGAATGCATGAACTTTATCCCGATCAAAGGGTAGAAGGCGAGGCACTGCTTGAAGGTCAAAACATCTTTTTACTTGATGCAATGGAACTCAGAAGCAGAATAGGCATGGTGTTTCAAAGACCAAATCCCTTCAGTAAATCAATCTTTGAAAATGTTGCCTTCGGACCACGGATAAGGGGTGAAAAAAGCATGAGTGTGTTGTCAGGTATCGTTGAAGACTCCTTAAAAAAGGCTGGTTTGTGGGATGAGGTCAAGGACAAACTAAAAGAATCGGCATATGCACTCTCAGGAGGGCAACAACAAAGACTCTGCATTGCAAGGGCACTCGCAGTTAATCCAGAGGTTTTACTATTTGACGAACCAACCTCTGCATTAGACCCTATTGCAACCGCAAAGATTGAAGAACTCATAGTGCAATTAAAGAAGATTGTAACGATAATAATTGTTACACACAATATGCAGCAGGCAGCAAGGATATCAGACAATACAATATTTATGATGTTAGGTGAGATTATTGAAACAGGTCCTACGGATAAGATATTCACAACGCCAAAAGAAAAACTAACAGAAGATTACATAACAGGGAGGTTTGGATAAAATGTCTCTTTTTGATGATCAGCTAAAGACTTTGATGGGTAAGATACTTGAGATGGGAGGACTTGTTGAGGTTGCTATCAGGGACTCCGTGAGGTCTCTTGTAGATAGAGATAGCAACATCGCTGAAGAAGTTATAAAGAGAGACCATATAATCAATGCCCTTGATGTTGAGATAGATGAGGAGGCTATAAAACTAATCGCAAGGATGCAACCAAAGGGTGGAGATTTAAGGTTTATCACAACAGCGATGAAGATAACCACCGACCTTGAAAGAATGGGGGATATGTGTGTAAATATTGCAAACAGGGCACTTGAGATAAACAGAGAACCAATCCTTAAGCCTTACATTGACATCCCCCGTATGCGTGAGATCACTCAAGGAATGACAAGGGATGCCCTTGATGCCTTCATGAATAAAGACCAAAAACTTGCAACAGATGTAATCATGAGGGATGATGAGGTAGATGACCTTAAGTATGGTATTGTTGAAGAACTCCTTTCTTTGATGATGCTTGACCCTTCAAAGATAATGAGAGGGATGAGGATAATATTTATTGCGCAGTATTTAGAAAGGATAGCAGACCATGCGGTAAACATTGCAGAGATGGTCATTTATCTTGTGGCAGGCAAGATTATAAGACATACAAAATATCCAGAGGAATAGACCACATCTCTACACAATTATTGCTCTATAACCTTAAGCCCTGCAACACCAATTATAATCAGCATAACGAATAGGAGTTTTAATACCCTCACTGGTTCTTCAAGAAACAACATGCTGATAATGTTTGTCCCAGCAACAGCAATCCCCACCCAAACTGCATAAGCAGTGCCAGTGCTTATGTGTTTTAATCCTTGAGACAAAAAAAATGCTGCCCCAAGACCACAACAGGCATAAAAAAGGAGGGGGATTATCTTTGTAAATCCTGCTGTAGCCTTGAGGCTATATATCCACCCTATTTCAAATAGGGCTGCAATTAGTATAAAGACCCATGACATCTCAATCTTAAGCAATACTTGAAACCCTTCTTAACTTTTGCCTTACTGCCACTTCGCTTTCATAAACCCTCTTGACACCATCTCCAAAAGCCTTTTCTATGTCTCTAATATCCCTTACAAGCCTATGCATGCCATGTATCTCAACTGATGCGGACTGGTCAGTTCCCCAAAGTGCCCTATCAAGTGTGATATGTCTTTCTACAAAACACGCCCCCATGCCAACTGCACACAATGTAGGTGCCAATCCAGTCTCGTGTCCTGAATACCCAATTGGCACTGTTGGGTAATGACTCGTAAGGGTTTGTATCATCCTTAAGTTGAGTTCAGATACATTACACGGATACGCAGAGGTGCAGTGGGCAATCAACAGGTCTATAGTGCCTGCAACTGCGATAGCATCCTCAATCTCCTTCATAGTTGACATGCCTGTGGATATCATAAGAGGCTTACCTGTTGCCCTCATTGCCCTTATTAGATTGTGGTCAGTAAGGGATGCTGATGGTAGTTTAAACATTACCACATCAAATTGCTCCATAAACTCAACTGCCTCCTCATCCCAGCATGAAGCAAACCAATCTATCTTCTTGTCCTTACAATACCTATCAATCTCGGCGTAATCATCCTTACTAAACTCAACCTTGTGTCTGTATTCAATATAGGTCATCCTACCCCACGGTGTATCCCGCTCAATATACCATTGGTCTTTTGGAACACATAGTTCTGGTGTCCTCTTCTGAAACTTGACAGCATCACAACCAGCAAATACAGCCCCATCAATCATCCTCTTTGCCAATTCTAATGAACCATTGTGGTTAATTCCAATTTCAGCAATTACATACACGGGCTCGTTTTGACCAATATACCTTTCACCTACCTTAACCTTCTTAAAAACCTTCATCACCAATCCTCCCTTGTTTTGATTTTTTTGACTTGATGATAAACTCAGCAAACTCCCTAAACGCACCTTCTCCGCCTCTATTCTTACAAACCATATCTACCTCTTTTAACACGATGTCAAATGCATCTGAAGGACAGGCAGAGAAACCAACTGACTTGATAGCATCAATATCATTAATGTCATCCCCGATGTATCCAACCTCATCCATCTTAAAGCCCTTTTCTATGATGACCGATTGTAATAATGACTTTTTATCGGTTATCCCCAAATAACATTCGCTAATACCTAATTTTTTAGCCCTTGTCTCTATTGACTGCGAACTCTCACCGCTTATGATGACGGTTTCAATGTTACACTCCTTTTTTAGTCTCTCCATACCCATACCATCTCTGACTGAAAATCCCCTCATAAAATCACCCTCTGGTGTGTAATAAACTATGGTATTGGTCAAAACCCCATCCACATCCGTAAAAACAATCCTAATCCGTGATGCCTTTTGGACTAAATCTTTGTTACTTTCAAGTGTTTTCATATCGCAGTCCATCCACCATCTACTATGAGATTTGCACCTGTCATGTAAGTTGATGCATCTGAGGCAAGAAACACTATCGCACCTCTGTAATCTGATGGTCTTGCCATCCTTTTAAGTAGTGTCCGTGATGAGTATTGCTTTATGAATGCCTCATCCTGTCCGTTTTCTACACCACCGGGAGATAAGCAGTTGACCCTCACCCCTTTTTCTCCCCAATAGCTTGCAAGATACCTTGTAAACGAGATTACAGCCCCTTTCGTAGTTGGATATGATGGAGATTTATAAAAAACCTGCTGACCATTACTATCCCTGTAGATACTCTGGTCAGGGGCAACAACACCGTAGGTTGAGGCAACATTTATAATACTGCCTCTACCTCTTTCAGCCATCCATGAACCAATTATCTGACAACATAAAAAAACCCCAGTAATATTTACATCAATATTTCTCTGCCAAGACTCAATAGGATAGTTTTCAAATTTAGACTGCTCAAGACCTCTTGTAACATCAAACTTATCATCAATAGCGGCGTTGTTTACCAATATATCCACCCTGCCACACAATGATATTATCTCTTTTAAAGCCTCTGATATAGATTGTCTATTTGTAACATCCATCTTAAGCGCAATGCATGGGGTTGTTGCATCAAATATTGCCCTTTGTGCAGCTACCGTATCAATATCACAAGCAACAACCACTGCACCAGCATCAGACAGTGCCTTTACATGTTCTACACCTAAAAGACCACCTGCACCTGTTACTACCGCTACCTTCCCTTCAAGTGAAAATTCATTCAAGGCTAATTGCTCCTTACAATAGGTTTGAAGTTAAACCCTGATGTCTTTCTAAACACAGGCTGAACTGGAGAGCCTAAAAGTGATTCAAATACTGTGTCCTTTTCTACTGCCTCTTTTAGTTCTGCCAAGACCTCTTTATATGCTGAAATGGTATATTCAATATCCTCTTGTGTATGAGAATATGATATGTTGTGAAAACCACTCCAAAGGATGCCTTTCTTAATCAGGAGTTGCTGCATGAGGGATTTGAGATACAATGGATTAGCATAAGAACCATCAAAACTCACCATCGTCCTACAGCCTAATCCTACGCAATTAGTAAATGGGATGTTCAATTCCTCTACGATAGTATTGTATCTATCTCGCAGATAACTACCCTTTTCTTCCAAGTAATCAGTCACCCTATTTTCAACGATCTCCGTAATCGTTGCCTTTGCAGCAGCCAATGAAAGCGTCTCACCACCAAATGTTGTAAAGAAGAACACATCCTCCTCAAGAAGTTCCATTATCTCCTTCCTTCCAGCAAGTATTGAAAGAGGCATCCCATTTGCCACTGCCTTTGAAAAACACATAAGATCCGCATCTACCTTAAATCTCTCCTGAGCACCACCGATTGCTACCCTAAATCCTGTCCACATCTCATCAAATATCAGGATACAGCCTGTTCTGTTACAGATATCCCTTACCTCGTGTAGAAATCCATTTTGAGGTTGTTGAAAGGTTATTGGCTCAATAATTACACAAGCAGTATCTACATCTATGGCATCTATAAGTGAATCAACATCATTGTAATCAAAGGTGTAGGTTAGTTCTTTTGTGCATTCTGGAACCCCGAGATTCTTTGTTGTTATACCTATATACCAATCATGCCAACCATGATATCCACAGCATAATACCTTTTGTCTGCCAGTATATGCCCTTGCAAGTCTTACCGCTGCTGATGTAACATCTGCACCAGTTTTACTAAATCTCACGGAATCAGCATTTGGTATGATGTCCCTAATCATCTCCGCCACCTCCACCTCAAGTGGATGCATCAGAGAAAAGGTTATGCCCTTTTTCAATTGCTCAATGATTGCGTTGTCAACCTTTTCATAACAGTATCCCAAAGAGACAGGACCAACCCCCATTGTGTAGTCTATGTATTCGTTGCCATCTACATCCCAAACCCTACAACCCTTACCATGTGATAGATATTTCGGTGCAACGCCTTTTACATATTGTGAAGGTCCTTTTGCGAGTGTTTGCGTAACCGCAGGTATGAGACCTAATGCCCTTGCATACAGGGCATCTGACTCTTTGATACTTGGATAACCCTCATTAAATGTAACCTTATTTCCCATTGAAACCCCCTATCTTTATAATATGCTGGGCTATATCATCAGATGACAGTCCCTCAAATCGTATGATATCGTCTAACATTGCAGGTCTAAACCACTTGTTTTTAAGTGCAATCGGATAAACCCTCTTGTTTATGTTTAAAGCAACAAACAACTCACACAACGCACTGTAAAGACCACCTACCACAAAATGGTCTTCAACCGTCACAAAGACCTCTGAATCCTTACAACATGCTAAGATAGTATCCACATCAAGTGGTTGAATAAAACGCATATTGACAAGTCGTGTTGAAATCCCGTATTCATTGAGGATGTTACATGCCTTAAATGCCTCACAAAACAATGATCCATAGGTCAAGATTGTCAATTTAGAATGCCTTGCACCTTGATATGGCATCTCAGCCTTGCCAATCCGAAAATGGTCTGAATGATTTACAATCGGTGGCAGGTGATTTAACCTTATGTAGCATGGAAGATTTGTGGTGAGTATCTCTCTTAAACCAATCATAAGGTCTTGCTCATCTGCAGGGCAAAATATGACCATATTGGGCATATTTCTCATCAATGCTACATCCTCAACTGCCTGATGAGTAGGACCGTTACCTTCCGATAATAACCCCGCAAATGTCCCTACAATCTTTACGGGCAGATTTGGATAGGCAATGTCAGTCCTTATAAACTCGTATGCCCTCATGGTGATAAATGCAGAAATCCCATGGACTATAGGTATCCTTTTCCTTATTGCAAGACCAGCAGCAATACCAACGAGACTCTGTTCGGAGATGCCAGTATCAATGAATCTTGAAGGTAGTAATTGAGGGATTTGTCTTATCGCTGACCTGTTTTCTGATGTTAAGACTATGAATCGTGGGTCATCTTTGATTATTTCATACAATAACTCTTGATATGACACCTTTATTTCCCTTTATCTACTTAAGAGGCTGATAAACTTCATTCTCAATATTCATAGACCTTAACACCTCATCAGCCTCATCCTCGGTTAATCTTACAAACCATTTGTCAATCCTGTTTTCAAACCTTGAAATACCCTTTCCTCTCACTGTATGTGCTACGATTGCATGAGGCTTCTCACTATCAAAAAGCCCTCTATCAAACACCCTCTCCATCTCCTCAAAGTCATGACCATCAACCTCATAGACATCAAAGCCGAAGGCTTCTAACTTTTTGTTTAAGGGCTCAAGTGGGATTAGGGATTCGGTTTTCATATTTGCCTGAATCCTGTTTCTATCTATGATTACAATGTAGTTACTGAGTTTATTTGCACCCGCAATCAAAAATGTCTCCCACACAGATCCCTCATTGAGCTCACCATCACCAACCAATACAACACTAAAAGCCGTGCTATTTTTTAACTTCATGTCCAATGCTACGCCTAATGCTACTGATGGAAGATGTCCTAATGAGCCTGCATGGAAATCCACACCTGATATGTTGATATTTGGATGATAGTAAAAATCACTGTAAGGACTTAAATGTGATTCCACCCAGTTTATATCAATAATCCCCTGAATGGACAAAACACTATAAAGTGCTGGCACTGCATGTCCTTTTGAAAGGAAAAAATAATCCCTGTCTTTATCTTCAAGTATCAAAAACCTTTCGTATAGATAGGTTATTATGTCTAAACACGACAGGGCTGAACCCAAAAAACACCCACCCTTTGTTGTGAGATTAACTATCTGCTGCCTTGCCTTATTAGATATCCTTTTTAGATGGTCTATATCGTCGTATTTCATACCTCAAGCCTCGTCTCTGAAGGTGTAATAGTCTTTAATTCGTTGATATGATGTCTATACCAATTGACACCGCAGTATTTCTTATTTATCTCCATAATGTGTGGTTGCCTCTTAAGCAGGTCAAGGATTTCATTGATACCAAAAAATGGATTTTTAGGGGATAATTCGTCATAAATGGTCTTTATAAAGATGTAGTCTTCAGGATAGTCCAAGCACCAACGGTGCGTCATAGAGAAATTACAGCCATTGTTTCTTATATTTCCTATCATAAACCTTTCAGGTTGCTCCCAGATAAAAGGGGTTGTGTGCTCCCTTTCGTAGTCCTTGTCTGCAAATCTCCAAGCCAATGCAAGTGTTTTCATGCTTACAATCTCCACATCGTTGCCATCTGGATAGGTTGCCGGATGTAGATTGCTAACATAATCGTATTTAGGATAGTTTTTGACATAAAAATCTATAACCTTATCTATTACTGAAATATCTACAAGAGGACAGTCAGACGGGATCTTTACAACAGCATCAACGCCATAAAAGATACCTGCCTGATAATGTCTATCAAGCAAATCGGTTGGATGTCCTCTAAAACACTCAAGCCCATTGCTTAATGAAATCATCTCAATAATATCGTCATCAGGCAAGAATGTGGTCAGTATTACCACCTGCCCTGCATATCTTGATGCCTTTATCCTGTTTGCCATAGTCACAAAAAGGGGTTTACTGCCAAGTGTCTTTAGCACCTTTTGAGGAAACCTGCTTGAACCTGTCCTTGTCTGTATTGCTGTCAAGATCTTCATTGCAAATACTCCTTACATACCTCTGCGATGTTTTTTGCCGAAGTCCCACCATTCTGAATGGGCGTCATCTCCTTTAATCGTTCAACATCAAAATATGAATAGACCTCCTTATTAAGTGCTAAACCAGTAAACACAAGCGATGAGTATTGAGTAATCAAGACCTGACAATTTGCCACCATCTCATGGGCATTGCCATCGTGAAAGATCAAGGCATCAGGTGCAATCCTTCTAATCTCTTCTGCCCTTTTTGGCTTTTCGTTTGGATGTAGTTTAAAGATAGTCCGACGACCATCTGCTATCTTTAGAGCCCTTTTAATAAATGTCTTTCTTCTGTCTGGTTTAAATGTCTCCCTTGCATCCGAAGTAGCAACCAACACATAGTCTTTGTATGGGAAATCATTTTTGAGATACCTTTGACAGTCATCAAAATTAGGGATACCTGTTACCACTATCTTATCTTCCTTTACTCCCTTGTTGACAAAGTGTTTCTTGAACCCTTCTGATGCGACACAAAACCTTTGATATGCGTTTGACAACCCTGTTGTAGATGTGCTTGCAATATATCTTGGCAAATTTAGTTTTTTGACAAGGTGATATGCAAAATTCTCTGGGTCCGTCATACCCTCCTGAACTAAAATAATATTTTTCTTTTTTATATTCTTCTGCACTATAAGGTCTGAACATGTGACAACCAAATCGTAGTTATTTGTCCTTCCTTCGTAATCAATCTTGCAACATTCAGCATCAAGAAATTCATCAGTCTGCCTCTTAAACCTACCACCCAAGATTGTGAAATCTAACAACCCCATCCTCGTAAGTAGTCTTACAACACCATCTCCATAGTAAGGGGTAAAATAACAGTCATAATCGCCCATTAGATGCTGGGCTATCTTATACATCATCGTTGTCTGATTAAGAGAACCACAGATAAAAAGTATCTTCTTCATCTTCACTACCTAAATATTATGTGTTTTACACCTTACCTAAACTTTAAACGAATATTACTTTTGGTTAAAAAGTCTTGAAGTTTAGGTTAAGAGGATTTGTCCTTATTTGGCACAGTTTGATTTATTGTCTAAAGTTGCTTTATCTTTAAACAAAACAATCAAAAGGCTACATTAAACAGCCTTGCTTGATAATACATAAATAAAAAACGGAGAAAACATGAAAAAGGGGATAGTCTTATTAAACATGGGAGGACCTGATTCATTACAGTCTGTTAAACCATTTCTGAAAAATCTATTTTCCGATAGAGACATCATAAGATTAGGACCATCATTTCTTCACAACACCATAGCCTCCATCATCATTAAAAAGAGATTGAAACATACCATTCATGCCTATAGCCTTATTGGTGGCAAGTCACCTTTGATAGAGATTACTAATCAGCAGGCTCACTGTCTTGAACAGTTATTAAAGACAAATGGTTATGACATCACCGTTAAGACGGGGATGAGATATTGGCATCCATTTATTGAAGATACATTAAGAGGGATGAAACAAGAAGGTATCAATGAGGTAATAGGATTGAGCCTTTATCCTCAATACAGCAAGGCAACCTCTGGCTCAACGATAAAGGCTTTTGAAACATCAGCAGATAGATTGGGTCTGAGGCATAAGTCAATAAAGTATTGGTATGACCATCCATCATACATAGATGTATTGTCAGAATTCATAAAAGAAGGCATGCAACTTTTTAATACCACACCCTTCATACTTTTTAGTGCACATAGCCTTCCTCAAAGGTTTGTTGACGAAGGAGACCCATACATCCAACATACAGAAAAGACAATCAAACTCGTAGTAGATAGGATTGGATTAGCCACCTCACAATACGGTCTTGCCTTTCAAAGTAAGACTGGACCAGTAAAATGGGTAGAACCATCCACGGAGGATACACTTCATAGGCTTGCAAAAAAGGGTATAAAGGATGTCCTCATAGTCCCTGTGAGTTTTGTATCAGACCACATTGAAACACTTTATGAGATAGACATGGTCTACGGCAAACTTTCAGCATCTTTAGGGATAAACATGAAAAGGACAGAATCCTTCAATACTGACAGTCGTTTTATAAATGCGTTGTTTGAGATTGTAAGGGGGATTTAATGATATCTGCTTTAGTTTATCAAGGGATTTCACTGCATGAGAATAAAGACTTTATTTTCTTTTTTTTCTAAAAGACAATCTTCAAAATCATCCTCTGAAATGCCAGTAACACACGCACTTGGCTTACTATACAATAAGGGGTAGAGATGAGAAGGGAATTAGGACTTAAGTGATTGATTTTTAAAGGTGGAGCTGAGCGGGATCGAACCGCCGACCTTCTGAATGCCATTCAGACGCTCTCCCAACTGAGCTACAGCCCCAAGACTTTGAATTATAAAGAATATTTTATTGCATTGTCAATATAAAAATACTACCATAACGAGATCGTAGCACTTGACTATCTTCCCTAAATATTTTTAGGGATTTCCGTTTTATTTATAATTAGTAATATTTTCAGCAAAGCACCCTATCTAAAACCTATACTCTACTGTCAGATATGCAGACATGCCTGCGGCGGGGTAACCCTGTTTTGTCTCATATTTAATGTTGAATATGTTTTTTGCATCAAACTTAACCATCAGGTGTTTTTTAAGAGCTTCCCAAGTGAGTGTAAGGTCTGTGGTGACAAAGTTTGGTAGTTTATATGTATTGTCATCATTTCCGTATTGACCTGTGATGTAGTAGGTTGCAAGCATTGCCTTAAGATAAGAAGGTGAGACCCATACTAATCCTGCACCTAATGCATGACGAGGGAGTAAGGGTAGTTCTTTGACTTGATACGGTCCGTCTTTTACCTCACTATCGGCGTATTTGTATCTTATGAAAGCACCAATCCTATCGGTCAAGATGGTGTTTATTGCAGCAGCAATAAAATTTGTAGAGTTTTTTTCACCAACTGTGTTATGAGGGTATTTCACATCCCGTCTTTCAAGGTTTATGGATGTAAAGAGTCTATCGTTCCATCGTGATTCAAAGGAGGTCTGATAATCGGTGATAATTGAGCCGGGGACGAGTTGTATCCAATCAAAGATAAGCCCAACTGTCGTAAGTGGTGAAAAGGACTGTGTAGCACCGGGGTAAAGTTTTCTTTGAAATGCAGTCCTTATTGTGTGGATGTTGTTAATCTTCCAAGAAAGCCCAATCCTTGGGTGAATCTTCTTATATCTAAATTCATCGTTGCTTATCGTGTTTGAAGACTTAAGCCATTCGTATGTAATCCCGTATTCCATCAAAAGGTTATCCACTATGCTCCATCGGTCATTCAAGTAGGCAAGAAGTATCTTACTGTCATAACGCCAACCATCAAGGCTGTCTCTATAAATCAAGTCCCTCATGGCGTAAAATTCAGGATTTGGTAACATTATCTCGTCATAAAAACCCATATATCTACCTGTAGGTGTAACACTTAAAATCTGCTCAGTCTTAAACCTGTTTTTTGGTATGAACTCTACACCATAAGAGAAGTCGTGGTTATCAAAGAGGGTCAAGAGGTGTTTGAATTGATAACCTAAATTCTCTGACCTTGTAAGACTACTGCGGACAGGGTTTGTATCAAAAACCTTATTAGATGGAAATGAAAGAGGCTGTAATCCCTCCGCTAAAAGCATACCTGTTGAGTCCGTTGCAAATAGTTGTATGCCATTCCACACACCCAAATCATACACACCCTTATCAAAGAATTGCCTTGCCTGATTTAGCCCAAATCTGTTTACAAAAGATATTGCATAATCTGACATGCCAATACTTCCTAATGGTTGACGATTATCAAAATTTGACTTTACAGCGTTGTAAAAGAAATTAAAAAGTAGGTTGTTTTTATTGCCAATCCTGTAGTTGTAACCAGCAGACAATAAGGTATGCCTGTCTTTGTAGGTATCATCCTTATCAGGCTGAAACACAGTGCCAGGGTCTCCCATTGTAACCCACTTTTTGCCACCCCAAATAAAGAAGCCGTTTTTATAGTCAGGTTTTAGCCCTATTGCGTAGGTCAGAAAATTACTCCTTGTATAACTATTCTCACGAAAGCCCTTATTGTCGTAGTTTTCCCAGTCAAGCAGATAGGTAATCTGAAAAGGCTTTCTCGTGTATCCTTGTGTGATTACCTTACTCTTTCTGTAAAAGGCGCCGTCTTCACTTCCAAGTGTTGCATTTACTGTCAGATTTTGTTGTGGTCGTTGGACAATATCTTGATACCTGTCAGAGTATTTTATTGACATGGGGTCTAACAAAAATGCCTGCGACATAGTGCTTGAATAAATAAATGGATTGCCCTCATACTTCTTGGCACTAAAGTAGTAACTACCCGCATCGTATTGATTATAAGAGTCCTCTGAATAACTCGTTGCCCATTCAGTCATTCCAAGTCCAAGTAGTGCATTACCGAGGTTTGTCAACCCCTTCTGTGTTGCATCAATGGGATTTACGCTCTTGAGGTTTGGCAGTAGTTCAAGTGTAGTGGTTGCCTCCCTTATGGCATCAAATGGGCGATAGGTGTCTTGATAGATTATATAGGCAATCATGTGAGGAATGGGGTCTTTTGGGTCAAGGAGACTTGCAAGCCTCAACTCCTCAAGTGCCTTGCCTATGTCCTCCTTTTGATAATAGGCAATCGAAAGGAATATATGTGGTTCTGCAAAACGAGGTTCAAGGAGGCTTGCCTTGTAGAAATATTGTATTGCCTCATCGGGCTTTCCTTCTTTGAGTGCAAGGAATCCAAGTCCATCAAAGGACTGATAATCAGAGGGGTTTATCTCGGTGGCTTTCTTATAATCCCTGTGGGCTGATTTTATTTCATCAATCCAGTTCATCAACATCCCACGCCTTGAGTGGTAACTGCTCACTGTGGGCTTGATGTCTATTGCCTCATTGTGTTTTTTAAAAGACTTCTCAAAGTCTCCCTTTTCCATGAGCAACTTCCCAAGTTCACTAATTGCATCGGTGTTTTTTGGATTGAGTTCTATAGACCTTCTAAATGCAGTCTCTGACTCCTTTGCCTTACCAAGTAAGTGGTTATATCGTCCTAATATCAGATAGGCATCAGATGAATTAGGATTAATAGATAGTGCCTTTTTGATAGCCTCTACCGTCTTTTCTGGCTCGTCTATTGTGAGGTAGAAATCCCCTGCAAGTGTGTAAAACCTTTCATCCTCTGGATATGCCTTTAAATAATCAAGACAAATACCTATTGCTCCCCTAAAGTCTCCTTTGTAGGCATAATAGATTGACATAGCAAGCCCGATGGACGGTGATGTTTCATCTTTAGATAACCTATCAAGTAAATTTTCTACCTTGTTTAAATCGTTTTTATAGAGATATACGCCTGCTAATCCAATGGATGCATTTATCCTATCTTTTGGATTGGTTGAATTCAATCCCATTTGTAACAAGGGCATTGCCTCATCAATCTTGCCTCTATCAAGTAAGATAAGCCCCTTAAAGATTGATGCTGTAGTATTTGACTTGTCATATTCAAGTATCTCATCAAAGAGTTTAAGGCTTTCATCAAATTCCTTGAGGTCATAGAGAAGTCCAGCAAGAAGTAGTTTTGAGCCTGTATCTGTTTTATCACTGTTTACCTTTTCCCTCACAGACGGCAGAATCTCAAGTATTTGCTCTCTTTTATGGGAATAAAAAACTACTACCTTTGGCATATCTGGTTGATAAGAAATAGTCCACTGAACCCTGTCCTTTGGACTTACCAAAAAGACCTTCACAGGTGCCTTCCCGACCTCCGCCATTGCCTGCTCACCATCCTTGAGCCTTACTAAACCAAAGTCGTTGTAAAATTCTGCACTGCCGTTTAAGACCGTGAGATAACTCGTCCCCTTTTCATCAACCAACAAATCCCAATCAGTGCCCCTTACTCCGCCAATAGCAGAGGGTGTTACAATCCTAAACTCGCCCGGCACCGCCTTTGCCCTACTCCATATCTCACCAATCTTGAGATTTAATTCCGTCAATCTCTTGTCCTTTGAATACTCCCTGATAATTAGGGTTGACCTTTGATGAATCTTTATCTGAATACCATTAATAAACAGGACATCTATCTTGCCGTTTGTCCCTGTCTTTAGAATATCTCCTGATGTAAGTAACTGATAAATAGCTGCTGGATACCACACTTCTGTCTTTACAAACATCACCTCACTATCACCCCTTACAGATACAATCTCTGCGTGTTTAGGCACATCAGGGCGGTTGATAGGTATTGCTGCAAAGGTTTTAGTTGTTGGTAAACAAATCAAGAACAAGAGGTTAAACAATATAATAACGATGAAAAGTTTTATATGCTGATGTAGAGTTATACCAAATATGTTATTTGAAAAACTATGATGTTTATTCATATCATACCCCTTTTTTAAAGTGGATTTTGCATAATTTTAGCACTTTTGGGCATATCTTTAAACAAGAATTTTTGTTGATTTTATATTTGGTGTGATGGCATTGGACTTAAAGGGTAAAAAGTGACTTGTTAAGACTATAATAATGGCATGACAATTTTTTTCTTAAGGCTCTTCAGGATATTGTCTATTATCATAAGCAACCTATTATTTTGTGTCTTTGTAGTCCCAATACTGCTACTATTAAGGATTACAAGGATTCCTCACAACAGTGTGCTTTTAAAATCTGTGAATGTATGGGCTAAAACCAATTGTAGGTTATTAGGCATTGTTGTAG
The DNA here is from genome assembly GCA_026415695.1 of Thermodesulfovibrionales bacterium. Classification (GTDB taxonomy): domain Bacteria; phylum Nitrospirota; class Thermodesulfovibrionia; order Thermodesulfovibrionales; family Dissulfurispiraceae; genus DUZI01. Next base: position 765 of record JAOAGP010000007.1, on the reverse strand, counting down.
AAAAAAAAGGCAGCAAGCCTCAACATGGTGGCGCATTTATTCCATGTAACCATCTATCTTATACAGATATCCCTGTGATCGCAAGCGTTATGCCCTGTGTGTTTGTTTCAAAGGAGGAGGTCAAGAGGTGGCCAATCTTTGGAATCTTGAGCATGACTGCAGGGACTATATTTGTGAATCGCAGTTCAAAGAAATCTACCTATTCAGCGATCAAATACGCCGAAAGGGTCTTGTCTCAAGGCACAAATATCGTGGTTTTTCCAGAGGCCACCACATCAGATGGAAAGGTGATAAAAAGGTTTAACTCCGCATTTTTCTTCCTTCCAGAGAGGCTGGATGTAAGGGTTCAACCAGTGGTGATATCGTATTTAGATGATGACAGCAAACCAATCTCTCATAAGGTGGCTTGGTATGGAGATATGAATATTTTTATACATCTTTGGAATATAACAGGAATGACCCGTATCAAGGCGGTTGTGCATTTCTGTGATGTGATAAATAACAACCAAGAAAACAAACTTAACAGAAAAGACCTTGCATTATTATGCGAGAAATCGGTTAGGGAGGTTTTTGAAAAGATTAACTGATCAATGAAATGGGACAGGTGATAAAAAGACTGGTTTTTAGTATAAGATACGGGTAATCCCTATAATCTTTGACTTTTGGTTAACTCCTTTTAATCCTGCCTAATCTTGTTTGACTAATGCCTCTTTTTTGCTGATATTTATCATTTTGCTACACATATGATATTCCATGTATCTTGTG